>CAYNFH010000098.1:0-23259 GCA_964396385.1 uncultured Chthonomonadaceae bacterium | reverse complement strand
ACGTAGCGGATGATCTCGCGGTCGGTGGCCCTAGCGCCGGGCTTGAGGGCGATGACCGCCACGACCTCCTCGCCCCGGAGCGGATCCGGCGCGCCGACCACGGCCGCGTCCGCCACTGCCGGATGGGTGTACAGGACCTCCTCCACCTCTCGGGGGTAGACGTTCAGCCCCCCGACGATGAGCATGTCCTTTTTGCGGTCGACAATGTAGATGTATCCGTCCTCATCGATGCGGCCCAGGTCCCCCGTATGGTACCATCCACCCTTCATCGCCTCCGCGGTCGCCTCCGGCTGGTTGTGGTAGCCGAGCATCACGTTCTCGCCGCGCACTACGATCTCACCTACGTCGTTCCGAGGACGCTCCCTGTCCGCATCGTCGAAGATGCGCACTTCGACGCCGGGGATGGGCAAGCCGACACTGCCGGGCTTGCGGACGCCCTCCTGCGGGTTCACGGAGGTGACCGGGGAGCACTCCGTAGGGCCGTCGCCCTCGATGATTATGGTTTGGAACCGCTTCTCGAACGGTTCCATGAGCGTCACCGGCATAGGCGCCCCGCCGGAGACGCAGAGCCGGAGGCTGGAGAGATCGTACTCGCGGTCCGGCGGAAGCTGGAGCAGCGCCCCGAACATGGCCGGTACGCCGGCGAAGATGGTCACGCGATGCCGCTCGATGGCCTCCAGCACCCTGGCGGGGTGGAACGATTCCAGCAGCGTTGCGGCGGCGCCGCAGAAGAGGGGAGTGTTCTGGCAGACCGTGCCCGCAAACGAGTGGAAGAGCGGCAGCACGCACAGGAAGTTGTCCCGCTCGTCAAAGTGGAGGGCCGCGCGGATCTGCTCGCAGTTCACCAGCAGGTTGCGGTGCGAGAGCAGCGCCCCCTTAGGACGGCCCGTTGTGCCGGAGGTGTAGATGCAGACGGCCGGCGCGCTCTCCTCCACCGGCGGCGGTGCCAGAGGCGTCCCTGCGTCTTCCTGCAACAATTCCGTCCATGGCACGACACCCTCCGTCAGGTCTCCGCCCGGGATGCTCACGACCGTCTCGAGCCCATGCAGGTCACGCTTGGCCTCTTCGACGCCTGGCAGCAGCGGCGGCGTCAAAGCATCGGAAAACCTGTCACCCCGAAAATGTACTAGGTGTAGACGCCAGTCGGGGATTTCAGGGGCTCGACGGGAGTTGACAGCGACGGCGAACCCGTGATATACTCGCCAGTTTGCCTAAAATGCGCAATGGTACCCAGGGGTGGTATTCGCCACCGTCGAGGCCGGCTGCGGGAAGACAGGAAAATCCGTGGTAGGCGGGTGGACGAACTGTACCGGCACGCCCTGAGCGTCGTAGAGCGAGTCATCGCGAGACAAACTGACGCCAACTCGCCATCTCGCCGAGGAGGCCGGTCCTGGTCAGTGAGTGTACCCGCCACCGCCACTTTCCTCTCGGCATTCGCGAAACGTCGAACGTGTAGACGGTAGTACCGCCCGGTACCTGAATAGCCAGGAACCGATTGGCCGCATTCCGGTCGGCGGGGTCAAGTAAGGAGGTACACTGGAGCTCCAGCAGGTAACCCGATGCTCCCTCCACGCCCTTCCACACAAATGCTGTATTGGACGTGATTATCTCATTCATGCCGGGCGCAACGACTTCCGGGATCGTCGCCGGTAGCCGCACAAAGACCGGGTTAGCCCAAACACCTGACTTGTAGTGACCAACGTCTTCATCGCCTTCCGATATTAATGAGACACCTGAGTATCCCTTTATTGCTACGCTCACCTTCACAGCCGGGTCACTCTGGCCCATCTTCTCGGATTTGAAGAGCTCTTCACCATCGCCTAGCACGGTGAACCAGTTCTTACCATTTCCCCGGCCACCCCGGTAACCGACCCACACCTCCAGTAGGTCGTAATGCTCGCGATTTGCGAATACGACCTTCCCAATAAAGCGGCGATTGAACTCCACGTAGGCGTCTGTACATCCAGCGACATCAAACACCCGCCCATTCACTGTCACATCCTTCGATACCTCCCAGTCTCCTTCGACCGGCCGGAGCTCGGTGAGGGATTGTTCGATGCGACCCGCGATGCGGTGACCAGTGACCTCGACGCGGACGACCTGTCGTTGGGCGTTCAGGGTCAGCCTTACGGAATCTCCAGCGTGGAGATCGGTCCAGCTACCCGACGAATCGACCGAGAGGTTCACCGTGACCGAGCCGGCCTTGCTAAAGGTCTGGCCTGTCACCAGGTGCACGCTGGTGAGCGTAACTCTCGCGATTGTGCCGTTGACGGTTACCTGCGCGCCTACGGGGTCACACCATGCGAGCAGCACCGAAGCAGCGAGTGCCCAGAGCTTCGGCAGGCAACGGGCGGTTGCAACGATGTTGGATGGATTCATGACTTCCTCCCATGGTTCTGTCAGTGTGCTGCTCAACCGGCGGTTACCCCCGCCGGTCACTCTTGCGAATGGAGCAGGTGCTAGTGCTTCGCGCATCTGGCGACGAAGCGTTGCGGCATGGAACCTCTCGGCACAGGATTCGAGGCGTTGGCCGCCTTTACCTTTCCGCAGGTGCGGGCATCCGAGGGCATGACGAAACCTGCCACCTAGCGATGACGCCTTAGGTAGACACGCGGCGGGGTTTCGGTTGGTCAGGAGCGCTTGACACCGTCCTCCGCTTTCTGATAAATTGGGTGGTCCCGTGCTGTACTCGGTCTGACGAGGAGGAGACAGAAAGGGAGGCGGCAGGCATGCGCTATTCGTTAAGGCTGTGGTGTTCGGCACTAGCCATGGCATTACTGGCATCAGGCGGCTGCTCAGGTGATAAACCCGAGAAGAGGCAAACCGAGGCAGAGCGTGCAGCTAACCTAGCCAAGATTAGACCGCTGATCACCAAGTTACAAACCCAAGGAGCACAGCTAGTTGCTCAGGAGCGACAAGGAGGAGTAACGCCCGGGGCGACCGTTCCGTCCGCCGTGCCCGCAAAGCCGGAATGGGCACAGACGTTCCTCAAGGCTATCCGCCTACTTGGTAAGAAGAAGGATGATGTAGTGGCGGCCTTCGGACCCCCACCTGATGTGGGGGGCCGCGATATGGAGAAGCCGGGAGGTCTAGCATACTCGTATCATCCATCGGGGCCGTATTTCGTTGAATTCTGGTTCAGCGACATAAAGGTCCGAGCAAGCCGCGACAACCCCTTCAATCCGACCTATTCCTTCGACCCAAAGGACGAAGCAAATCGCAAGGTAATCGATATCGGGATTAGTCTTTGGGACCCGATGCACATGATGAATTATCAGGGGCGAATGGATGCGGGGCCCGCACTGGCTGCCGGCGATATTTGGAAGTATCTCGGCGGCGAAAGGGAAAAGCCGAAAACGCTATGCTACAGCCTTAGTTTCCAGTCACTGTTTTGGAAAGACCCAAATGGCTTTTATGTCCGGCTCCCCGGCTTGCCCATAAGGCTGCGTGGCCACCTCCAGGGAGGCACATATATCGCCATGGAAGGCGGTAATCAACAGGCTCCGTTCCTGGAGGGGACAAGGAAGTTCAGCACCGCGTTGAACAGCTACGAAACCGGACCACCGACTCGTAACGAAGCGTTCAGTTGGGCAGCGACGCGCATAGAGTACATCTACGTGGGCGACCCTGACCACGTAGGGGGATACGAGTCGCGTTACTTTGACACGGAGATACCCACCCCGTAGTTCAATACCCCGGCGGCAATGGCCATGCTTGGCTAAGGCTCACGTTCGGCGTGGAGGTCGAGGTCCGCATTACTCTGGAACTCCCGGTTCGTGTTATCGGCGGTCTAGTGAAGTGGGGCGGCTCAATGCGTAGCGCGGCCAGGATAAGACCGGCCGCGATGCCGAGGGCGGCTTCGCACAGGAGGTAGAAGAAGAGAAGGGCCGGCGTGTTCATGGCTGGCCTTCCCATTCTTCGTTCGCGCGGGTGATACCCTTCGCGCGGTCCCGCTTCATGATGCGGCGTACCTGCTCGTCGTGCATGGACTGCGACCAATTCCCCCGGCAGTCCCCTTCTCCGTGGAACTGGATTAGCTTCACGTTGTTTACCAGGCAGTTCCAGCCGTCGGGGCGGGGCGCGTCTACGTGGTGCTGAAACGTCGCTACCACGTTCCCCTTCCCGTCTTCCACCGTCCCGATACCGAGTTGGGCGCGCGGCTGTACCTGGAAGGAGATCCGGACGTATCCGCCTACCAGGAGGTCTGAGACGCGGAAGTACTCGTTGCCGTGAAGCTGCACAAGACCGCCCGTCTCGACGGTGCGCTGCATCCGCACGATGCCGGGGCGTGAGAGCTCGCCCATTCCCATAGCTTCGGGGTAGAGGGCGGGCTCGTCGGTCTTGATGGGCTTGATGGTCATGTGGCGGGCGGCGGGCTGGTTATTGAACTGACGGCGGGGCCAGTGGTGATTTACGAAGTTCGCCCGTCCCTTCAGCATGGCGGCTGCCTTCTGAATGGTGGTGGCTTCGCTCTTGCGGTCGGCGTACCACTTCTGAAGGTCCCGGTGCCAGCGTTCTACCGCGCCGGATTTCCACGGTCGGCCATACGGCTCCCATTCCACGGTCACGCCAAGTTCCAGCGCGAAGCGGGCTATCTGCGGCAGGTGTCCACGGTCGATAATCTGGCCTAGTCCGTTGTCCAGAACAAGGACTTTCGGCAGGCCGATATGGTCCACGAACCGGAGGAAGACGCCGGCGAAGGCGCGTTGGTCCAGGCCGACCATGTAGGCTTGCTGCGGGTTGAAGTAGGGGAACGGTTCGATATAGACGGCTCCCGAATACCAGTCCCGCACGTCTACGCACTGGAGTTTCTGTGCGCCGGAGCGGGTCAGGAAGGGATACACTCCGTCCATGCCTACGCGGTCGAGCGGGGCCGTGACCGGCTCCTGGAGGTACGGGAGTTTATCGGTCTTGCCGGTGCGCGCCACCTTCACCGTCAGTTTCCTTTCCGAGAGCCAGCCGTCAATCCGGCCCACCGAGGGGAGTTCGTCTTCCCGGAACTCGCCTTCCCCCACAAGGTACGCCCAAAGCTCCCGGCCGCCGTACCGAGGGTTCTGCTTCTTCAGTTCCTCTATGCGGGTCCATGCCTTGTCAAAGACGGTGCGCCGTCCTGACCGTGCGCGTCCGTCCGGCACGTACTCCACGCCGAGGTTCTGTAGCTGCTGCTTCAGCCGAATGACGGTGCGCTCGGAAACTTCCGCAATCACGGCGATGCGCGCGTTGGTCGGCGGAAAGGGGTCCGTCAGTAGCTTGCAGACAAGAGCGCGCTTGTCGTTCGGTGTCGCGGCTTGCGGAGCGGGCATCCTGCGGGCGGTTCCTCTCGGTTGCTGTATGGCGGTACAGTTAATGTTACCATACTGCTACCAATTTGCCGCCTGACAGTGTTACCGTATTCCTCAGTCCTGGTGGTACCGCCGGCTCGTAGATGTACGTGGCCGGCGGCTCCCTCCCGTCCCGGCAGAAGTACCGGGACGCCGACGCTCCCCTCCTCCCCCTCCCCTCACACTGTTTCGGCGGAGCGGGGGTGGGGTCGCTCTCCGGTTCATGCGGAGGGCCGGGTTCAGTCAAGGGGGCCTTCCGGTATGGGTTTTTGCGACAGCCTCATCGTCGCAAAAACACGTACCGGCCCTTGACGGGTTCCGGCCCGGAGCATACCTTCAACAGCGACCCACCCCGCCGCGACAGTGTGCAGTACCGAAAGCGGGTGTTCGGCTTCCGGCTCCTATGGCTCCGGCGGGGCAGCCTTTCCGCCCCGGCGGTGCCATACCACACGCTCCCTAAGAGCCTTGCGAGAATTACCCGGGTCGGCTGTTCGGACCCTGGTAATTCTTGGACGGCTCGCCTGTTCGAGTCCGGCCCGGTCAGTGTCCTTGGCTTGATGCCGGTCAGGGTGGGCGGCACACATTGATAGGTCGGCCGTTGGGACCTGTCAATGTGTGGGGGCAGGGGAGGAGGGCCACAGCGTAGCATGACGCTTGCAGGTATGGTAGCATCTATGATATACTCTTGGTAAGGTTGCTTGGTCGCCGTTTCGGATGGAGGCTCGGCGTGTCCTCACAGGGCGGAAAACGGTTCAAGGTCTACGCTCTGCGGGGCGCGTCTGTCCGGGCGGGGCGGGTGTCGTTCGGTGCGCGGGCCCAGCTTGTCGGGGCGTTCGACACTGTTGCAGGTATGGAACGGTGGTTGGCGCTTCAAGGGCTGGAGTACCGGGTTACCGACTTGGACGTTCCGGGGCCGTGGGGCCAGATATGGGCGCTGCGGCCGAACCGCTCCCCTCTTCAACACTCCCTCGATGAACTGGATGTTCCCGTGGATGATGCTCTGGAGTTCGTGGAGTGGTCGGGCTACCGGCTCTCCTACATCGGAATCGGCGGTCTGCGGCTAACCAAACAGGCAAGAAGGAAGGACGGGTTACATGGAAATCGTCGTGACGTTCGCTGAGAAGGTGGACTTCGTGAACGGGCAAACGGGGGAACGGGTCGAAGGGACGCGCGTCCAGTACACGTTCCCGGAGAAAGTCCAGGAAGAGAACATGGAGGGCTATCCGCTCTTCAAGGACTGGCTCGACGTGCGCGAGTTCGGCCAGTGCGTCAAGGTGCCGGGTCGCTACACGGCGCGGGTGGTGAAGACGCCGGGGAAGGACGGCAAGCCTCAAGACAAGATTAAGGGGCTGGAGTACCTGGGCGAAGTCGTCTGGCAGTTCACGGCCAAGGCGGACGGGAAGTGACGGAACAGCAGGCCACGCAGTTGCTAGGCGCGGTCGCGGACCTACAACAGCAGGGGCAGGCTCTTGGAATGCTCCTGGCGCGTGGCTGTGTGCTGCTGGAGGGGGTTATCGTGCTGCTCTGCGCGGTGGTCTTCTTCCAGGTCTGGAGGCGGAACGGTGGTTAGCTTCCCTGTGTACCTGGCGTGGTACGCGTTCACTCTGACGTTCCTGGAGTGCGGCTACATCATTCTGCGGCGCATCCTGGGATCGGCGACCAATGACCGCTAGCCAGTACGTTGCTGCCTGGCTCTCGTCGGTGGGTGTAGACGGAGCGGGCGTTGCATATCAGGTCTTGCCGGCGGTGCTGCTGTCGGCGGGAGCAGTGCGGCTTATCGCGCTGCTGTTAAATCCCCCGCAGAGGGGATAGAAGGGGTAGGACATGCGTTCTCTTCGTTCTCGGCTCGTGGGCGCTCTCTGCGCTCTCGCACTATGCATCGTCGCGGCGGTCCCGGCGTTCGCGCAGGGTGGCGGCTGGGCGGCTCCGTCCATTGACTGGACGGGTCGGACGCAGACGGCGGTAACGTCGCTCGGCGGCGTCGTCACTTCCGTTCTCCCGGTGGCGGTGACCATCTTCGCCATCCTTATCGGCGTCGGGCTGCTGTTCAAGATGGTGCGGCGGGCCGCGAAGTAGCGGTCTGTCGCTCCTGCGGCGATTGGCCCGGTTCCCTTCATCGGGGCCGGGCCTTTTCTTCAAGGGGGGTGGAATGTTCCATGCTTGGTTTTCTCTGGCTGGCGTGCTGGTACCTGGCTCTGGTGGTCTGCCTGGGCTGCTTAAAGAGGGCGGGTGCTTTCGCGCTGCTCCGGCGGTGGCGGGATGGGCTGCTGTCCTGTACTGCGCGCGTCCGGCGATTGTGGCGGCGTCGGGGCTCCTGGTGATCCGGTGGGCGCGGATGCTGCGGCTGGAGCGGATGAAGGGGGCTGGAGGAGGGGCGGCGGTGGCGCTCGCGTTCGTCTTGCTCTGCTGCGGTGGCCGCGCTAGAGCGACTTATGTGGGAGAGGATACCTACTGGTACACGACGACGCCGGAGGGGAAAGCGCCCATAGCGTACATCGGGAACAACTCCAGCATCTGCGATTACCTCCAGGTGTCGAATGATGGCAGGGGCCAGGTCGGCGGGAACTACATGTGGGCCGACTGCAACGGCTATATCGGGACGTACTCCTACACCTTCTACTTCTACACGAACCCTCTGCGCGATGACCGGGACCCGCTGCACGTCTTCAACTCCGCGCCGTGGGCTACGGGCTACACGGCCCGCCTGAACCCTGGCTGCGGGGCCGGCTACTGCGGCGGGAATCAGGTGTACTTCAACATCGCGACGGTTAACGGGCTGCCGGCGGGCACTACCCAGGCAGTGCTCCTGCCTAATACGAACGGCGTGGATGGCGACCACGTGCGCTACATTTACGGCTTCGACCGTGCGAACGTGGGGAAGTACGACCTCCATATCAGCAGCGGTGGGGCGATTGCCGGCATCAACTACGACTACGACCTGGGGCCGATGTACTACACGTTCGGGCAGTGGTCCACGAAGCCTCCGCCGGGCATTGGCGCTCCGCCGTTGCCGGCCGGGGGGACCGTCTCCGGCTCCAACGGCGCTCTGAACGTCTACGTGTTCGGGAACGGCATCGTCTTGTCGGGCCAGGCTGTCACTCTGAAACCTTCGAATCAGTGTACGAATTGCACAGGCTCTCAGACGGTGAACACGGGGAGCAATGGGATAGCGGCCTTCACGAACATCATCCCCGGCTACTACGAGGTAGACGTTGCGGCGGGGGCGCTTGGGAACATCACCTGGCAGCAACAGGCGCGCATGGTGAACATCAGCGGCGGCCAGCTCGTGAACCTCTCGATGAACGTCGGCGGGGATGGCTCGATTAGCTGGCAGGGGGGCGATAGCACGTCCAACCAGGGGTCGTCGGGGCTGCTCGGCGGGCTGCAAGACATCCTGACGAACGCTCTCAAGTCGCTGTTCGTGCCGGACCAGGCGCACATAGACCAGTGCAAGCAGGACATGTCGAGCTTCTTCAACTGGGGTCCGTTCTCGCTGCTCGTGGAGCTGGAAGGGCTGCTCAGCACACCGGCCGGCGGTCAGACGCTAATCGCCATCCCCACTCCCCGCGTCACGAACAACGCTCTCGACTTCTCGGCGGGCACGTACGCGCCGGTCAACCTGCCGACCGTGACGGGCATCGGCGCATGGACGTGGCTCCGGGCCGCGATGGGCGCGGCGGTGTACGCTGCCTTCGCCGTGGCCGTGGTGCGGTTCCTGATGCCGCGCTTCAACCTGTAGGGGGCTGGCATGATAACGAACGCGTTTCTCGACTTCCTCTCCGGTCTGATGCAGTGGGTATCGAGCGTGCGGCCGAGTTGGACGATGAGCCTGCCGACGGCGCTGACGGACCTGATTACGACCATCCGGGCCTACGACGCCTTTATCCCGGTGACGGAGGGGCTGACCATTGTGGGGCTGTTCTGTACGTGCGTGGCGGCCGTGCAGGGCTTCAAGTGGACGATTAAGATTGTCGATTGGATAGCGGACATCATTCCGTAGGGGGTTGCTATGGCTTGTCGTCGGCGGGTCGGAATGACGCTCACTGAAGTGCTGGCGGTGGTTGCGGTGCTGGCGCTCCTGGTGTCGGCGCTGCTCGGGTACGTGGGTCGTGCCGGTCAGAAGTCGCGTCGGGCGGTGGAGCGGCTAGGAACGGCGCTCAGTGCGGAAGAGGCGGCGAACGAGAAGCTGCTGGAGGATACCAGGCAATGACGCGGCTGATTGCCGATGTGGAGGCTCTGTACGGGCTGGCGCTGGCGGGCGTGGGGCTGCTGGCGCTGGTGGCGGTCTGTCAGGTGCTCCTGATAGTGGCGGCGGTCCGGTCCGCGGTGAAGGGGAAAGGTCCGCTCCGGTGATACGGGCGTACACGGGACTGCCTGGTTCCGGAAAGACGTTGGGAATGGTCAGGGATGCCGTGGAGCAGGTGCGTAAGCGGCGGGTGCAGGTGTTCACGAACATGGTGGGTCTTCGCTTTCCCGAGGCCGTGTACCTGGGGAACGTTGCCGAGTTGGCGCGCGTCGGATTCGGGCTGGTGCTCTTGGATGAGGCATCGGTGTGCGTGGCTTCAAGGTACTGGCAGCAGGTGCCGCGCGACGTCTTGGCGGCGTTCGCTCAGTCCAGGAAGAACGGGCTGGATTTGTGGTTCACGTCTCAGCATATCAACCGGGTGGATACGGTGCTCCGGGAGATTAGCAACGAGGAAGTGAACTGCCGCAGGCTCGGCCCGGCGTTCGTCCAGGTCACCGGAGATCCGTCCGCGAAGATGACCATCCGGCGGCGGGTACGGCGGTATAGCAGGTCCGTCATGGCTCTGTACGACACGCTGGAGCGGATTGCCATAGACGGGTCCGGTGGAGCGGCAGGGTTGCTGGCGGAGTACCCGGCCCCGCAGTACGCGAGCCGCAAGCGAGCGACTGCGGGGCCGGTGTATGGCGCCGGTTGTTTCGAGCGGCCGGTTCGGGTGTGGTACGACCATCGGGGCCGGCTGACCCTGGAGGCGGAAGAGGCTAAGGCGTGGCTCGTGGCGGGAGGTTACCTCCCGGAATGGAGGCTCCGGGAACCTGGATGGGTGGGGCTGGTCGCGCGGGAGCTGCATCGGCGGGCGTGGCTACACGTGTTCGGGCTGGAGGCGGATGATTGTCCGGTTCGCGTTACGTACGCGGAGCCGTGGGCGGCGGGGTATTCGCCGTGGGAAGTGACGGAGCGGGTTGCGCATGAGAAGGAAGAAGAGGCGGCGGAGCTGTTGGCGGTCCAGGCGGCGGCGAGAGTGAGAGAGGGCCGGAAGCAGGCGCGCGCTGAGGTAGCATTCTCGCCACGAGAGGCCGCCAAACGAGGGGTAGAAGTGTGGTATAAGTAGGTATTGGGAAGTTGTTACCGGTTGGGGTATCGGAGGGTCTAATGGCGGGGATTACGGTGAAAGATTGGGTCAAGGCGGAGCTTCATGGCGGGAAGGACGAGGCGCAGAGTAAAGACCGGCAGGTAGCTGTGCGGTTGACTCCGGAGGAGTATAAGCTGCTGGAGGCCATCGCAAGGAGGCTGAAGCGGAGCGTCACGAACTGCGGCCGCGAGCTCCTGATAAGCGCCATGAAGGAGGCGGAAGAGGCCATCGCCGCCGAAATGAACGGGGTAGTCTAAAGCGGTAGGAAGGAAGGGCAGTAGGCAGTATGGGAGGGCGGAAATGGTTCGGCGGAAGAAGATGGGTATCGGTCCTTGGTATTGGTTGGCGCGCAACTTTACCGCTCCTCGTCGTATTCTGGTGGACCATGCACTATGTGGACGCCTCCTCGCCAGGTCAGGCAGGCATCTGCCAGTTCTCCACGGAGCAAACCGTCCTGGTAGACGCGTTCGCGCTCTCCCTGTATCCCCGCGCTAGCGGCACGCTGCGTCGGGGCTTCCGGCGCTTCGTGTCGGATTGGGTGAAGTACGACCGGGCGTAGCGGCACGCGCTGGGGTAGAATCATCGGCAATCTCAGGGAAAGGGGCCTACGAGTGAACGCTGGCCGCACGTCCTCCCCTCCGGCGAACCGGCCGCTCGCGAGCGCGAAAGCGGCCAAGCAGGATGAGTTTTACACGCAGCTTGCGGACATCGCCAACGAGCTCAAGCACTACAAGGAGCACCTTCGGGGCAAGACGGTCCTCTGTAACTGCGATGATCCGTTCGAGAGCAACTTCTTCAAGTACTTCGCCCTGAACTTTAAGACACTGGGCCTTAAGAAGCTGGTCGCCACGACCTACGAAGGCTCCCCTATCGTCGGTAGGCAATTGGCTCTGTTCGACATAGAGGGCCTGAAGCCGGAGGGCAAGGAGCCTTACGCCGTCGAGATCAACGAAGTGCCGGACACGAACCGAGACGGCGCGATTGACATGGTGGACGTGGAACTCCTGCTCCGGCATGACGCCAATTCTACCCGGCCGTTGAGGGGAGACGACACGTATGGCGGCGGCGATTTCCGAAGCCGCGAGTGCGTCGAGGTACTGAAGCAGGCGGACGTCGTGGTCACCAACCCGCCCTTTTCCCTGTTCCGGGAGTACGTGGCGCAACTGGTGGAGCACGGGAAGCAGTTCTTGGTGATTGGCCCCAAGAACGCCATCACATACAAGGAGACGTTCAAGCTGATCCAAGACAACGAACTTTGGCTCGGCCACGGTTTCGCGGCAGGCAATGCCTACTTCAAGATCCCGAGCGAAAACGCGCGTGAGTTCGCTGCCGGAGTTTACGACGAGAGAACCGGCCTGGTCAAGTTCCGTAACGTCGGCTGGTTCACAAACATGGACCATGACAGTCGGCACGAAACAATCCCGCTCTACAAGAAGTACTCGCCTGGCGAGTATCCGAGGTATGTGAACTTCGACGGCATAGAGGTCAGCCGCGTAGTGGATATTCCTGTGGACTTCCCCGGCGCGATGGGCGTGCCTATCACATTTCTCGACAAGTACAACCCGGGGCAGTTCGAGATTCTTGGTTCTAGCATGACGCTCGGCGTTCCGATGTCGCAGGTGGCAGAGAGGGGAACCTACTTGCAGGGCGGGCCACGCTTCTACTTAGCCAACGGCAACGGAACCTACCGTCGCCAATACGACAGGATTGTGATAAGGCACAAGCAGGGATGAAGATCGGTCTTCACGAGGTCAGGGTGGCGGAACTAGTGAATGGGTACGAGGACAAGGCCGAAGAGGGCGTGCGCGGCTACGGAGGACGCCTGAACATCCGGCCGGCATACCAGCGCGAGTTCATCTACAAGGAGAAGCAGCGGAACGAAGTCGTCCACACCGTGCGTAAGGGGTTCCCACTGAACACCATGTACTGGGTGGTGGCAGGTGACGGCTTCGAGCTAATGGACGGCCAGCAGCGCACCGTCAGCGTCTGTCAGTACGTCCAGGGTGACTTCGCCGTCGTGGTAGACGGCATGCCGCTGTTCTTCGACAACCTTACCCCGGAGAAGAAGCAACAGATTTTGGACTATGAACTTTCCATCTACGTGTGCGAGGGCGCGGAGAGCGAGAAGCTCGACTGGTTCAAGATCATCAACATCGCGGGGGAGAAGCTGACCGACCAGGAGCTACGCAACGCGATCTACACGGGGCCGTGGCTAGCCGACGCCAAGCGATGGTTCAGTAAGACCGGGTGTCCCGCCTACCAGATCGGGGAGAAGTATGTAAACGGCTCGACGATCCGGCAGGAGGTCCTGGAGACCGCGCTGGAATGGATTTCCGGTGGCAAGGTGGAGGACTACATGAGCGTACACCAGCACGACGCCGACGCTCAGGAGCTATGGCAGTACTTCCAGGCGGTGATTAACTGGGTCCAGGTGATCTTCCCGACGTACCGCAAGATCATGAAGGGGTTGGACTGGGGCGGATTCTACAGCCGGCACAAGAACGACAACCTGAACGCGGCGACGCTTGAGAGGCGTATCGTCGAGCTCATCGAGGACGACGAGGTAGATAGCAAGAAAGGCATCTACGAGTTCCTGTTGACGGGAAACGAGAAGACCTTGAACTTGCGTGGGTTCGACGAGAAGACGAAGATCAAGACCTACGAGAAGCAGCAGGGCGTGTGCCCGGTATGCAACAAGAAGTACGATTTCGCCGACATGGAGGCCGACCACATCGTCCCGTGGAGGATGGGCGGTAAGACCGTGGCCGAGAATTGCCAGATGCTCTGCCGGCTAGATAACCGCACCAAGAGCGGCAAGTAGCGGCGCGACGTCACCGGAGGGTGCGGCTGAGACCGAATGATCGGTGTTGGCGGCGGGGTGAGAGCTTCACAGGCAGGCTCCGTCCGGCGGCAATTGGCCCGCGAAGTGGAGAAAGGACTCAGGTGATGAGGCTTGGGGCCGTCATCGCGCCGTTGAGCTAGGGAATGCGGGTTACTTGGAACGTGTGACCGGGTGGTGCGTAGGCGATCGTGAGTGTATTGCGGTCGTCGCTGAAATGGATTGTGGCCCGGGCCTTATCCGCGGGAAGCAAGACCTTGCCGCCTTTTCTGACCTCTGACAAGTCCATCGTGAGCACGTCACCAGACACAGACCATCTCATCGGTCGCGGATAATTGAAACTATCCGTGCCCGTTCCGTCCGGGCGAAACGCCCACGTCTCGACCCCGGCCTGCCCCCACCGCCCGACGAGCGGATGCTGGGCGGTGCCGCAGGAGATGGTGCCGAAGAGTGTGGACAAGGTTGCGAGCACCACGATGCGCCGAAACTGTACCAGCATCGGTGGGCTACCGTAATAATAGTCGCGCGGCACCCTCCAGCGGATGTCACTCCGGCCGCGATCCGCGCGGTTGTTCTGGTCTGGTACCGAGCCGCAAGTACTCGCAGAGACCTGTATTTGCATATCGGGCACTCTCCATCGCGGACACTGCCGTGCTTGTTCACGCCCGTCAGGCTACGTCGCCCGTCCGACGCGCAGCCTCGCTAGAGGCTTCCGTCTATGTGCGTCGGGAGGGCGGAACGGTTATGGTCGCGGCGCGCGGAACAAATGCGAGCAAACGTTATGATACCACTCGAGCGAGGAGTGAGGCAACACCGTGTCTCAGTCAGCTGGCGGGCCATGCGAAAATGGGGCATATCATAGGTGCCAACGTGCCATGTAGGCGTGGGCGCCGCGTAACTAGCGGCTTTCAGGGTGCCCGTGAGGGCCGTTAGCGCCCTTGGCCGGGGGTCCGGGGGCACAGCCCCCGGCCGCGAGCTGGCACCCTTACCAGGTCGCAAACTTACTAGGTAGCAGCCTCACAGGCCCGGACTTCCACTAGCCGGCAAAACTGCCGAACAATTTTTACCCCTGATGGTAGCAAGTTGGTAGGGTGACAGATATTTCGAGGCTAACACGGCGCGGTGACGACCAGTTTCGCTCCGGCATCGCCCCAGATGTAGGCGAGCTCCGGAGGCTTGAGCTGCGGGTTGGCAGGGACGCAGACCGCCCCCACGGCCGCGGCGGCATAGTAGGTGATGACGAACTCGGGGCAGTTGGGAAGCAGGACGGCGACGCGGTCGCTCGGGCCGATGCCCCGCTGGGCCAAGCCCCGCGCGAGTGCATTGACCCGGGCGTCCAGATCTCCGTAGCTGATGGAGTCGCCGTGGAAGTAAAGGGCGGCTCGCTCCGGGTGCGTCTCTGCGCCGCGACGGATAAGGTCGTAGAGCAGCATGGCGCCTATTCCGACATGGCGAGTGCCATGGCCTCGTCGAGGGTGATACCCGTGGAGCGCGCGTCGCGGCCCGCGGCACGGCGGGCGCTTTCCAGGTCCGCCAGGATCTCCGGCGCTTCAGGCAGCCCGGCTTCGGTCGCCGTCTGGTAGGCGGCCGAAAGGAGCGTCGCCGCGCGGCCGTGGTCCCGCTGGTGCGCGGCGATGTTGCCCAACTGGCGCAGGCAAACGGCCATGCCGGCGCGGTCTCCGAGCTGCCGGTAGATGCCCAGCGCCCGACGCGTGATCCGCTCGGCCTCGGCAAGGTCGCGCTGCGCGACGGCCGCACTGCCCACAGAGTGGAGGATGGCCGCGAGCTCCGGTGTCTCCTTGGCGCGCTCCAGCATCTGCTTGCCCCGTGTGGCGGCCACTTCCCCGATCTGCACTGCCGCGTGGACGAACTCCGTGCCAATGGCGTCCAATATTTCGGTAGGCTGGCGGCTCCTCATCATGGCCGCCGTCTTCTCGATGGTGGCCGGCAGTCCGCCCACGCGGCGCAGCAGCCGCGAGATTACGCGAGCGCGGCGGTCGGTGAGCTGGAAGTCCGGGCGGGCGGCGCGAGCTCTTTCGGCGAAGAGGCGGCCGCCTTCCGCCGCCATAAGGTCGGCCGCTCCCGCATCTTCGGCCGGCAGCTCCATATCCGGCACGGCGTATTCGACTGCATCACCCACCTTGAGCGATTCGCGAGCAGTTGCGAGACAGCGCAGGGACGGAGCGCCGCTCAATAGCTCGCGAATGAGATGGCCCGCCTGGCGCACGTTGCCGCAATCATCCAAGATGAGCAAGCACCGGCGCTCCGCCAGCCACGACCGCACGACGCCGAGCGCCTCCTTGCCCGCGGGCACCTCGAGTCCCAGTGTTTCAGCCACCTCCCGCGCGGCGCTCTCCAGGTCCGTGGCGGACTGGAGGGCGATATACCACACCCCGTCCGGGAACCATTCGACCTGTTCCGCTGCCACCTGAAGGGAGAGCCGCGTCTTGCCAACGCCGCCCGGCCCTGTGAGAGTCAGGAGCGGCGCGTCCGAGCGCGTCAGCAGCGCCGCGATCTGCTCGATCTCCTTCTCTCTGCCTACGAAGCTGGTCCGCTGCACGGGCAGGTTGTTAGCGTGGCCGTTCAGGGTACGCGGGGGAGGGAAGTGGCGCGCCTCCAGGGCGGTGTGCTCGAGCTGGTACAGCCGGGTGGGCTCCCCCAGGTCGCGCAGCATATGGTAGCCGAGGTCCTGCAGGCTGGACCCGGCCTCGAGGCGGCCCCGGATGCGGCTGACCGTCTCCTCCGAGATGAGTATCTGGCCGCCGTGAGTGGCGGAGAGGATGCGCGCCGTACGATTGACCGGAGGCCCGAAGTAGTCGCCGCCCTGCATGAACGGCTCGCCCGTGTGGAGGGCCATTCGGACCCTCACCGGGCCGACGTCCTGGGGCCACGGGTACCGGTGGAGGGCGGCCTGGGCCACCAGAGCGCACTTGGCCGCCGCGGTGGCGTCCTGGAACGCCACCTTGTAGCAGTCACCCTCCGTCTTGACCACGTAGCCGCCGAACCGCGAGATGGCCTCGGTGATGATGGCATTGTGCGCCTGCAGAACCGGCAGGAAGGCGTCGCCGTGCTTCTCCCACGCCTCTGTTGAGCCCACGATGTCCGTGAAGAGGAACGTGACGCCTCCGGTTGGCGGTTGTTGATCATTAACAGCCATCTACTACAGCAGCCTTCTGTACAGGTCTTCCTGCCGCGCGAGCTCCTCCTGGAAGAGCTCGTGGTGCGCGGGATTCGGTTCTATTATATGGGCGATGGGGCCGGCGGTCTCCTCCTCCGGAAGCGACTGTCCGATCGCGGCCAGTGCCACCGCGGCCGCACCGCGCGCCGTAGCCTCGCTTTCCGGCCAGAGCGTTATCGGGTGGCCAATGGCATCCGAGATCATGCGCGCCCAGGCCGGTGACTTGCCGATGGCACCGCCGGATGCGACTATCTCCCGGGCATCGGGAAACTCGCGGAAGAGGGTGCGGGCCGCCAGCGCGAACCGGAGCGCGACCCCTTCCATGATGGCCTCCACGATGTCCAGCGGCGCGGTGGAGACTGACATTCCGTGCAGTGTCGCCCGCGCGTCGGGCCTCCACCCGATGCTGCGCTCCCCGGCCAGGAAGGGCAGGAAGACGAGGCCGTGCGCGCCAGGAGTTCGCCGCGCCATTTCCTGCTCTACCGCATCCGTGGCAGGCAGCGCTAGCGTGTGCGCGGCCCAGGCGTACGAGTCGCCTCCATCGCTGAACGCCGCGCCCATCACGGGCCGGCGCCGGTCCAGGCGGTAGCACCACAGGTCCGGCGGGATCGTGAACTCGCCGGCCTGCCAGAGCACGCGGATGGCCCCGGAGGTGCCGAGGTTAATGGCGATACGCCGGCTGGTGGCGCATCCGCTGCCCAGGTTGCTCGCCGCTCCGTCCCCGATGGCCGGAATCCAGGGGATACTTGCCAGTACCGGCCAGCGCTCGGCCCACTGGTGCGAGAGGCCGGTAGCGGGCGCGTCGATATCGGTAAGCGCCTGCAGCGCGTCCGGCCGGAGCCCAACCGCCTGGATCATGTCGGCATCCCACCGGCAGCCGTGCTGGTCGAATAGGCCGGTACCGGACGCCATGGAGAGCGAGCATTGGGAGCCGCCGAACAGGCGACTGTAGAGGTACTCGCCCGGTGAGATCCACTTGGCCGCCCTACCGAATTCGTCCGGCGCGCTCTCCCGGAGCCAGAGGATGCGCGCCGGATAGTAGCTCGGATGGATGGCGCAGCCGGTGCGTGCGTGGACGGCGGCCGCATCGACTTCGCTGCGCAGTCGGCTGGCCGCTTCCGCGGAGCGGGTGTCCGCCCAGGTGTAGAGCGGCGTTACGGCCGCTCCGGACGCGTCCACGCCCAGCATGCTGTGCCAGAAGGTGGCCGCCCCCACCGCGCGGATGTGGCGCGCTCGGTCTCCTGCGTCCCGGAGGACGCCGTCCACGCAGCCAGCTACCGCCTCCACCACCCGGTCCGCGTCCAGCACGGCGGCTCCCGATGCATCTGTCTCGGGACTGTAGTGGACCTGGCTGCGCAGGCCCTCCACTGCCTTGCCTCGCGGATCAAAGAGCATCGCGCGGGCGGAGGAGGTTCCTATGTCAAGCGCCAATACGAGTGTGTCGTCCGGCATGAGGCGTCCCAAATCGCCCGTCGTGCGCAACCAAGATCGGGCGGGAAGTCAGCCTAATTATACGCATGCGCGGCCGTCTCGGCGAGCACGGTTCGGGCGGTTGGAGGAACCCAAGCGCTGTTGGGAACGTCCTCCATCCGAGGACAACTTGCCAGTCTGGCCGCTGAAGCGGCCCGGACAGGCCCGTGTACTGGCACAGCGAACCAACGTGCCGCCGGTCTCTGTCAAGAGCTCGTGAGACCGCAAAGGAAAGGACACGTAATGGCGATATCCCCAGCCCGCGACCTGTCCATCACGACCGATCTCTTTCCAAGCTTCGTTCTCGGCGGCTTCGAGTGCTCCACCCCTCTTAACTTTGATCGCAAGCGTATCGATGAGATGGCGCTGACGCGCCACGACGCGCGCGTGGCATCCGACTACCGCCTGCTCCGAGCGGCAGGCATCCTCGTAGCGCGAGACGGCGTTCGATGGAACCTGGTGGACCGGGGTGGCCGCCTGGACTTTTCCTCCGCCATGCCCTTCATCCGTGCAGCGGAGGAAGAGGGCATCACCATCATCTGGGACCTCTTCCACTACGGTTACCCGGAGGACCTGGATCCCTTCCGCGAGCCGTTCGTCGAGCGGTTCGCGGCCTACTGCAGGGCCTTCGCGACGCTGCTAGTGAAGAGGGGCCACGGCGAGCGGCGCGGTGCCAGAGGGCAGCGCTTCTACACGCCGGTGAACGAGATCAGCTTCTTCGCCTGGGCGGGCGGTCAGGTGGGGATGTTTGCTCCATTCGCCATCGGACGTGCGGCTGAGCTCAAGCGCCGCCTCGCGCAGGCGGCTATTGCAGGCATCAACGCCATTCGGGAGGTGGACCCTCGCGCCCGCATGGTGAACTGCGACCCGGTGGTCCGCGTCGTCGCACCCGCGGACGCGCCCTGGCTGGAGGACGAAGCACGGTATTTCAACGATCACTTCGTATTCGAGTCCTTTGACATGCTGGCGGGCCGGACCGCTCCGGAGCTGGGCGGCAGCCCGCGCCATCTGGACATCGCCGGGATCAACTACTACGGCGTCAACCAGTGGGAGCACCAGCGGTCCGGCTCCGTCCTGGCGGAAGACGATCCGCGTCGTCTGCCCTTCAGCAAGCTCCTGATCAAGGTGCATCGCCGCTACGATGTGCCGGTGGTTGTGACAGAGACGGCTTCCTACGGCGAGGACCGGGCCCGCTGGCTGCATCAGATCGGCCGGCAGTGCCTCATAGCCCGTGAAGAGGGTGTAGACCTCCACGGGATCTGCGTGTACCCCGTGGTTGGCATGGCGGACTGGGAGTCGCTTGCATTTCGGCCCATGGGTCTGTGGGACGCGCGTGAGTCCGACGTGGCGGCGCGCGAGCCTTGCCGGGCCGCGCTGGCGGCCGTGCGGGACCTGCAGCGCATATTTGACCGGCCGGCTGCGGCAGCGGTGGTCTCATCGCGGCGGGCCGAAGCGCCCGCGGCCGCCTAAAACGCGCCCTCGGAGCCCCAGGTTCCCAATGGCTCTCCCTCGCGACTGGCCCCCGCTTGCCATGCCCGACAAGGATGGCTTCCTCTGGTCGACGGGCATTGAGGACACCTTCATCTCCGAGCCGAACGCCGTGACCGGGCGCACGCTCGATGAGTACGCACTGACCGAGCACTACGATCGCTGGCAGCAGGACCTGGACCTCGTCGCCAGTCTGAGGGTTCCGTGCGTACGGTACGGCATCCCCTGGTACCGGGTGAACCCATCTCCCGGGGTGTTCGAGTGGTCATGGACGGACCGCGTCCTGGATCGGCTCGTAAACCACCACCGCATCGAGCCCATCATTGATCTCGTCCATTACGGGACGCCGAACTGGCTCAAGGGGTCCTTTCTGGATCCGGAATATCCCGAACGGGTCGCCGAATACGCACGAGAGTTTGCCCGGCACTACCGTGGGATGTGCTACTGGTACACCCCGCTGAACGAGCCGCGCGTGAACGCCTACTACGCCGGCCGCCTCGGCTGGTGGCCCCCACACCGGAAGAGCTGGCGGGGCTTCGTCGGCATCATGGCGCAGCTATGCCGCGGAATATGCCTGACGCAGCGGGCCATAGTGGAGGTAGAGCCGCGTGCCGTATTCGTCCACGTGGATGCCACGGACCACTACGAGGCACACGATCCGTCGGATGAAGAGGTGGTTCAGACAGCGCGCCAGAGGCAGGAGGTGGTCTTCCTCGCGCTAGACCTGGTGATGGGGCGCGTTCATGCGGAGCATCCCCTTTCCGCCTGGCTGCTATCGCAGGGCATCGGCGAAGGCGACCTGAAATGGTTTCACACCAATCGCGTCCGGCCGGACGCGATCGGCTACAACATGTACCCCATGTACTCCCGCAAGGTGGTCTACCGCACACGGGAGGGGCGCATTAGGGTGCGCATTGTCCACACGTGGTCCGAGACGCTCCGCGCGCTCACGGATCTGTACGCCGAACGGTACGCGCAGGTGCCTCTGATGGTGACGGAGACCGCATCCACCGGTCCTCCGTCACGCCGGATCCGGTGGATCAGGGACTCCGTGGCCGTGGTGGCGGATGCGCGGAAAGGCGGGCAGGCGGTGGTGGGGTATACGTACTGGCCGCTGTTCTCTCTGGTGACGTGGGGGTACCAGCGGGGCAGCAAAACCGTGGAGGACTACCTGATCGATATGGGACTGTGGGATCTGCGCCCGTCACGTCAGGGCCTGGAGCGCGTTCCCACGAGCGCCGCGGACGCGTACCGCGGATTTGTAGCGGCCGGATTGCCGGAGAAGGTGTTTGTGTAGGGGCGGCCCTGTGGCCGCCCGCAACATCCTGGACGCGCGGTCACAGAGGGCCGCCCCTACTCCTCTTTCCGGAGGGTGAGCCACCACGTGTGGCGCCGGAGCTCGGCCTCCTCGGTGAAGCGCACTCCGTACTCGAAACGGGTGCCGCGTGAGTCCTCGACCAGCTTCTGGCGCACGATACGGGCGCGGATGGGACGGAGCACGAAGCCTTCCGGCGCGTAGACGATCAGCTCCGCCCCGCAGGGGAAGCAGACTGCCGCCTCGAACCGCACCCCTGTACGGCTCACGTCCAGCAGCGTGCCCGCGTGCAGGCCCAGCTCGGCATGACGCGCCGTGATGGCGAGTCCATGAAGCCCCTGCCGGAGGGCTTCCCGCCGGTCTTCGAGCAGCGCCTGCCGCTCATGTGGATCCAGTGTCATAATCCCGTTCCTCACTCAACCCCTCCCAACCCTCCCCTTGCGAAGGGGAGGGAGCGCAGCTCGGATTGTCCCGCCTTACGAAGGAGAGGGTAAGGGGGAGATCCCCTCACGCCGCGTGCGGCAGCGATTCAGCCGAGTCTTGCGCGGGCGCCTGTGGTCGCGTGGAACCCGCCAGGCGGCCAAGCTTCCGCTCCGTCTTGTTCCGGTACATGTTGGAGTCCGCGCAGGAGAGGAGCGCGGCGCAGTCCTGTCCGTCCACCGGATAACAGGCGAAACCGACGCTAACGCCCAGGTGCAGCGCACCGAGCCGCGGGTGGAGAAGGTTGGGCTCATACTGCTCTACCGCGTCCTGCAGCCGGTCCGCCATCGCTTCCGCCTGCTCCGGTCCGGCGCCCTGAAGCACCATCAGGAACTCGTCGCCCCCGTAGCGGGCTACGATGTCGTCCTCGCGGACCGTGGACCGGAAGAGAGTGCTCAGGTCCCGCAGCACCTGGTCCCCTTTCTGGTGGCCGAAGTTGTCGTTGATCGGCTTGAAGCTGTCCAGGTCCAGGCAGAGCAGCGCGAAGGCATCACCATGGGTGGCCGGCCGGTCTGGAGACCATTCATCCCCGTTCTGAGGACCTTCGCCCACCATGGCCCGTGCCGCCTCCCGGCTGTCCGCCGCGCATCGGTCGTCCACGTATGAGGTCAGGTAGCGCAGGTTGTACAGTCCGGTCAGCGGGTCCGTCAGCGCGTGGCTGCGTGTGCGGTCGAACAGCAGGCCGTTGTAGAGCGCCATGGCCGCGCGCTCCGCGATGGTCTCGAGGAGCTGCCGGTCGTGGTGGCCGAAGGCATTGGGCTGAGGGTGATACAGGTTGATGGTCCCGAGCACCTCCCCTTGATGCACGATGGGCACGATGAGCGCGGTGTTCAGGTTGGTCCACTGCATCACCGGGCAGCTCGTGAGCATCAGGTCATCCGTATCGTAGGGGCCGAGATAGGTCTCCTGTGTGGTGGCCACGTGCATGGACCTGCTGCCGGGTCCCACCGTCCGCCCGCCGAGGAAGAACTCACGGTTTACACCCACCGCCGCCCGCACGTTCAGCTCGGCGCGGGGCTCGTCGGAGAGCATGAAAAGGCAGGCCGTGCCGGGGAGGATGGCCTCCAGCTTGCGCGCCAGAATGTCCAGGGTCTCCTGCAGACCCAGGCTGGAGGAGAGGGTCTGCGCAACCTCGTAAAGCGCCCACAGCTCCGAAGAGGCGCGCTGGATATCACGCGCGGCCTGGTCCGCTTTGCTGGTGAGCGGCCCTGGGGTGGAGGGCTCGACCACGAGCGGCCCGTATCCCTCCTTCGCCATCTCAGCCACGATGTCGTCGATGACGGCCAGGAAGGCGGTGACCACCTCCGGGTCGAAGTGCGTCCCGGAGCTGTTCTTGATCTCCGCGATGGCCTTCTCATGGGTCCAGGCGTTGCGGTAGGAGCGGTTTGACGTGAGGGCGTCGTAAACGTCTCCCACCGCAAGGATGCGCGCTGTGAGCGGGATCTCCTCACCTTTGAGCCCCTCCGGGTAACCGCTTCCGTCCCACTTCTCATGGTGGTACTTGACCACAGGCAGAACGGGCCATGGGAACTCCACCGGGTCCAGGATAGCCGCGCCGATCTCCGGGTGCTTCTTGATCTTGGCGAACTCTTCGTCCGTGAGCCGGCCCGGCTTGAGGAGCACGTACTCCGGCACGCCGAGCTTCCCGATGTCGTGCAGCAGCGCGCCGGTGTTCACGCCCTCAAGCTCAGCGCCGCTGAGGCCCATCTTCTGCGCAGTGGCCATGGCATACCGCTGGACGCGCAGGATGTGCTGGTGGGTGTACTGGTCCTTGGCGTCGATAGCCAGAGCGA
>CAYNFH010000097.1:8595-23345 GCA_964396385.1 uncultured Chthonomonadaceae bacterium | reverse complement strand
ACCCCGCGGTAGAGAAATAGGCAGACAGCCAGATGAACTGGCGAATCTCCAGTCCAGTACGATGTGACCGTTACCTTCAGGTCCACTAGCTCGACATGCCGATTCTCCTTGAGCCATCGGTCAATCCGCCTTCCGAGTGCCGCTGCCGGATCTTGGGCAAGGTCCATTACGATGCTCCAGGCGCGCAGCCTTGGGTTTGCCGTCCTGGATGGTGAACGATGTGAAGGCTGTGAAGGTTCGTCCTTCGTTAGCGGACTGTGAGAGGACAGAGAATCGTCAGACAATAGGGGAACATTAACCTTCATATTATTCACACTCCTCACCGCGGTTCCGCGCGGATGATCGCTCCGAGCCGATAGTCGCCATCCCTCCGATGTTCCGCTCGGATGCCGAGCGCGGTCAGCTCACGGCCGAACCACTGCTGTGTTCTTGGCGGCAATCCTCTGCGCTCCAGCCAGTTGCAGAACTCCCGGAAGAGTGCAGTCGCGGGCATTGATTCACTCGTATTTCGATCACAAATCTCGTCGAGGAATGCAGCCACACCGGATGTAGTCCGGTAGTGGCTCACAGCAGCGAGAACAGCCTCCGGTGGCCGCAATTCTTCCTTCTGCCAGTCCAGGCAGCCGCGGACGGCCCACGCCAGTATGCCCTCCCGCTCGGAGGCGAGTTTTGACGGAAGGTCGCGGTCGACTTCCGCCTCGCGAATTGTCACTTCGAAGGGGATCACGTGCACGCGGCGCCAGATTCCCATGTCCGTGCCCCTGATGTACGGAAGGTGATTGCCGCACATCCAGATGATGAAGGTGGGTCGGTAGGAGAAGAACTCCTTGTTGAGGAACCTGGCTGTCACCAGATCGCCGCCGGTCAGGTCCTTCAGAAGTGCTTCGTTGAGTGCCTGACCTTGCTGCACCTCCGACACTGTTACTAGCCGGGCGCCCCATAGAGCGGCGATGTCGTTGGGTATGGCGTTTGCTGGGCGGTTCGCCATGAAGGTTTCTGCCCGCGCTTTGGAACCGTATTCCCCGAAAACAGTCTCGACCGCTCTCAAGAAGGTGCTCTTGCCGTTCTTGCCCGGCCCGAACAGAAAGAAGAAAACGTGGTCGGTAATACTCCCGAACAACGAATATCCGACGGCGCGCTGGACGAACTGCTGCACCTCCGGGTCAGGGAGAGACGCGTCAAGGAAGCTTTGCCAGGTAGGAGAGCGTGCGTCCGGATCAAAGTCAACGGGCGCGATACGTGTGATCCTGTCTTGCCGGGAGTGCTCACGTAGACCGCCGGTGCGGAGATCCAGCGTCCCGTTTTCAACATTCAGGAGCCAGGGGTCTTGGTCTAGCTCCTCCGGCCGAACTATGATGCGTTCTTCGGACTTAGCAAGTCCGAGCATCGCGTTGATTCTCCCCTCAGCCTCGGAGCAGCGGGCGTGATTCATAATCGCTTTCACGGTAGTAGAGTCTTTCGTGAACGATGCTTCCTGCTCAATGGACCTGACTGTCTCCTTTACTAATCGGTCTACCCGCCGATCCCGATCCGGTTCCCACCTCTTACCTTCCCAGCCGTACCATTGCCTGAGCCGGGCGCAGTAGAGCAGATTGTCACCATGCCGGTCAATCAGACGTTCTGCGTTGCCGAGGTCGGTCAGCGGCCGAATCTGGGGTGGCTCCCGCAGTTCGGGAGTCGCCATAGCCATTAGCTGTTGGGGCGTGTAGCCGGCTGCCAGGCAGTCGTCCAGCCCCATTTTCTTATGCATTGTGGCCGTGGGGCAGGTAGATGTACTGGACATGCGCCCCCCTCCACTTCAGAAAGGCTCCAAGCCGGGCGAGGGCTCGGTGAACCTCCTTCTTTTCCATCACGTCACTATCAAAGACCAGGTATACGTCCCGCGGTCGGTCGTGCTGGTCCTTGAGCGCGATGGCCTCCCAGTCAGGAAGGACAGTCTTGCCCCCTAGCTCGTTGGTGCCCCTCCAGTTCCATGTCCCGATGATGGCGATGCAACACTGGCCGTGGCTGATAGCAGAGTCTGCCTTCCGGGCGCCTTCGGTGACCCAGAGAGGGATCGTGGGATCACGGACCGTATCGCGGATGAACGGGTGTACATCCACTATCATGCGGCATCCAGCCGGGAACTCATATTTGACCTGCTTCCCGTCGCGGTTTCGAGGGTGATCAGGACGATGATGGTTGAGCGCGTTCTCTCCGAGTGCGTTCCAGAGGGGCACCAGCAGGGTGGGGGTGATGCACTGCCAACGAGCGAA
This sequence comes from uncultured Chthonomonadaceae bacterium, assembly GCA_964396385.1. Taxonomy (GTDB): domain Bacteria; phylum Armatimonadota; class Chthonomonadetes; order Chthonomonadales; family CAJBBX01; genus CAYNFH01. Next base: position 21,090 of record CAYNFH010000097.1, on the reverse strand, counting down.
TCCGAGTCGGAGGAGGTCTTCCGAATTCTGAATGGACCGATAGCCGCGGGCAAGTGCTACGTCTGGCAAGATTGCTGAGGCTCGGATGAGCTGCTCATGTTGTGGCAGTAGCTGGCCGTAGTTGCTAGACGCTGCCATGCGCCGCAATATGGTACAATGTACGCGCATCAGTGGATACTCCTTGCCGATAGGCCGGAAGAGAGCCGGGCCGGGCCTAATCCGGTTGTGTGAGTGCACCGCCGGACGTGGCGGTATTGCTCATGTCATGTCGTCTTTGCCGGTCGGCGGCTGCGACCCCGCCGCCCGGCCCTCGATCTTGTGGGCGTCTCGCTGCCCTGAACGTACAGAAACACGTTTGCTGAACACTGGTAAACATGCGCCAGGCGCATAGCCAGTGCGAACGAAGCTCCTCCTGTCCTCTCGATTCGCCGGACGTACTCCGTACAGACGTGCGCGCGTTTGGCTGCCTCCACTAATGAGAGACCTGCCGCTATGCGCGCCGCCTGTGCGGGCGTCACGACCGGACCTCTCCGGTGCCGGTCAAGAATGCTTGACACGCTGCGCGAATGACGGCCGACCGGCTGTCGAACCCCTCCGCGGTCGCGGCTCTGTCCAGCTCGCGCTTCATATCCTTCGTCAGTAGCACGATCACCGGGTGAAAGCGACGGCGGATACTGCGCCGCGGATACCTTCCGGTGCCAGTTGGTCCGGTGTTGCTTCCCATACCATCCTCCTCTCGGCGCCGGAGCACTGAGACACAAAAAACCGCCCTAACCACGGGTCCCGCAGGATGTGGTAGGGCGGTCTGAAGCCACCTGGATCGGGCGACAAAGGTGTCGCCCCGTTTGAAGTTGGTCTGGACGAGTATATAACGGGCTACATCATCGTGTCAATACCTCGACCGGTAGTTCATCCCACTCCTCACCGAACGGCATAGTGAAGTGCTCCTTCGGAATCTGGTGACCAAGGCCGCACCGGCATTGCCCTCGCAGCTCGCGCGGAAACGGGCTGCGAGGGTCGTCTTTGTATCTGACGTTGAGCAGGTGAACTGTCCTGAAGGGTCGGTCTGGCGGCATCAGAATCAGCGTCTTACCACACATGCACTCCAGGAACCAGAAGCCGGCTGCGCTCCGCCGCCGACTATACCTGCGCTCGTTCATCTCTTTCCTCCCTTCAATCTGGCGACCGGGCTAAAGTGCCGATGCTGGTTCTCAATGTCAGCCTGGGCGAGAGCTACGTAGCGGTTGGTCATGTGGAGCGTCGTGTGGCCGAGTATCTGCTGGAGCGTGAACACGTTGCCTCCCGCCCGAAGGTACTCGGTGGCGCTCGTGTGCCGCAGCGTGTGGGGGCTACAGCGGGTCACCTCGATCCGTGCGGCTTTCCCGAGTCTCTCCAGGAGTTGGAGCAAGCCAGAGCGGGTAAGTGCTTCACTCCTTTCGGACGTGAATAGCGGGTCCTCCGGCTCTCGCTTTTCGTCCTTCAGGTAGCTCCACAGAGAGCGAGCCGTATGCGCGCTGAACGGGACCGTCCTGTACTTGTTGCCCTTGCCGAGCACAATGCACCGTTTACCGCTAAGGTCCACGTCCTGCATCCGGATGGCACACAACTCGGATGCTCTGAGCGCGGTGTCCAGAAGAAAGAGCAGGATGGCCTCGTCCCGTCTTGCATACCTTGACCGCCGGGCCGCAGCCAGGAGAGCCTTAAGCTGCTCCTGGGTGAAGGGCTGGATCTGGTCCGACCTGGAGACGGGCACCGGGATGCGATCCATCGGGGAAGAGGGCATTGCTCCCTCGGTTACGAGCCAGCGGAAGAAGGTCCGCAGGTGGCCGTGATAGGTATGGACCGTCCGCGGCCGAACCGGCTTGTTCATCCGCGGGTTGCCCCAGCGCCCGCCCGGCTCCTTATGGCCGTTTGTCAGGTGGGCCAGGAACTGGCGCAGTTCAAGGGTTCCACAAGTCTCGCAGGCCCGGCGCTGTAGAAACCAGAGCAGCTTGCGGACGATAGAGGAGCGCGTGTAGACAGTGCACTGAGAGTGCTGGGATATGTCGCCAGCAAGGAGCCAGCCCTCGGCATACCGAGCAAGCTCAACCACCCCAATCGCGGGGTCAGCACACGTGAAACGATGCGGTGAGTTTTCCAATTTGCCCTCCGATGTAAGTAACCAGAGGGCAGCGAGACGCAGGCACTATGCGGTCAGTTTGAGCGTAAATTGTCGCAGGAACGCTCAAAATGAATGGAGCTGGGGGGATTCGAACCCCCGACCTCATCGATGCGAACGATGCGCTCTCCCAACTGAGCCACAGCCCCACGAGGCATTCTAGTATAGCGCACACACTCCTGGGAGCGCAAGGCAGACGGCGTTATGAGCAGCTACGACGAGACCGAAGAGGCTATCGACGAATTCCTGGACGGGAAGCCGCGGGCGCGCGAGCTGGCGGAGATGGTGTCCGCGCTGGAGGTGCGCCGCGAGACGCTCCAGCGCGAGCTGGACGCCGCCACGGACGCGGCCCGCCGCAAGGAGTGGGCGTACCGCATCGCGGAGGTGGACCGGCAGATCCGTATCCTGCGGGAGGAGCAGGCGATTACCGGATTCGTGGAGGATTCCATCCGCGTTACGGCCACGCGCGCGCAGCTTGAAGAAGAGGGCTAGTGTCCTTTGGCCATTGCTTCCACTTGCGCAATTTGGCTGGGGATGGCGGCGGAGAGCTTCTCCGCCCCGGCGGGAGTCACCAGGTAGTCATCCTCGATGCGGAAGCCGATGCCCTCCGAAGGCACGTAAACCCCCGGCTCAATGGTGAACACCACCCCCGGCTCCAGCACGTCCGAGCCGCCGCCCACGTCGTGCACGTCCATACCTAGCCAGTGCCCCAGGCCGTGGGGAAAGAAGTAGTCCATGGTGTGGAGCTCGCCGCTCCGGTCGCGCGCCCGGAGCGGGCTGCGGTGCAGGTACTGGACGGCGTAACGGTGCAGCTCGCGCAGGGTGGTCTTGCCCGGGCGAACGTACTTTTGGCAGGCTGTCTGTGTGTCCAGCACCAACTGGTAGAGCTGCCGCTGGCGTGGCGTGAACCGGCCGCCGACCGGGAAGGTGCGGGTGATGTCCGCCGAGTAGTAGTTGTACTCCGCGCCGATGTCCATGACCACCACCTCGCCACGATGCATGCGGCGCTCGCTGGAGAAGTGGTGCAGCACCGTGGAGTTGGGGCCGCTGCCCACGATGCAGGGAAACCCTTCCCGCACCGCCCCGCCGCGGCGGAAGGCGCTCAGGATCACCCCCTCGATGGCCAGCTCGGTCACGCCCTCATGGAGGCTGCGCGCGGCAGAGCGCTCGGCGTCACCGGTTGCCGCGATGGCGGCACGCAGGTTCCGCAGCTCGCCGGCCGACTTGCGCCATCGCAGCGGATGGATGAGCCTCTCAGCCAGGCCGGTGATAGTAATCCCCGGATGGATGCGCTTGATCTCCTCCTCCGTCCCCGCGTTAGGATAGTAGCGCGCGCCGGGAGCTACGTCGCTGCCCTCCGGCAGGCGGGAATCCGGCGCGCCTACGGGGCCGAGCAGCGTCACGACCGACGCCCTCTTGAGGGAGGGGCCGAGCGCGCTCCACATGCTGCCAAGGTCCTGAATGGAATCGATGCCGGTTGCCCGCTGAGTCCGCGCGTCCGGGGCGGGCTCCGGGTCGCTCCACACCAGCATTTCCGGGTCCTGCGGGGGCAGGAAGAGGATGTCCCGCTTGCCGGACGGATCCCCCGGCGGCAGGATGGCCAGACACGCGTTGGGAGCCTCTACGCCGGTCAGGTACATAACGTCGTTGGTGGTTCGGAACCGTACGCGCCCCACGTCCTCATTGCTGCCGGGCCCGCAGAGGAGCACGACGGCGCCGTTTGCCGCGGTCCGCACGGCGGCGCGCCTCGCCGCGAATTCCGCCGGAGACTGCCCGAAGAGCAGGCCGTACTCCGGCGCGGGGCACGCGGACGCCGCGAGGGTGAGCAGGACGCAGACGGTTAGGAGGAGCTTTCGCATGCGAACTCCGGAGGGAGAGTAAATGGGTAATTGGGTAAATGAGTGTAACATTCGGAATCCGCCGTACACCCATTTACCACTTTCCTGGCAGATACACCTTGAGCGAATCGCGGACCGTGGTGCTGGGGCAGAAGGCGAACAGGCGGGCGCGGGTGACGACCAGGTTGCCGGGATTGACCAACGCAGGCTGGCCCGCGGCGTGGTACTCCACCTCCAGGGGCCGAAAATCCACACTGTCGCACACCGGCAGATGCGTCGAATCCCAGCTCGGGAAGGGGCCCTCAACCGGCCGGACCGCGCCTACGGTGATGTTGCCCCATCGCACCGCGGTAACCGTGGAGCCCGGTCGGGACTGAGGCGGGAGGGTCTCCGTGGAAGCGGAGCCGAAGCTGCCATCGCCGGCCAGGAGCGGCGCCAGGCGGAGGCCGCCAAGCTGCATCGGCCGCAGGGGAGTGAGCTTGAGCGCCACGTCCACGGCGGCGGACCCGGCATGCACGGTCAGGGTCAGCACGCCCTTCCACCAGAGTCCGAACTTGCCCGTGAGCGCGAGGGTCGCCTCGTCCTTGGACCGGAACACCTCCGGATGCGCGTGCTTGAACACCTGCCACCATGGCCTCTGTCCGGGCTCACCGGACAGAGTCTGGGCCACCGGCACGCTCGTCCCCACGCGCCGCCATCCGCCGGCCGTTGAGCAGGAGAGAATCAGGACCGGCACGTCGTTCGTGGTCGAGGTGACCCGAACGCGCACGCGGCTGTTTTCCACGCCGACGGCGGATCGGCTGGCCCAGGCGGTGGGCTCCCTGGCGGTCGCGGACGGTTCCGAGGGAGGGCTTTCCGCCAGGTGGGGGATGGCAGCCACGCGCACTACCGGCGGCTGTCCCTGGGCCAGCAGCGCGAAGGAAGCCACCAGCGGCGCGCCCGCGGTAAGCGGCGTCACCCGCCAGCGGAAGACGGCGGTCTGGCCCGGTGCCAGCTCCGGAAGCCGGGGAGATGTATCGCCTTCGCCGTACTCCATTCCGGCCAGCAGGAAGAGGCGGGGCGACAGGGCGCCGGCCGGTACGGTGGCGTGCCCGGCATTGCGCACTGTGCCCACCAGCGTGAGCGGTTCGGTGCCCACGGCATAGGCGCGGGAGGCGCCGAAGCACTCTATCCGCAGGTCCGGCGTCTGGGCGCGTGCGGGAACGACGGCGGTGAAGAAACCTATCACGAAGAGCGCAGGTCCGGAGGCGGCCCGAACCTGGCTCATGAGACCTGCAAGATTCACAGGGGAGTTTTACCCGAAGACGGTTCGAACAGAACAGGGATCCCGGTTCCTGTCTGGAGGTGACAGGGATCTCAATCCCTGTCTGGAGAGCATCGTCCTTCGGACGAACGGAACAGAATCGCTCTTGCGAGAGAGAGATTCTGGTACGTCTGTCCTGCGGACAGTTCTCTCCAGACAGGCACTTCAGTGCCTGTGGTTCTTGAATCTGTCCGACGTCAGACGTCGACTCCGTTGATGTGGACCTGGAAGCGGCAGCCGAGCATCTCTGCGGCCTTGCGGCAGAGGGCCATGCGCACCACGAAGATCTCGAAGTACTCCATCACGGAGGCAACGGCGGTATCAATCTCCAGCTCCAGCGTGATGGTCTTGGCATCCGCATCCACGGTGAGGTGGGACTTCTGCACGGCGAAGTTCACGCGGTCGTGGATGTCGAAGGTGGACCGGTCCGTGTTCTGGACACGGGTAAAGTGGACGTCCGACTTGTCCGCGAGGATGACCGCGGCGGTGACTACGTTGATAGGCACGCCTTCCGGCTCCTCGTGGTTGCCGATGGCGCCAATGATCAGGCCGATCTCTTCGGCCTCCATGCCCATCTCATTAAGCAGCGTGAAGGCCATGGTCGCGCCGATCTGCGGGTGGTAGAACCGGCTGACCACGTTGCCGATGTCGTGCAGATAGGCTGCGATAGCGGCCAGCTCGGCCAGGCGGGCGTCCAGGCCCAGGTCGTTGCAGGTGTTTCGCGCTATGGCCGCGCAGAGGGCGGCGTGCCGGAGGCCGTGCTCGGTGTAGCCGATGGCCGCCATCTGCTCGTTCGCCTTCTCTATGTAAGCTTTTATCTTGAGGTTCGCCCGTACGTCCCGCAGGGCCAGCCTGCGCAGCTTGGGCGCCGCCTCGACGGTGGGTACCGCCATGTGTAATCTCCTATTCATTCACCACAGAGTGCGCAGAGAGCACGGAGACGGATGGATGAGGGGGTTATGCCATGGGGCGATATGGCGTGGTCGGGATCCGAGACGGCTCATCGCCTTTCCCTCATCGCCTCATCCGAATCTTTGTGTCCTCTGCGTCCTCTGTGGTAGATTCTCCGCTCTCGTAAGCTGCGTACTCCGTTCGAAGCGCGGCGAGCCGATCCTCGCGGACGGCCTGCCGGATGCTGCGCATCAGCGCTCCGTAGAAGTGCAGGTTATGGTAGGTCGTAAGCCTCGGTCCCAGGATCTCGTTGGCCTGGAACAGGTGCCGCACGTAGGCGCGCGTGTGTCGATGGCAGACCGCGCACCCGCACTCCGGATCCAGCGGCGTGAAGTCGTCCGCGAACCGAGCGTTGCGCATGTTCAGCACCCCGTCGCGGGTGAACACCTGCGCGTTCCGCGCGTTCCGCGTGGGCAGCACACAGTCGAACATGTCCACGCCGCGCTGCACCGCGTCCAGGATGTCGATTGGCGTGCCGACGCCCATCAGGTAGCGTGGCTTCTCGGCCGGTAGCCGATCCGTACACCAGGCAAGGCACGTATTCCGCGCGTCGCGGGTCTCGCCTACGGCCAGACCGCCGATGGCGTAGCCTGGAAAGTCCATGGCGGTGAGTGTTCGTGCGCTCTCCTCGCGCAGCACTCTGTACGTGGCGCCCTGGACAATGCCGAAGAGCGCCTGATCCCATCCGCCCGCAGCCTGTCTGCCCGCGGCATCGTAAGCGCGAAGACAGCGCTCCGCCCAGCGGTGCGTGCGCTCCATAGCTTCGCGCGCGTACTCTTCCGTAGAGGGGTAGGGGGCGCACTCGTCAAACGCCATGATGATATCGGCGCCCAGCTTGCGCTCAATGTCCATTACCGATTCGGGAGTAAAGACGTGACGTGAACCGTCAATATGCGATTGGAACTCTACCCCGTCCGCGCCGATCCGCCGCAGCCCGGCGAGGCTGAACACCTGGAACCCGCCGCTGTCCGTGAGGAGCGCGCCGTCCCAACCCTGGAAGCGGTGGAGGCCGCCGGCGGCCGCAATGCGGTCCTCGCCGGGCCGGAGGTGGAGATGGTAGGTGTTGCCGAGGATGATGCGGTAGCCCAGCTCCGTCAGCTCGCCGGGTGTCATTGCCTTGACGGTGGCCTGCGTGCCGACCGGCATAAAGACCGGCGTCTCGATCTCCGCGTGGGGCAGGCTCAGCAGTCCGCATCGGGCGGAGGAGCGGCTGGCGCGCGCCGTAACGGTGAACTGAAGCACGCATTAGAATACCAGAAGGGGTGAGCGGGTGAGGGAGTGAAGGGGTGACCAGAACCTACGTAGAGGTGTAATCCCTACTCGACACCACCGGTGACGTCGAGACGATTCAGCAGGGCTGAGCACACATCACCCCCTCACCCCTTCACCCCTTCATCCCCTCACGCCGCCTCGGCGAGGCGCTGCGTGGCGAGCGGATGGGCCGGGTCGAGCTCCAGGACCTTGCGGAAGGCGTCCCGCGCCTCGGGCAGCTTGCCCAGCTCACGCAGCACGGTGCCCAGGTTGAGCCAGGCCTCCACGTAGCCGGGGTTGGCCTGGAGCGCATTCTGGAAGGCCAGCACCGCCTCCGGCTTGCGCCCGACCGCGGAGCAGGCGATCCCCAGGTGGTTGTGCACGTCGGCGTAGTTGGAGTTGAGCTCCAGCGCCTTGCGGTACTCCTCAATGGCCTCGGCGTACATGCCTCGGCGGGCGAGGTCGTCGCCCAGGCGGTAGTGGAACAGGATGTCGTCCACCTCGGTCGCGGATACCGCCTCCAGCGCGTGCAGCGCGCCCACAAAGTCCCCGGAATCATGGGCGGCAAGGCCGCGGATGCAGACTTCCGTGCCGAAGCCCGGCTCTATCTCCAGCGCATGCCGGATAGCGGCAATTCCCTGCTCGCGCTCGCCCATGGCGTAGAGGGTGAGCCCCCGGTGGAAGTAGGCCTTTGCGAAGGTGGGGTTGATGTCCAGCGCCCGTCCGAGCTCCTCGAGCGCGGCCTCGAAACTGTGCTGCTTGCGCAGGGACAGGGCCAGGTTGAAGTGCAGGTCCGCATAGTGGGGGTGGATCTTGATGGCTTCGCGCAGGTGCGTCTCCGCTCGCTCCCAGGCCCCGCGCTTCATGGCGTTGTGGCCCAGGTTGGCATGGGCCTCCGCCTTGTAGAAGAGAGCCAGGCGGCCGGAGACCGGGTCCTGCGACGGCGATTCCAGCACGCGGTCAAAGAAGTTCAGCGCGTCGTCATATTGCCCCTGGTCGAAGAGGCGGATCGCGCGGTCGTAGTATTCATTGCGGCCGAAGCCGAGCATCTTACCCAGCATGGACTTGCACTACCTCTTAGTATCAGGCGTTCAGGAAGGCCAATGGCGGCGTTCCGCCAAGGAGATTATCGGGGCGTGGGAAGGGAAGGATTAGAGAAGCAAGGAAGGCGGCCAGGAGAATCCCGGCCGCCTGAGTGTTTGTGATGACGCCCTCGACAGGAATCGAACCTGTGCACCCGGCTCCGGAGGCCGGCGCTCTATCCTCTGAGCTACGAGGGCAGATGCAAGGGATGAGGGAGGAAGGATGAGGGATGAATCCCCGTTTCTTCTTCCCGATTCGCGCTCGATATTATAGCACAGGGGCGGTTGATCGGCCCGTCGGCAGCGCGCCTCGGGTGTGCTATAATCGGCCACCGCGGAGGTGGGGATATGGATGAGCCGGGAGCGCGAATCCTGTTGGTGGATGACGAGCTGTTCTTTGCCGCGCGCATCCTGTCCGTGCTACGCCAGCACGGGTATGAGGTGGAGCGCGCCGCGACGGCGGACGAGGCCCAGTTGCGCATCCCGGTGGACCGGCCGGACCTGGTGATCCTCAACCTGGCGTCTCCTAAGCTGGGCGGGATCCCCCTGGCGAGGCAGCTCAAGGAGGCCGGCGTGCGGCGGCTCATGGCGTTCCTGAACCACACACGTATCCCGGAGGTGCGGGAGGAGGCGTTGGCGGCCGGCGTGGACCAGCTCTGCGCCAATTCCGCCATTACGAACCGGCTCCCGGAGCTGGTTGAGCGCGCGTTGCGCGGTGAAGCGGGAGCCGTGGAGGAGTAGGGGCAGGCGTGGCAACAGATGGTTGCAAGGGAGTGAAGCAAGTTGGCACAACGCGCGAAGCGGCTGGAATCCATTCCGCCCTATCTGTTCGGAGAGATTGCGCGCCTGAAGGCGAAGGCCCTGGCGGAGGGCAAGGACCTGATCGACTTCGGGATCGGAGACCCGGATCAGCCGACTCCCCGACCGATCATCGACGCCCTGTACGAGGCCGCCAAGGACCCGGAGACGCATCGATACGACGAGAGCCCGGCCGGCGATCCGCGCTTTCTGGAGGCGGTCTGCCGGTGGTTCGGGCGGAGGTTCGGCGTGGAGGTGGACCCGACCACGGAGGCGCTGCTGCTCATCGGCTCCAAGGAGGGGCTGGCGCACCTCGCGTGGGCGTACATCGATCCTGGCGATATCTCCCTGGTCCCGGATCCTGCCTACACGGTCTACAAGGTGAACACCCTCATGGCCGGGGGCAACGTAGTTACCATGCCGCTCAAGGCGCAGAACGGCTTCCTGCCGGACCTTACCGCCATCCCGGCGGATGCGGCGCGCCGCGCCAAACTGTTGTGGCTGAACTACCCCAACAATCCAACGGGGGCAGTGGCGACCCCGGAGTTCTACCGGGACGCGGTCGCCTTCTGCCGGGATTACGACCTCCTGCTTATCAACGACGCCGCCTATTCCGAGGTGTCCTTCGACGGCTACCAGGCGCCGTCCGTGCTCCAGGCGCCCGGAGGCAAGGATGTGGCCATCGAGCTTCACTCCTTCTCGAAGATGTACAACATGACCGGCTGGCGCGTCGGCATGGCTTTCGGCAATCCGGACGCGGTGGCGACGCTGAATAAGCTGAAATCCAACCTGGACAGCAAGCAGTTCGCGGCCATCTCCCGCGCGGCGGCCTATGCCATCGAGCACGTCGACAACCGCCCCACGCTGGACCTGATCCGGCGGCGCCGGGACATCCTGGTGGATGGGCTAAACGGCCTGGGCTGGAGTGTCCCTAAGCCGAAGGCGACCTTCTACGTGTGGGCGCCGGTGCCGGGCCAGGAATCCAGCGCGGCCTTTGCCCGGCGGCTGCTGGAGGAGGCGAGCATCAACGTGATCCCCGGCAACGGCTACGGTCAGTACGGCGAGGGGTACGTGCGGATGTCCCTCACCGTGTTCGGCGACAGGAACGGGGAGCGCTGCGCGGAGGCGGTGGAGCGGATCAGACGGATGAAGGGGTGAAGGGGAGAAGGGGTGAGGGGGTGACCAGAGCCCATTGAGCGGAACTTTCCTGGCTCTACCCGAACGGCTGATCCAGAACGATTCTGGGGCCGCGCCCGCACATCACCCCCTCACCCCCTCACCCTCTCACTGCTTTCCCTGTTCCTCCTGTGGGGCGGCAGCTTCCGCGGGGAGGTTCAGAAGGACGTTGCCGCTGCCCGGCAGGACCTTGATGTCCAGGTCCGACGGGAGGTTGCGGACCATCTCGTAGCTGATAACACCCTTGTTAGCCCGCAGAGCGATTCCCCGCAGCCGGATGGCTTCCGCCTGGCCCTCCGCCTGGACCACCTTCTGCTGCGCCTTGATCCGCTCTATCTCCAGCAGGAACTGCTGTGTGAGCACCTGCTGCTGCGCCACCTGCTTGTTCACTATAGCGTTCTCGTACTGGTCGCTCACGTAGTCTACGTTGCGGAGCAGTACGCGCTCCAGCTTGATGCCCTTCGCCTGGAACTCCGGCGCCAGCGCGTTGAAGATGTTGTCCTCCACCTCCTTGCGCCGCCCCGGATAAGAGGTCACGCCGGTCTGCTTCAGGTTCTCCGGCTGCGCATTGCTGTAGACCGACATGATGGGGTAGAGGCTCACAATGGAGCGCACCGCCTCACGCGCCGAGGGGCGGACGATGGTGTTCACGTAGTTGGGCCCCACGGACTTCCAGAGCTGGTGGGCGTTGCCGGGGTCGATGTGGAAGATGACGGTGGAGTCCACCTTCACCTGCAGCCCCTCCTTGGTCTGGCAGACCATGGAGTCGTCTCCCACCACGGCGCCCTCGTCGCGCTGGGCGCTCATGGTGTACTCCTGGGTGCGCACGCTCCAGAGCTGCATGTCCGCCCACGGCTTGATGAAGTGCCAGCCGCCGGTCAGGTCTGCATTCTGGATTCCGCCGGCAAACGGGTCGTACAGCGTGCCGACCATTCCGGGCGGCACTTCCACCCAGCACCGGGCAAAGAGGGCGGTGACGATGATGGAGCCGAGCACGGCCAGGAAGATGCGGCCGGCGGAGGGCTTCTTAGCCCGGCCGATGATGAGCGCCGCCGTCAGCAGCAGGATGGCGAACAGGATGGCTTCTCGCATCTCACTGCCCTCCCTTCGGCAGCGGGAGCGCTCCGGCGGACAGATACATGCTCTTTAGCCGGGGCGCTACCTTCTGCACGAACTCGTACTGGACCACTTCTGGATTCTGCCTCAGGGTCGCGCCGCGCTTCCCGATGGCCCGCGCCTCGCCCTGCGCCTCCGCCACGATGGTCTGCTTCTCTATTTGCGCCCGTGCCAGCTTCTGGCCCTCCGTCTGCACGTCCTGCTGGGCCACCTGTTTCGCGTTGATGGCGTCCGCGAAGGCCGGATTCCCATAGGCCACGTTGCGGATGAGGAGCTGCTCCAGGATCAGTCCCTTCTCCGCGAACTGCGGGCGCATCTGGTCCGTTATCTCCTGCTCTATCTCCTTACGCTTGCCACTGTAGACGTCCTCGACGGAGTACTTGGCGACCACCATCCGCATGACGTTGTGGGTGTAGGGCCGGACGATGAGCCGGATTACGTCGTCCCCCAGCTTCTTCCAGACGTCGTTGGCGTCCTTGGGGTCCACGTGGAAGAGCACCGTGCAGTCAATCTGAACGTTCATCCCCTCGTTGGTCTGGCAGCGGATGGAGTCCTCGCCGAATGATCCGTTCTCGCCCGCCCGCTCCTGGATCTGGGAGCTGCTGGTCCCGCTCATGGTGTACTCCTGGGTCTGCTGCGTGAAGAGCTGGGTGTCCCACCAGGGCATCACCACGTGAAACCCCTCCGGCAGGACGGCGCTTTGAATGCCACCCCGAAGCGGATCGTATATCGCCGCGACGTGCGCGGGCGGAACCGTAAGGGTGCAGTGGTTGCCGGCCACGAACCAGAACGGAGTCAGGGCAATACCGGCGAGGAGGAGGC
>CAYNFH010000097.1:0-8585 GCA_964396385.1 uncultured Chthonomonadaceae bacterium | reverse complement strand
TCCGCTCGCGGATGGGCCGCCGGGTGAGCGGCCGCCGTGGCCGGCTCCCAATGCGTAGAGATACCGATCGCGAGCGTGAGCCAGAGCGCCGCGATCACAAAACCGAGCATGGGATGACTCCCAGGGTTCGGCGTTCATCTCGCCACCGGAACTCCCGGCAGCGTGGGGCACGTGCCGAATCCCTCTATTGCGCTAGACGAGTCCCAGAGCGAGCGGGCTTCAGTCAATCCACCGTGACATGATGATGCAGTGGCGGTAGGTATTAGGGGCGACACTGTACTGGCGGGGAAGGCGCGCTTCCAGGTCGAACCCGGCCGAGCGGAGCAGCGCTCGCGCCGCCTGGTTGGTGCTGAAGATATTGGTGCTGATCTTCTTGATGGTGCCACGCTCGCGCACCCAGTCCAGCATAGTCTCCACGAGATGGCGGCCTATCCCCCGGCAGCGGAAGTCCGGATGCACCACCATACCAAAGTGTCCGAAGTGGAGCAGGCGGTTGAGCTGGCCGCCATGCAGGTCCAGGGAGGCGATGACCTGACCCTCCGCCTCCGCGACCAGCCAGAGGGAGTTCTTCTGCTCCAGCAGATCGGTAATCTTTTGGACAGCGTCTTCAATTGCGAAATCGAACTCGGGAAGCGTACGGACGAAGTAGTCCTCACCCTCCTTGATGGTGTCGCGCTGGATGGTCAGGACGCTGGAAAGGTCCTGTTCCATGGCCATACGCACCACAAAAGGGCGGCCGTCACGCATCTGGTGGGCGCGGCGCTGCATAACAGGTAAATTATCGGGTGAGCGATGTATTTGGTGGAGGTTGATGGTTGATGGTTGATGGACCGGATTCCGGATTCATCCTTCATCCTTCATCCCTCATCCCTCAGCGAACGGAGTGAGCAGATGCCCAGGCAGGCAATGCATACAGTCGACGCGGTGGAGAGGGCCCTCATCGTCTGCGTGGAGAGCGATGAGGCGGCGGAGCCGTACGCGGCGGAGGAGCTGCGCTCACTGGCTACCACGGCCGGAGCGCAGGTGGTAGGGGAGATGCACCAGCATCGCGCCCAGCCGGATCCGGCCTACTACATTGGGCGCGGCAAGGCGGAAGAGGTCGCGGCGGCGGCGAAGGACACGGGTCTGGACCTGGTGATCGTGGACAGCGAACTCTCGCCCACCCAGCAGCGCAATCTGCAGGAGCTCCTGGGCATCCGGGTTATCGACCGTACCCAGCTAATCCTGGACATCTTCGCGCAGCGCGCGCACACCCGGGAGGGCAAGCTCCAGGTGGAGCTCGCCCAGATGACCTACCTCCTGCCGCGGCTCATGAACCTGTACACCAAGTTCGAGCGCCAGCAGGGCGGCATCGGAGTGCGGGGCGGCGCGGGAGAGACCAAGCTGGAGACGGACCGCCGCAAGGTCCGTGACCGCATCAGCGACCTGGAGGAAGAGCTGGCGGAGGTCCGGAGCCAGCGCCACCAGCAGCGCAGCCTGCGCCGCAGGCTGCCGTTTCCGGCAGCGGCCCTCGTGGGCTACACGAGCGCCGGCAAGTCCACGCTGATGAACACACTCTCCGGGGCGGACGTGTACGCGGACCCGAAGCTGTTTGCTACGCTGGACCCCACCACGCGCCGCGTGGTGCTCCCGGACGGCTGGGGCATCCTGCTGACGGATACGGTGGGCTTCATCCGGAACCTGCCGCACGACCTGGTGGCGGCATTCCGCGCCACGCTTGAGGAGGTGAACGAGGCGGACTTCCTGATCCATATCGTGGACGCGAGCCACCCACAGTCGGACCTCCAACGGGACGCGGTGGAGGAGGTGCTGGTCGACATCGGCGCGGGGGGAAAGCCGGTGGTCACCGTGTTCAATAAGGCGGACCTGGTGCATGACCAGTACCGGCTGCGGGAGCTGGTGACGGAGACTCCCAACTCGTGCTACATCTCGGCGCGCACGGCGGCGGGAATTCCGGCGCTCATCGAGCGGATAGTGACAACCCTCAAGTCGCTGCTCGTGCCGTTAGCGCTGGAGATTCCCTACGACCGGAGCGACCTGGTGGCCCAGTGCTACGAGTACGGCCGGGTGCATAGGGCGGACTACCGGGCGGACTGTATCTACGTGGAGGCGGAGGTTACGCGCGACCTGGCTGGCCGTCTGGCGGACTACCGCATCGCCCTGCCGGAGAGGAAGCGGGCGTAGGTGATAGCCGCCACTAAGTGCGCCGGGCTGAACCCCGGCGCTATTGAAGGAGAACCCGGCTGAAGCCGGCTCTCCAGCCCGCGGGGGTTCCCTTACAATAGCCCCGGGGTTTCAGCCCGGGGCGGCGCTACGCCCGGGCGATAACCCCCGGGCGTAGGAGCCTGTCCCCGGTAGCCTAATGGGGCGCGGTGGGACGGGGGCCGGGGGCGCCGGGGCCGCCGAAGGGGTTCGGCTGCGCCTCCGCCAGGGTGTTGGTCACCTTGGTACGGGTCATGAGGTCCTGCATGTAGAGCTGCATTCGACGTTGCAGGTCCTGCTTCTGCAGGTTCTCCCGCTCGGGGCCGGTGGTGTCCTTGCCGAGGCGGTTGACTCGGATCAGGTGGTAGCCGAACTGGGTCTTGACGGGCTCACCCACCTTGCCGGGCTCCTGGCTCCACGCCGCATTCTCGAAATCTGACACCATCTGGCCGCGCATGAATAGGCCCATCTCCCCCTTGCGGAACTTGCTGGGATCGTCGCTGTACTTTTCGGCGGCCTCTTCGAAGCTTATTTTGCCGCTCTTGATCTCTTCCTGAATGCCCTGGATCTTCTTCAGCGCGTCGGCCCAGGCCTGGTCCTTCTTGGCGGGGTCGTTCTCGTGGACAGCCACCAGTATCTGGCTGGCATCCATGAAGTCGTTGGGGCCGAGCGGATGGCCGAGCTTGGCCTGCCGGTCCCGCTCCACCAGCTTCTCCAGCAACAGCGAGGTGCGGACCTGGTCGCGGAGCCACTCGGGGCTGCGGCCGACGGCCTTGTACACCTGCGCGTCGGAGGCGGTGGCAATCTGGAGCTGCCGGCGCGCGCTCTCGAGCTGCTCCTGGACGCGCTTCTGGATCTCAGTGGGCGTGACGGCGACGCCCTTGGCCCGCGCATCCTGCTGGATGGCATTCTGCTGGATCATCTGACCCACCCACTGCGCGAGGATCGGCGGCTTGTCTTTGAACAGCCAGTTTGAGATATCCTGGCGGGTAAGGGTGACCGGCTGCCCTCCGTTGGCCTGCATGCGTTCCAGTACCAGAGTCCCGATGGAGTAGGATATCGAGGCGCCGGCCGGCCTCTGCTGGCGGGCGGACTGGACCATGCGCGGATTGGTGGCCTCGATCCAGGCCGTCTCAAACCCCAACAGGTTGTGCAGGACCTCGCCCCGCGTTATCGGCTTTCCGTTAACGGTTGCGACCACCGCGGCGGAATCCGTGGCAGCGGCGGCGGTAGAATGAGGCTTGGTGGGGGCAGCCGAGGGGTGCTGCGCGAGGGCCGGGATGGCCAGACACGTCGTGAACAGTGCCGCGAGCGCGGCCGGCGCGGCAGTGCGCCGCGTATCCATAACCAACTACATATCTCCTTTCGGATCCGACTTTGGGGGATTGTCCTAGTCACTATCTTAATGGAAAGTGGTCCGTTTTCGCAAATCATGTCCCATTCGCGCCTCTTCACTCTTTGCCTCGCGCTTGCCGCTCTGCACCTTGTCGCACACCTTCAGTTCAATCGGTCGTCCATGGTCCGAAGTCGCAATGCCGTTCTCAGGACTCACGACCCACGACTCACGACTCCGCCCACGCCCCATCGCCTCATCGGCCCATCGCCTCATCGCCGCTTCCGCTGGTCCCGCGCCGCTCAGCAGGACCGCGACGCTTTTTACTACGAGCCCGCCGGAATCTGTGACGACTACCCGCAGGAGTCCCGCACGCGCCCCAAACTGGAGAGGGACCTGGAAGCCGCCCACCAGGCAGGGGCCAAGGTGCTGCGGTGCGGGATTCCGTGGAGCGACATCGAGCGGGAGCGGGGCAAGTACAACTTCGGCTTCTGGGACCTGCTTGTCCGCCTTGCGCCGAAGTATGGAGTGACCCTCATTCCGTACGTCTGCTACACGCCTGGGTGGCTGGCGTCCAGTCCGGACCAGTTCTGGACTCAGCCACCGCGCGACCTGCGCAAGTTCGGCGAGTTCATGGAGGTGATCTCGCGCCGGTATCGGGGAAAGGTTCACTCATGGGAGCTGTGGAACGAGCCGGACATCTCGCCGTTCTGGCGGGGCACCGTGGAGCAGTTCGCCCGGATGGTTAGATACGGAGCCGAGGGGGTTCGGCGGGGAGATCCGGCCGCGGCGGTGGTGCTGGGCGGCATCGCGGGAGGGGCGGACGAGTTTGCCCGGGAGCTGTTCACCAAGTTCCACGTGGGCGACCTCGTTGACGTGGTCAACACGCACGCGTACCTTGAGACGTGGGACGATAGAAGGATGGAGACGCTGCCCGGCCGGATCGACGCGCTCTACCGGCTGATGCGGAGCGCCGGATGCCGTGCGGATCTCTGGCTGGCGGAGTTCGGCTACGCGGACTATCGCTACCAGCCGAACATGGCGGACAGTTACGGGGTCTACATCGTCTACGGCTACGAGCACACTCCTGCCTACCAGGCGGCGGCGCTGCTGAAGCTGGAGCTGCTGGCGCTCTCCACCCAGGAGCTATCGCTTACGGCCTGGTACCGGATCAACGACCTGCCGCCCTCGACGGCCGTGATAGGGGACGACGTGAACCGGCACCTGGGCGTCCTAGACGTGCGGGGGAAGCCCAAGCCGGACATGGGCGCGCTGCGGCTGTTCAACCGGCTGTTCGACAGTCCGGAGCGGTGCGTGGATTCTGAGTGCCGCGTCGACGCGCCTCCGGGGTCGCAGAGCGTGGTGCACGTGTTCCAGAAGCTGAACGGGGACCTCATCGTGGCTGGCTGGCTGCGCAGCTCGACGCGCACGGAGGTTCAGGACAACTCCGGCATGGCCCCGGATCCGCGGCTCGAGACAGTAGCCGTGAAGCTCCCCGCTGGGGGATATGCCGCGCCGACGGTCTGTAATGAAAAGGGTCAGCCAATCCAGGCTCGCCCCACGCTCTCCGGAAACGAGCTCAGAGACCTTTCTATCACCGGAGATCACGTTCTCTTGGCGGTTCTGAAACCGCGCGGATGAGGGCGGCCGCCGCGCTATTTTCGGCGGGGGCGGCGGCCGTGGAACACGTAGTTGGCGGTGGGCGCCGGATAGTTCTCCCAGTCCACCACCACGCCCAGGTACTCGTCCTTTCTGTGGAGCAGGCCCTGGTAGGCCGAATCCAGGTCGGAGGGCGCGATGACGTGGGAGAGGAGCGGCGCCACCTGGAGCTGGCCGGACTCGATGAGGCGCAGGATGAGCTCCGCATTGGACTCCGTGGTGTTGCCGGGGCTCTGTTTCTTGAGCAGCGGGATGGTCCACTCCAGCGCGCCGACGATGCTGATGCCCCGCCGGTGCGCCATGTCCAGGAAGGGGGTGCAGTTGGTCTCGTATGGCGCGCGGGGGGTGCCCAGCATGATCACCTGGCCGTTGGGAGAGACCAGCTTGATCCCGAGCTCAATAAGCCGGGAATCGCCAACCGCCTCGACGATGGCGCGTGGCGGCGCGTCGTTGTTGAGTGCCTTCAGGCGGGCCAGGAGGTTGCGGGAGAGCGCGTAACGGCTGGGATCCACGGTGGCGTAGAAGCCGGTCTGCTCCGCGAGGGCGCGACGGCGCTCGGAGAGGTCCATTCCTATCACGCGCTGTCCGCCGATCCGGAAGAACTGCCCCGCCAGGTTGCCCACGAGGCCCAGACCCATCACGGCGACGGCGTTGCCCATATTGACGTTCGCGCGCTGGTATGCGGTGATAGCCACGTTGCCCATGCGGACGAAGGCGGCCGTGGTGGAGTCCAGCTTCTCCGGCACCTTGACGCAGAACTGCTTGGAGGAGTCGATGAGCGCGACATTGGCGTGCTGGAACCGGCTGTAGACCCGGTCGCCCGGCTCGAACCGCTTCACGTCGGGCCCCACCGCCAGAACGCGCCCGATGCCGCCGTAACCCGGGTTCCAGGGGTAAGTGCACCACTTATTGGGCCGGCGCGTGTCCGGATCCAGGCCGGTGTAGTTGGCCAGCTCCGTGCCCGCGCTGATGATGGTGCGCTCGATGCGGACGAGGACCTCCTCGCCCTCCGGCTCGCGGGGGACCTTGAACTCCTCGAAGTGCATCTCCTGCTCGGAGACGATGATGGCGCGGACACCACTCATGTTGCCGCGCCTGCGCCTGGGCTTGGCGGCCTGCGCGGCCTCCGGGGGACCGGCGCCGTTAAGCCCGGCCCTGGCGGGTCGTTCTGCGGTGAGGGTGGAAGTCTTGTTGTTCACGCTTCTATTCCCAGGGTTTCAGCAGGATCTTGGCGCAGTTCTGGCTGGCCGACAGCTCCATGGCCTCCTGGACCCGGCTCATGGGAAACTCGTGGCTTACCAGCTTGTCCGCCAGCGGGGAACGGCGAATCACGTCCAGCACGCCGGGATAGTCCGCCAGGTTGTAGTGCCACGAACCCTGGAGGGTGAGGCCCTTGCGGATCATATCCGGGCTGACGGTGATCTCCAGCTTCCGGTTGTAGCACTCTCCCACGAACGCTACCTGTCCGCGGCGGCGCGTAGCGTCGATGCAGAGCCGTTGCGCCTCCGGCACTCCGGAGCAGTCCAGCGACTTGTCCGCGCCCCGGCCGCCCGTAATCTCCTTGATACGGGGCACGATGCTGTCGTCGGCCGGATCCAGCACGGCATTGGCTCCCATCTCGCGGGCCCGTTGCGCCCGAAATGGCTGGGAGTCGACCGCGATAACGCGGCAGCCCCGGAACCTGGCGTTCGCGACGGCTCCCAGGCCGACCGGTCCCAGCCCCGTAACGAGCACGGTGTCGGCCGCCGAGACGCTCATGCGCTGGTAGGCGCCGTAGGAGGGACCGAGGGAGCAGCAGGCGAGCCCTGCCTGCTCGTAGGAAACGTCGTCCGGAATAGGGCACAGCAGGAACGACTGCTTGAGTATGTACTGGCCCATGGTGGCGCTCCCCTCGGCGGAGCCGTGCAGCTTGCTGTAGCTGGGCGCGTTCTCACAGTAGATGTAGTCGCCGGACAGGCAGAGCGGGCAGCGGCCACAGCCGGAGAGCGGCATCGCCACTACGCGGTCTCCCACCTTGACGGAGCTCCCGGCGCCGACCTCGACTACCTCGCCGGCGGCCTCGTGCCCCAGGTGCAGCGCCTCCTTCCCATCCAGGAAGGCCTTGTACTCCGTACACATGGGCGCCACGTGCACCTTGACCAGCGCCCAATCGTCTTTGGCCCGCGGGTCCGGGACAGTGGTAACGGCCGCCTGACGCGGGCCGGTAATCACGACTTTTTGCAAGGGTGGATGCTCTCTCTGAAGCTGAACGGATGACGGAGGACGGAAGACGGACGGACCCTCGCCGGTCAGACTTCGGACTTCGGACTTCCGACCGCCGTTCTCTGTCCGTCTCCCGTCTGCCGTCCTCCGTCAGAATTCCGGTATGGGCGTGTACTGGTTGTGGCCGTTGGTGCGGTCCTTGCCGCGCACCAGGTAGATCTGGTGCGGCCACCGCTCCTCGCCGTGGTACTCCACGTTCGCCGGCATGTAGCGCATAGTGTAGCCGCAACGGCGCATGTCGGAGAAGTTCGGGTTGGAGCCGTGGATGGTCCACGCGTCGTGGAAGTGGCACTCGCCGACCTGAAGCTCGAGATCCACTGCCTTGGACTCGTCCACGTTCTTGAGCTGGGAGCCGAAGACATTCTTCTCCTTGTCCACGCCCACGTACTCATCCAGCGCCGCCTGGATCTGCTTGTGGGAGCCCGGGATAACCCGCATGCAGCCGTTCTCCACGACCGACGGATCGACAGCCAGCCAGAGCGTGATGACGTTCATCGGTTTCAGCCGCTTGTTCCAGTACGCGCCGTCCGTATGCCAAGGGACCGCCTTGCCATCGCCCTTGGGCTTGGCGATGAAGTGGCTGGACCAGAGCACGATGTCCGGACCGATGAAGTCCTCGATGATGTCCAGCACGCGCGGGTTCGTGAGGTAACGGAAAAGCCACGGGTCCTCGAAATGAGGACGGTCCATCTCTTCCGGGCGCTTTCCAGGCGGGAGGTTGGCGATCATCTCGTCCACGTGATCGCGCAGCGCGTTCAGCTCGGGCTCGGTGAATACGCGGCCCATCTTCAGGTAGCCCTGGTCGCGGTAGAACGCTACCTGCTCGGGCGTGGCGTGGTCCAGAACCTTCCACCCGGTGGTGGCGGTGGAGGCGTCGGTCATGGTCATATAGAATCTCCCGTGGCGTTTTGTACAGCCGACTTGTGGAGGTTTTCAGTCTCCGAAGGGGAACAACGGCAGGCCGCCGAATAGACCCGGCGGAGTATAGTAAACCGGTTCACTGAAGAATAACACCATCGTCGCGCCGTTGTCAATTAGGAGGGAAGACGGAGGACGGGCCAGGCTTGTCATTCTGAGCACGGGTGAGCCGCGCTTTGGCCGCGATAGCGGACAGCGGCGAGGGCCGGGC
>CAYNFH010000096.1:0-23397 GCA_964396385.1 uncultured Chthonomonadaceae bacterium | reverse complement strand
GAACCGCGACCGTCCCTTAGGGACAGTTCCCGCGGGCCGGCTGCTGCCCCGCGTGTGGCATTGCTGCCGGAATGCAGACTGGCTAGATTATAGAAGGCTTAAGCGGGGTGCTTCCCCATGGATCGACCCGTACCGGTCCCTGGGCTACACAGGGCGGCAAGCGAAACGGCCTTGCTTCGCGGGTAGGGCCGGCTTAGCGGCCGGAAAAGAGAGAGACCTCAGTCGCTTGCGGATGCCGGAGATGGGATTCAGTCCGATGAGCGTGCGCCCGTTGGGCTCGCCGCCGCTGAGCAGAATCCCAACCACCCGCCCCTGCGAATCCACGGCCGGACAGCCGCTCATGCCGTGGAAGTTGACCGGTACGTCCATGCCGAGGGCGATGATGGTCGGCTTGACCTGCAGCATCGTGGCGGGGTAGCGGGTGGGCTCCGCGCCCTTCTCGCCGAGTCCCTCGCCGACCAGCCACACTTTGTCGCCGACGGCGGGACTGTCCGGCGCGAGGGGCAGGGCGCCCGGCTTGCCGTCCTGGAGCGGGAACGCGGCCAGGTCGCCGGTGAAATCGTCGGTGCCGGGCTTGAAGGCGAAGCCCTCCGTGAGCATCCCTGTGCCGAAGGCGGCCAGGAGCTTTGAGTCGTCCATATTGAAGAGGCGGACGCCCTTGACGGCGCCGGGAATCTCCGCGGCCGGGATGTCGTGCTCCACTCCGCCCGCGGGACCGAACAGATGGAGGGCGGTGAGCAGGACCTGCTTGCCGTTGTGCAGCCTGGCGACAAAGGCGGTGCCTTGATTCGGGGCGTGCGGGGTGATATAATGGTGTTCGGTTGAGAATCCGTGGCGGGATAGCTCAGTCGGTCAGAGCGAACGGCTCATAATCGTTAGGTCGAGGGTTCGAGTCCCTCTCCCGCTACTATTGGCCCACATGGCAGGTTTGAGTACAGCACTCAAGCCTGCCTTTCGCTTGTCTGGAGTGCATCTTCGAAGGCCAGCTCCACTCCGGTCTCCATGTAGCGACGGATTCGGGTTTCCAGGTCTCCGGTGTGGAGCTCGAACAGGTGGCCCTCGGGGTCCCGGAAGTAGACGGATCGCCCTTCTCCCTCTTCGCAGCTCCGCCCAGGCTCCATCGCGACACCTAGGCGTTCGAGTCTCGCCACCACCGCATGCGCCGCGTCAGTGTCTCATGTGAACGCAACGTGAGTGCAGGAGCGCCGGAACTCGGCCCGGGGGATGTCGTCCTGGAGGTTCAAAGCAACCCAGATGCCGGCTACATCCAGGTACGCCATCCGCTCTCCACGTACGGTCGACTCACCCGCCAGGGCTGCGGGCTCTGATTGGTGCACGCTCGGTTATAATGAGCACGGAGGCAGCCGCAGCAGAGCATGCCAGAGGCGGAGACCGCCGCGACTGTAGACAGAGTTTACTCTCAGCCCTGTTGGGCGGAATACCACGATGAATCGACATGGAATCGAGTTCGACTCGGAAGAGCTTCGCGCCTTCTGCCGGAAGTGGAAGATCAGGGAGCTGTGCGTCTTCGGCTCCATTCTGCGCGACGATTTCCGGCCGGATAGCGATATCGACTTCCTGGCCGATTTCGAGGAAGACGCGGATTGGGACGCCTTCGACCACATGGACATGGAGGACGAGCTCGAGGCCATGTTTGGGCGAGGCGTCGATCTCGTCGGCAGGACTGCGATTGAGGCGTCCAACAATCGCTTCTACAAGAGGGAGATCCTGGGCAACGCGGAGCGCGTGAGTGAGAGCGGATAGCGCCTGCCTCGAAGACATTCGGCTGGCGGCGGGGGAGGCCGCTCTCCTTGCGCTGCCAGTGCTGGCGAGGAAACTGCTTATCTCCGGAAGAGTGCATGCAGCTACCGTAAAGCAGATCCCTCGCGGAGCTCGGGATGACAGATTGCTACGCAGCACGATCTGAAGGTGCTGAGTACGGTCGGGTACCGTAAAGCAGATCCCTCGCTTTGCTCGGGATGACGGGTTGCTACGGTAGCTCAACTACAGGTACAGAGTTCGTGCTGCTACCGTAAGGCAGATCCCTCGCGGAGCTCGGGATGACAGGCTGGGACGGTGAGGGTTCTAGAGTTACAGAGTACGGATTGTTACCGTAAAGCAGGTCCTTCCCAGCGCACGGCCCACTGAGCTTCGCGCTTTCACTTGCGCCCAGGATAATCACGACGTACGCAGGTCATGCTGAATGAAGTGAGGCACCTGCTTTAAAGGGCGTTGCCTGCTCAGAACGAACAGCAGCCCTGCCCCCGCCACCAGCTCTGTCATGTACGTGCAAAGCGCCATTCTCGAATCCGGGCACGAGTATAGCCTGCGGGACACGGTCCTGGGCCATGGCTGGGTGTGGCTGGACCCGTTTGTGTGGGACGAGGCCGTACAGACGCTCTACCACACGGTGGAGTGCGCAACCGGAGTCGCGTGCCGATGGCGGGTGCGGCAGGAGGGGACGCGCCGGATCAGGTCGTGGGATTGGGACCAGGAGGATCAGGAGTGGTCGTGGCGCAGGCTGTAGGCGCGGTTCCGATATAATCACGGAAGGAGGTCCGGAACATGCGATTCGCGCATAGGGGCGCTCTCTTCGTCTTCATCAGTATTCTCGGCGCGATGCTTCCCGCGCTGGCTCACGCGAAGCACCTGCACGAGACGGTCATCTGTGTCGATCCCGGCCATCCCTCGGAGGTGGCGGACGGCAACACGGTGGTGAACGGGACGACCGAAACGCACTGCGATTGGGTGGTGGCGCAGCGGTTGAAGAGGCTCCTGGAGCAGGACGGCTTCCGGGTGGTGATGACCAAGAAGGCGGAGAAGCAGGTGGTCACCAACAAGCGGCGGGCGGAGATCGCCAACCGCAGCCACGCCGCCCTCATGCTGCGCCTGCACTGCGACGCCGGCGGCGGCGCGGGGTTCACGGTCTACTACCCGGACCGGCCGGCCCATCTGGACGGGACCTTCGGCCCGGCGGAGGCGGTGTGCCAGGAGAGCGGCCGGGCGGCGGACCTCATTCGCGCCGGTCTGGCGGCCTCTCTCCTGGGCGAGCTCCAGGACAACGGCGTCGCGCCGGACGTGAAGACGGCGCGCGGCCGGCGGTTCGGCGGGCTGGTGGGGTCGGTCCACTCGCGCGTGCCGGTGGTGCTGGTGGAGATGGGATATCTGGACAACCGGCACGACGCTGAGGTCCTCCGGTCGGAGGCGGGGCCGGAGAGGATCGCCGCCGGCCTGGCGGATGGGGTGCGCCGATTTGTGGGCGCAAGGCGGACGCCTTAACATCCCACAACTGGACTATCCTGCCGAGCGCGAGCGAGACGAGTTGTCATTCCGAGCATAGTGAGGAATCTGGCCTCCCGGAGAGATCCGCCAGATTCCTCAGTCGCTTCGCTCCCTCGGAATGACAGGAGTGTCGCTTCGCTCCTTCGGAATGACAAGTTGGTGCGGTACGGCTTCTAGAGTTACAGAGTACACACAGTCACCGCAAAGCAGATCCCTCGCGGAGCTCGGGATGACAATAGGGGGCTGTACGGAACGCCAGCTACCGAGCACAGGGTGTTACGGTGAAGGAGATCCCTGCTCAATGACTGGTCCTCTGCGTTCCGCGTTGACCAGGCGGTCAACCGCCCGGCTGAACAAACAAGCCGGGTAAAACCCGGCTCTGATACCTGCGTGCACATACCTGAGCCCGATTCACCGGGCTTCTCGACTCAGCCAGGTCCTTCAGGGCCTGTTGGTGGCTGCCTGTCCCAAGGCGCGGCCCGCCCCACTCACCGCCGCGGAAGTCGCGGAGCTCCAGAAGACGGAGCAGGAGCTGGGGGTGTGCCTGGTCGCCTACCAGAAAGCAGCGTAGCTGGGTTTGCCGGCGGAGCGTGGGTCTCGGCGGCGCTGGTGGTGGCGCTGCTGGAGACGGAGCTGAGGCTCCGGGTGGTCCATCCGCACTTCCTTCCGTTGGCGCTTCTGCTGGTCCTACTGGCGCTCTGCACCATGGGCGCCCTTATTGCCGGCCTGGAGCGGCTAGTCCGCGGCCCCCGGAGGACAATCGGGCTCGGATGGATGGCCCTTGGGCTGCTTCCCGTGCTCCTGGTATTCGTGCCGTGCGAGTACGCGCGGCGGCGCGAGGAGGGGCGGGACTATCCGCGCGGCTTCGCCTTCGACTTTGCCTGCGCCGTGGGCGCCTCGCTGATGGAGGGCCAGGCGCAGTACCTCTATCCCCACAGGCTACGTACGCCGCGGGTGGTGATGTACTATCGCTTGCTGGTGAACCCCCGTCGGGACGCGGAGGAGATGGAGCGGCACGTCGAGCGGCTGGAGCGGCTCGTGGGGCGGCCGCTCCGCGCGCCCATCCATTGGGCCAGAGGCCCGCTGCTGGGAAGGGATTCGCTTTCGGTATGCGGACTCTCCCTCGGCACGAGCGAAAGCCCGGAGAGGTGGGACGGAGAGAGCCTGGACCGGCACGAGCTGGCGCACGCGGTAATCTGGCAGCAGGCGCCCTTCGAGGCGGATCCGCCTGCCGTGCTGATGGAAGGCTGGGCGGAGGCGGAATCCGGTTGCACTCCGAAGAGTCTGGCCATTCGTGCGCTCAGCCTTCAGTCCAAGGGTCAGGCGCCTACGCTGGAGCAGCTAGTCGCCCCGAACCGGTACCACCTGCACGCGGGGGCCGCGTATGACGAGGGGGGAGCGCTGGTGGACTTCCTGATCCGCCGGTACGGCATGGCGCGTTTCCTGCGGCTATACAACCGCTCCAAACCGGCGACGTTCGCCGCGAGCTGCGGCAGCATCCTCGGAGTGGACCTGCCGGAACTGGAGCAGCAGTTCTGCCGGGACGCGCGCCACTGGTGGCCGGCAGACGAGCCGACGCCTGCGGTCATCCTGCCCGTAGTGCGACTGCCCTCCCCAAACGCACGGGACCTCTTCCTGAAGGCCACACGCCAGATGCGGGACCGGGCGCGAATCGAGGCCGTGTTCGCCGGCCCCAGCGCCCGCCCGGATCGGCCCTCCGTCCTCCGTCCCCCGTCATCAATGGTCCCCGCCCCGGAGCTGGACCGGCTGGTTCAGGAGAACGGACCGGCGCTCCGGACGCTGCGACAGGGGTTCCGCTACCCGTACCGCGAGGTCCCTATCCGCTCGTTCCAGACGGTGCTTACCTACTACGGGGCGTTCCGATCTCTCGCCCGGCTGCTGGCGCTGGAGGCGCAGGCGCGGGCAGCGCGCGGAGACTGGGGCGGCGCGGTCGATAGCGACCTGGATGCGATCCAGCTCGGTGTGGAGATGCAGCGGGGCGCGCCCGTGCTGGGGATGGTGGTGGGGCTCTCCTGCCAGGAGACAGGAGCGCGGGACGCCACGGGACGGGTGGACCGCCTGAGCCCGTCGGGCGCAGCCGCGGCCGCGCGCCGCCTGGCCGGAATTCTGGCGCGGCGGGTTTTGTACGCCGACGTGCTGCGGGAGGAGAAGTGGTGCGCCGATGCGTCGCTGCTAGAGCTGTTCCGGCAGCCGGACTGGCGAGTGCGGCTGGTGGAGGTGCTTGGAAACGATGCGCCTGCCGCGTGTGTGGGCAAGAGGGCGGCGCTCACCGCCTACGACCGCTATATGGACCGGCTCATCGCACAGTCTCGCTTGCCCTACCGGCCGGCATCACCACCGCCAGCCGTCCCCGAGGATCCCGTGGCGAAGGCGCTGGTGACGATGCCGACCGTGGAACGCAGCCGATACGAGCAGGTCCATGCGCTCAACGCGGCGCTGGAGCTGCGTCTTCGTGCCCGGGTTCAACCCTTACGTAGGCAGAAAAGCGCGCCGCCAGTTGGATCGGGCCAACCTGGTTGAACTGACCCATTCCTAGCTCCGCTTATCGGGACCGATACGGAACGGAGCTTTCCCGGTGACGAGTACGATGTTCGCTCTCGGGGCGCCGGCCACCTGGACCCAAATGACGTAGCTGAACAGATAGTCGCCGGGGTTGGATGGCATCTCCGGCACGTGGAACATGTTGGCCGACTTCTCGCCGGCCCGGAGGTGCAGGACCGGACGCGCGAGGACGGTGCGCTCGCCGGGCTTGAGGGTGACGGATACCTGGCGCCGCAGACCGGACACGAAGACGGACTCCACGTGGACCGTGTGTCCGCCCGACTCCACGACCATGGGAGCGAGGTCGTACTCCTGGAAGCTCGGGTGGGAGAAGGAGATGGTCCGATTGGTGATATTCTGGACTGCGAACTCGGACCGCATGGTGTCTCCCGGCACGAAGGCCGTCTTGCCGCTCTCTGTTGTGAGCTCCGGCATCAGGCCGTCGACCGGCTCGCCATACGCCACGGTCGAACTGTAGGGGCCCGCCGGAAACAGCACAGGCGAGTCTACGGTGGACCTCACCGTCACGCTGACCGGAGCAGGGGCGACTCGCAGGGCGGTGGCCCGGTTCGGATCGTTCAGGTCCGGCACCCAGAAGGGCATGGGGCAACGGATCTCATACTTGCCGGCAAGCAGCGGCACCGGGATGGGCTCGGTCCCGGCGAACGGCTTGCGGGCGGTGGATTCGAGCGGCTGGAGCGAGGAGATACGTAGACGCGGGCCGTCGAAGGTGCGCTGCTCTCCGGGGCTGAGATCTACGGTGATGGGCGAACCGGGCAGCGGATCGAGGGTAATGGCGCCGCCCGGTCCCACGGCGACAGTCCAAGTCTCGAAGCCCTTGAGCTGAACCGGGCCGCGCGGGGCGCTGACGTTCTTGAGGGTGATCTGGATGGAGACCACGTCGCCGGGGCGGTAGCCC
Organism: uncultured Chthonomonadaceae bacterium; assembly: GCA_964396385.1. Lineage (GTDB taxonomy): Bacteria > Armatimonadota > Chthonomonadetes > Chthonomonadales > CAJBBX01 > CAYNFH01. Next base: position 16,634 of record CAYNFH010000096.1, on the reverse strand, counting down.
TCCAGCGCCGGTACGATGGTGAGCCGCGCCTGGAATCCGTCGCGCTCCGCTCCCCACGCAGGCTCAGGCGGCGCCTGGGCCGCTGCGTGCGGCGCCAGCCCAACGATGGCCGCCGCCATCCAACCGAGTCGAATTCTGAAGTGTGCCACGGGCCTCTCCCTTCGTGCGGGACTATTGCGGTGTCTCCGGTACGACTACTTGGTCGGTGCAAAGGAGCAGAGGGTTCACGAGCGAGGGAGGCGGAGCTCCTGTTCGGCAGTCTCTTCCTGCTCTGCCTGACGCTTCGCGAGGTATTGCTCGTGCTGGGCCGTGGCCTTGCGGATCTCTTTGTTGCGCCGGTTGCGCTGCCGCTCCGGGCTGAGCAGGCGGGAGACGATCTGCCATGCGAGGATGAGCAGGAGGATGAGGACGGGTATGGTGGCGTACCGTACCACCGATTCGAAGAACTTGCCGTAGTCCATCGCCGGAGCCTCCTGGAGTGTAGACCCCAGGTTTACTCTCACATAAGCGAATCACAGCCACCGTGTGAATCCCGGCTACATAGTAGCTCGGCAGGAGCCTCGCGCTCCCAACAGCTTGCTGCCGAATCCGTTTAGCCGTAAGTACACTGGCAATTGTACCCGGGTTGTCTCCGGGGCTCAGACGGCGTGTGTGAAGTCCGCGGCTACGAGGCGGCGGGCCTGGAGCGCGCCGGTGAGCCGCTCGTAGTATTCGAAGACGGCCTTTTCCTCCGGGCCGCGCGCCAGGATCAGCTTTTCGCCATCCTGCAGGAGCGCCACCACCGCCCACTCAGACATCGGCATCCGCTGATCGCTGGGACCGTTCAGCCAGAGCGCGCTCACGCGCTCCATGTTGATCCACGTGCCGTCCTGCGCCCTCACCCACATGGCTGCCTCCATGGACCCTGGTGGGTCCTATTGGTATTATGTGCGACGGAGGGTTCAGGGTTCAGGGTTCGGGGGCACAGTCGTGAGTCGTGAGTCGTGAGTCGTGAGACCGGATTGAGGCGTTCAGGCGTTCAGGCGTTCAGGCGTTCAGGCCAGGGGTTCGGTAGAGCCGTGTGCGAGCAGTACCGTTTAGCGCCTATCAAGCCTGGGGCCAATCACCTGAACGCCTGAACGCCTGAACGCCTGATCCTGGGGAGCAGGAACCCTGCGGCCAAAGGCGTATCCTAACGTCAGGCGGCCTTGGGTAGGCTCACGTAGACATCGTGCCGTACGGCGGGCAGGATCCGCTCCAACTGGGCGGGTCTGAAGCGGTACTCGCCGGGCGTAGGATCGGCGTCCAGGCGGACGTAGATCCGGCGCGAGTAACGGTCTCTGTCGTATGCAAGGGTGACGACGCCGGTCCGTCCCTCGGCGCGATTGCCTGGGCGGACGCGGACGGTATCGCCGGCGCGAATCGGAACCATGGTCAGTCTCCATTGGCCCGGCGAGCAGGGAACGGAGTATGGGAGTGGTGGAGTGGTGTCCCGTATCCGGATCCCAGTACTCCCGTGCTCCCGTACTTCAAACTGACTCCGTTACGGCCGGAGCGGGCCTGATTGCTTATTCCATAAGGCGGAGCAGAAAGGGCGCAAGTTCCGAAATGGTATCACCTCGGCTCATAGCGGTTGGGCTGGCTCTGTCGCTGTGCTGCGGCCCCGCGGCACTGGGCGAGGAGACGGTCTGGGCCACGGGCCGGGTCTGCAGCGCGCAGGGCCACCGGCCGCTGCCGAACGCGCTGGTCGCGGTCTACGATGATAAGGGGCGGGTGGTGGACTATGCCCGCACGGACCCGGACGGCTACTATGCCGTGGCAGTGCCCCGCCACGTGCTCCACCTGGAGCAGCACAGCCCGGACATTATCCACCGGGTGGCCCGGGGCGTCTCCAACATGGTTGGCGGGGTGGTGGGGGCGTTCAAGGCCGGCGCGCACATGGCCGTCAACGCCACTCCGCTGGACCCGTTGACCAAGACCGGCATCAACGCGGCGACCGGCGCGGCGGCCGACCTGGTGATGGGCAAGCCCCACAAACAGCGCAAGCTGGAGCGCGGCATGCCCGGCACACTCCTGGTGAAGGTGACGCACCCCGGCAACGCCGATGCCATCGGGTTGGATCGCGTCTACTGGATGCAGGACGAGCCGCTGGAGGAGCGCGGCCATGAAAAGCGGGTGGTAACGGCCTGGATGGACCCGGTCAATCTGGAGCGGTTGGGGTCGGAGAAAGCCTCCTCCCTCACCTCAAACTATTTCACCTTCACGGACGTGCGCCTGGAGCCGAGCATCGCCGAGCCGGGGCAGCGTGTCCGGCTGACGGTTACGATGCCTTCGCCGCCCGAGCCTTCCGCGCCTGTTGTGGTGGTGGCGCGGAACGCGAAGAACAAGCACATGCTGGAGTTGCGGCCCATCGGCAAGGGCCGATACGAGGGCGAGTTTGTGGTGGACTCCTCCTTTCCACACAATGACCAATCCATCTGCGCGGTGGCATACGCGGAGCAGGAGGATGGCGCCGGCCGCAATCCGCGCGCGGAGAAGGCCATCCAGCACGCCGGTCTCTGGAATCCCGACCATCCCTACGTCTACAACCCGCTCTACGTGGTGAGCCGCAACCGCGCGGAGGCGATTCTGACGGTGGTGAACCCCCGGCGGAGGTGGAGGTAGGACTGACCTGGTGACCTGGTGACCTGGTGACAGGGTGACCTTGCCATCTGACACGCACGTTTGACCGGGTTCGCGGGCAAACAGTATAATAGACAGTCGAATTCAGGTTTTGAACCCGCCTCTCCGGACGGCAACGGATAGCGCGGCGCAACGCGCCTGCGCCCCCGCCGTAAGAGCTTGACCGAGGACGGGCGACGGACCGGACCACCGACGACAGACGACGGACCACGGATTCCGGAGTGGTCTGTGGTCTGCGGCAGGTAGTCGCCGGTCTGTGGCCTGTGGTCTACGGTAGGGCGAGCTGCCGGTTCCGGACGCGGGCATCTCGCGGCGGCGTAATGCCGCGCGCAGGCCACTTTGGCCCGCGGCGCGGCCGCCGCGACGCATTGCAGTTTGGCGCTGCTTGAGCCGCTTCCCCAGGGAGCCGGCCCGCGCGCCCACCCTTTTCAGGAGATATCTATATGGCCAAGGACGAGTCCCCGGCGGACGTCCCTGCACCGCGTGCGGACGTGCCGGCGGACGCAGTACCGCAGGACGAAGCGCCTGCGGCGCCCTCGCGCGCGTCGTCCCGGCGACGCTCCCCCTCTGGACGAACCGCGCGCTCTCGAAGAGCGCCCCTCCCTCAAGAGACGCCCGCGCTTCCGGAGCTGGAGCCGCCTACGCCCGCGGCAGAGCCATCCTCGCCCGCCAAACCGGCGAGGAGCACCCGCCGCCGCACCGCCCGGACCACGGCTGCGGCAGAGCCGTCCGCGGCCGCGGAGGTCCCACCGGCCGCCGAGATCGCGGACACCGGCACTATCCCCGAGGCTCCCGCGCCTCCGGCGCGCCGCCGCACAACCCGGCGCAAGGGGGGGGAAGCGCCGGCAGCACCTCCCGCGCTGCCCGTAGAGCCGGTAGCGCCTCCCGTCAGCGCCGAAGCCGCTCCTGCGGTGGAGGAGGCAGCTCCCGCCGCGAAGCCGTCCCGCCGCCGTGGCGGCCGGAGGCGCGCGGAGCCGGAGGCGCCAACGCACGTCGAGACCCCGCCGGTAGCAGAGGCGCCGCCACCGCCGGCCGCCGAGGAGGCCGCACCTACCCGGACCGCACGCCGCCGGGGAGGACGCCGGCGCGCTACGACAGAGGAGAAGCAGACCTCGGCCGCAGTGCCCGTGGAAGAGCCGGCGGCAGCGGCGGCACCCGCGGAAACTGAGGCCCCGCCGAAACCCTCCCGGCGTAGAGGCGGCCGGAGGCGCGCGGAGCCGGAGGCGCCCCCGGTACCGGAGGCGCGGGAGCCGGCGCCGGCCGCTGAACCCGTGGCGGAGCCGGTGCGGGAGGAGGTAAGGCCGCAGCGAGGACGGGGTGCGCGCAGGGCCGCACCGCCCCCGGAGGAGCTGAAGGTCGGGGGACGGTTGGTAACGCGCCGAGGGCTGGTGGAGCTCCACATCCATGGGGAGCCCACGGTGCCCACGCTCTTCTTTGGCAATGTGGAGGGGCAGACCGAGGCGAGCCGCGTTGCATCGGAGGTGAAACGCGCCGCGGCGTACGGAATCCACGTCCATTCCACGCTGGTGGAGATTCCCTGCCCGCTCTCGCCGGACGATACCGTCTACGAGACCATCGATTCCCGCGTGGAGGTGTTCCTGGACGCGGACCCGCGCGCATACGTCATACCGCGGCTGGTCTTCCTGCCGGCGCCGGGCTGGATGCGGCAGTACCCGCATGAGGTGACGCACTACGCCGACCAGAAGTCCGCGGACCCCTCCATCGCGTCGGACAGGTTCTGGATGGACGCGGAGCACGCGCTGGCGGCCGTCATCGAGCACGTGCAGCGGACCACCTATGGTGAGCGCGTCATCGGGTACCACCTGGAGCGCGGCGAGTGGTTCAACCCGGTGGATAACGGCTTCGACCGCTCGCTGGCCAACCGCGAGGCGTTCCGCGAGTGGCTCCGGGCCAAGTACAAGAACAGCGTGGTGGCGCTGCGCGCCGCCTGGTACGACGGCGAGGTGCAGTTCCACACGGCGGAGATCCCGCCGATGCCCGCGGCGCCCCGGCCGGAGCTCACCTTCTTTGAGCCGCGCAAGGAGCGGCGCTGGATAGACTTCCTGGAGTACACATCCGACGTCACGGCGGACCGGCTTATCGCGCTCTCCAAGGTGGTGAAGCGCGCCTCCAATGACCGGGCGCTGGTCTCCGTCTGCTATGGCTACACGTTCGAGTTCACCCACACCTTCTCGGGTCACCTGGCGCTCGCCAGGGTGCTTGCCGCTCCCACCATCGACATCGTCGCCGGCCCGCCATCCTATCGGGATCGGCAGCCAGGAGAGGCGGGCTCGCTGCCCGCGCCGGTGGACTCCATGATGCTCCACGGCAAGCTGTGGGTTTCCGAGGACGATACCAAGACGTACCTGGCTCCCCCGGAGCCCTCTCCGGATGACTTTAATCCCCGTCTGGACGGCCGCTACGCCACGGACATGGTGCACGCCAGGGCCGCCGGTAAGGCGCTGGCCCACCAGACCGGTGTGGCGTGGATGGACCTCTGGGGCGAGGGGTGGCTGGACTCGGAGGACGTGTGGCGGCCCATAGGGACCTTTTCGGAGCGATACTCGCGGTTCCTGAAGGTGCGCAAAGCCGAGGCGCCCGAGGTAGCAGTCCTCATCGGAGAGCGCGCTCTGGCCCACGTCCAGAAGGGTCCCGCGTTCCTGGAGCGGCTGCTGCGGGAGCAGCGAGAAGCCATCCAGCGGAGCGGCGCCTCCGTGGGCTTCTACCTGCAGAGCGACGTGACCTCCCGCTCCTTCCCCACGGATGCCAGATTGTACGTCTTCCTCACGCCGTATAGGTTGCCGGCGGACCAGCGGGCGGCCATCAAGGAGAAGCTTCAGAAGGGTGACCGCACGCTCGTGTTCCTCTACGCCGTGGGCGTGTGCGATGAGAAGGGGCAGCCGGAAGAGGCCGCGCACGACGTCATCGGTATCACTCTGCGGCCGCAGCCCTGGAACTCGGAGGTCGGCTCCCGGATCACCGACTCGCACCACGCCATTACGGAGAAGGTCCAGCAGCGGGAGTTCGGGGTGCGCGAGCGGCTCAACCCCTCCTACTACGTCGATGACGACGAACCGGGGCTGACCATCCTGGCCGAGTACGTCAAATCGGGACTGCCTTCGATGGCGGTACGGCAGCACGCCGGTTGGCGTTCCGTATTCTGCGGCGAGCCCACACTGAACACGGACATCTTCCGTGGGTTGTGCAAGTTTGCCGGGGCGCACCTGTACACGCAGTACGGCGAGGACTATGTCTCCGCCGGGTATGGCTGGCTCACCACCCATACGCCGCGGGAAGGCAACCGGACGCTGCTGCTCCCGCCCGGCACGGCTCTCTACGATCTGCAGGAGGGCCGGGTGGTGGCGGAGGATACGCCGGAGTACAAGGCGTTTGTCAAGAGCCGGACCACGCGCAGCTTCTTCGTCGGCACGCTGGAGGAGATGCGCAAGCTGGATCTGCCGGGCACGGAACGGGCGCGCGGCCGGCGCTCCTCAGCCCGACGGGTACGCGAGCCGGAGCCGGAGCCCGTAGCGGCGGAGCCCCAAGGCCCGCGGCCAGATCCCGCCGGGGCCATCCTGCCGCTTCCCGAGCCGGACCTGGACCTGGACGGAGCGAAGTTGGAAGTGGTGGACGTTGAGATCGAGGGCGAGGTGGTAGCGGAGACCGCCTCCGAGGATGGGGCGGAGGGCGGGGCGCATCACCGCCGCCGCCGTCGCCGCGGCGGGCGGGGACGTGGCCGCAGGCGTCGCGAAGGGGAGGTCGCGGCCGGCGAGCCCGGTGCGGCGGACGTGGGGGCACCCGCGGAGTAGTCAGTAGTCGGTAGTCGGTAGTCAGGAGTCAGTAGTCAGGAGTCGAGCACAAAGTCAGTGCCAACAGCAAAGCAGATCGTCGCGTTCAAGATTGGGGCGCGGGCCAGGAAGATGGCTAACGAGGACTGCCTCATCGAAGGGTACGAGATCCTCTACACCGCCATCCAGGAGGCGCACTCGTCCGGGGATGCGGAGATGGAAGCCCTGCTGCGGGCGGAGCTGGAGAAGTACGAGAAGCGGTTTGTCCCTGGGTGACGGAGGACCAAGGACGGGGGACGGATTGCCGAAGCCCGTCCCCCGTCCTCCGTCTTTCATCGGCGGATTGCGTGGAGCGGTCATGACCGAGCTTGAGGCGGCGCTGGGGCGTGTCAAGCCCGGGCGGAAGGTGGTTGGCATCGCGGCGGCGCTGCTGCCGCTAGACGCGGACGGCCGGATCGCGGAAGATGCGTTCGCCGGCCACCTCCGCGCGACCGCCGACGCGGGCCTGACCAACGCCGTCAACATGGACACGGGGTACGTCAACCTGCTCTCCGCCGATGAGAAGCGCCGCGTGCTCCGGCTGACGCGTGACGCTCTGGGGCCGGGCGCGCGCTTCATCGCGGGGGCGTACATCGAGCGGCAGGAGGGAGGGCCTGCACCACTCTACCGGCGCGAGATCGAGCAGATACTCGAGCACGGAGGGACGCCCATCCTGTTCCAGACGGCCGGACTCCACGGCGCTTCATCCCGCGAGAAGGTCGCGGTCTATCGCGAGGCAGTGAAGGACGCGCCGGAGGCGCTGGCCTTCGAGCTTGGCCGGATGTTCGCGCCGAACGGCGAGATCTTCGACGAAGAGACGGTCGCCGGGATCATGGAAATTCGGAACATCACCGGCATCAAGCACTCCTCGCTGGACCGGACCGTCGAGCTGCGGCGGCTCGCGCTGCGCGACAGGCTCCGGCCGGACTTCCGCATCTACACCGGGAACGACCTGGGCATCAGCATGATCGAGTACGGCAGCGATTACCTGCTGGGACTCGCCACCTTCTGCCCGGAGAAGTTCTCGGAGCGGGACCGCGCGTGGGAGACGGGAGACATCGCGTACCTGGGCCTGAGCGACGAGCTGCAGTATCTGGGCAGCGTAGCGTTCCGCGCGCCGGTGCCGGCGTATAAGCACTCTGCGGCGCACTTCCTCCACCTCCAGGGCCGGTTCCCGACCAGCCGCACCCATCCGGGCAGCCCGGAGCGCCCGCCGTGGGAACCTGAGGTGTTGATGGATTGCGCGAGGAGATTGGGGTTGGCTGAGGGTTGAAGGTTGAAGGTTGAAGGTTGAAGGCCGGAGCCCGTGTGGCGGGATCTGGCTCTGAAGTCACTTTAGATCCGGAACGAATCGCTTTGTACAGCCCTCTTTCAACCTTCAACCTTCAACCTTCAACCTAGGGATTCCGCTTGGGCCTTGCGCCATGGAGGCGCTTGCGGAGACGGCGCTCCTGGCGGTAGATCCAGTAGCCGTTGCCCTCCGTTCGGCCCATACGGCGGCGCTGGCTCGCGGCAAACTTGCGCAGCACGTTGCGGCGGGGCAGCACGCGCTTGGGAGCGCGGGGATCCAGGAGGATCTTAAAAATCTCGGAGTACATCCTCGCCCGGCAGGCCGCCCCGCGGAAGAAGCCGAGCTTCTCCTCTTTCAGCGGATGGGTAACGCCCGCCATGAGGACGCTGGCCGTGGGCACGCGGTGGTGGTGGCAAAACCGCGTGATGGCCATCTCCACACCGTAGCGCACCGTCTCCAGATTGGGAATCTGGAGGAATACGTCCCGCAGAATGGCGCGCTGTCCACTAATATTCGGCACCAGCTTCTGCGACCAGTCCGTCAGCTTGCGCCCGCCCCTAAACTTCCCAACCGCCATCCGCGCACGGCCCGTCTTCACGGGGCTGACCAGTGCCTCCACGTGCTCGGGCCGCAAGCCGATGAGGTCCGCGTCCAGGAACACCAGGATGTCGGCATCCGTGGCGTCCACTCCGGCGGACATCGCGCCGCCCTTGCCGCAGTTCACGGGGAGGTCCACCAGGCGGACTCCCGGGTAGCGGCGGACCACGTCCGCGGTGGCATCGCAGGAGCCGTCGTTTACGACCACGATCTCGTCGACGGATGGGGCGCGCATCACCGCGCGAATTACTTCCGCGACGCGGGCCTCCTCGTTGTACGCCGGCAGTACGGCCGCGATCTTCAACGGTATCTGTTACCTCCCGGGTCGATATTCTCGATTTTGGAATTTCGATTTTCGAGCCAACGGTGCGTAACGCCCTCTACTGTCCGTAGCGGAAGTCGTGCGTTTCTATGATCTTCTGCGCCCTGGCGACGCGAGCCTTGGTCACCGGGTGCGTGCGCAGAAACTCCGGATCCTTCTCGCCTCGCTTCTCCAGCGCCTGGAGCTTGCCGAAGAAGCGGATCATCCCGTTCGGGTCGAAGCCGGCTTTATATGCGTAGGACAGTCCACGCCGGTCCGCCTCGTATTCGTCATCCCGGCTGTACTTCAGGTTCACCAGGTCCTGCGTCAGTCCCACAATGTCCTGGAGTGTTCGGCCCTGGTTTGCCAGAGCGACGCCCAGGATAAGGTTCGCCTCCAGCTCCTTGGTTACCATGTGGGAGATATGCCGCGCGTTGATGTGGCCAATTTCGTGGCCCATCACGCAGGCGAGTGCGTCGTCGTCGTCTCCCACCAGATCCAGCAGGCCGCGAAATACGTACACCGGGCCCCCTGGAAGTGAGACCGCGTTGACGGTCTTGTCGTCCAACACCTTAAACGAGTATGGCACACCCGGGCGCTGGTCTGTGTGCGGGAGCAACCGCTCGCCTATGCGCGTGACACGCTTCGCGTCATCCGAGGTCGCGTCAAGACGGTACTGCCGCTCCACCTCCCTGGACGCCTCGCGGCCCACGTGGACCTCATCGCGCGTGCTCCAGATGGTGCCTTTGCCGCAGCCGAGGAGCAGGCTGACGGCGGCGACAGACGATATGAGCCAGAGGCTGTGTGTTAAACGCATGGATGGTTGAGTCCGCAGTCGTAGGGCCGCCCCTACACAGATGCCGGATGAAATCAGCGGCGGGAGTTGACCTTGTCCTGGATCTGGCGGCCGAGGTCGGAGGCCTGGCCCTCCAGCCAGTGCAGCGCCGGGCCAGCCTTCTGGCCCGCCGTGCGCCCGGCCTCCGCCAGCGTCTGGCGGGCGCTCTCCGCGTATCGCTGCGCGGTGGACATGTCCATATGGTTGATGGCGTCCCGCGCCTGGCCCAGCATCCGCGTGGCCTGTCCCACCACGGCGTCGGTGGGGCCGGACGCCTGCTGCTGTTCCTGAACCTTTACCTGGAGGCTAGCGACCTCCCGCTTCAGCTCCTGAACCTGCCACCAGTTGTACGCTGAGAACGCCACCGCCACAACCAGCAGCAGCGCGAGTAGTCCCTTCATGCCGTCCTCCTCCGTCCGCGGCTTTCCGCGAACTGCTTTGTCCGGTGCTCCACGGCCTGTTCCAGCCGGAGCAGCCTCCTCATGGCCTGCGACCGCACGCTTCCGCGGCGGTAGAAGAGCAGCCTGTGGTTTATGCGCTCTTCAGGCTGCCATCGATACTTATACGGCTCAGATCCGCGGAGGAAGTCAAATTCTGCGCAGCCCTCGCCGATGGCCGCCTGGATGGCGCGGGAGGTGAGTACCGTGCCCAGGCTGTAGCGACCCATGTCAGGGGCGAATCCGCCCAGGTAGTAGTAGTACTTGTGCCGGTAGCGGAAGCAGTAGAGCGCCGCTACGGGCCGCCCCTCGACCTCCGTCAGGTGCAGCCGGAGCCACCCGGCCTCCTGGAAACGGCGCGCGACTGTTCGTTGAAAGCTCTGGACCCGGCCGCCGGCGAGCGCGCCGGGCAGGAGCCGCGCGTTCCACCTCTGCTGGTGCAGCGCAATCGTGGCGGACATCGCCGCGTCCAGCCGGTCCGGACCCACTAGTCCAACCCGCGCGTCCGGAAAGTTCTTGAACAGGAGCCGGTCGTAGTAGCCCAGGTTGGAGCGCATCTTCTTGCCCAAACGGCCGGTGAGCTGTTCCCAGGCGGGAGGGAGGGAGAGATACGGACACGGCTCCTGCGCGGCCTGCTCTACGCGCCACGATGGCGGCAGCGACTCGACAAGACACGGGGCCGCCCGGCGCGACAGGCTCTCCGGCCGGAGCTGCTGCAGGTCTGCCATGTCGAACCCGCGGGTAGAATCGAGGTGTCGGAAGACGGCAGAGCAGACGGCCGCCGCGTGCTCGTCCGGCGCGATGATGTCCAGGTAGTCCGCGGCGCCCGTGCCGAGGAAGGCCAGGCGGCGCAGCGGCGTACGGAAGTGCCAGCTTACGTAGAAGGGCGCGATGCCGGCGAGCGCGCTGTTGTGGCGGATCAGCAGCAGGCGGAGCCGCTTTCCCCCTCCGAAGCTGCGCCACCACGCCTCGTTCCACTCCCAGGTCTGGTAGATGGTCGCGCGTGCGCAGCGCTCCACGAGAGCCGACCATTCCTCTTTGAGTGGACCGAGCGCATTGCCGTCAGCCACTTCCGTAATCTGCAAGCCGGCCTCCTTGGTGGGTGAATTATATCATGAGGTGAGAGGTGAGAGGTGAGAGGTGAGAGGGCGTTAGGCGCCAGGCGGTGGGTATTGCTGGCTGTGGCGCTGGCCGCTGTGCCGGTGGTGGTGGGGGCGCAGACCGGGGAGAGCTTCCGGGATCAGGCAATGATCGGCCGGGTCCTGCTCAAGTATCGCTCCCTCAAGACACTCACGCAGACGGTTACGGCCCACTGGACCGTGGGTCAGCAGGGGGTGGAGATTCCGATCTCCGGCACGTTCACGGTGCAGATGGCGCAGCCGAACCGCTTCCGCATCGAGGGGAAGATGTCCGCCTTGGGCGCCGAGACGTCCGGCCTTACCGTGTGCGACGGCAAGACCGTGTGGGAGTACGATGCCAAGACAAAGCAGTACTCGGAGCAGCCTTTGGAGGCGGTGGCCAAGGACCCGGACAAGTTCGCCGACTGGATGATGGACTGGCTGCCGGGAGAGATCACTAACTTGCTCTTCCTCCAGTCCGCTGGCGGACTGCCGTTTGGGACTATGCAGGGCGCGGAGCAGGCTATCAAGGTGAGAGCCTACCCGTCCCGTCTCCTGGACGGCCGCAGCGTGTATGCCATTGGTGTCGACGTGAATGAGAAGGGTACGCGGGGGCGTGCCGTCGTCTTCGCGGATACTTCGGACCTGCTGGTACGAAAGGTTCGCTACAACCTCGGAGTCGATACGAAGGGCAAGAAGAAGGAGGCCGCGATGCGCGTGGAGATGTCCTACTTCTACAGCAACATCGCGGCCAACCCGAACGTGCCGGACAGCGCCTTCATCTTTACCCTGCCGGAGGGCGCCGAGAAGGTCCAGGCCGTTAAGCCGATCATAGACCGCGTGTTCCCGTAGGACGCCGGGAGGAGGCAGGAGGCCGGGTGGCAGCCGGTTAAACATACCAAGTGTGGCGATGTGTGACTGCACTTAACATGTCATTCCGACTGGGGAGCCGAGCGAGCGCAGGCTCCCTTGGAGGAATCTGGCCTCAGGGAAAGGGCTGCCAGATTCCTCAGTCGCTTCGCTCCTTCGGAATGACAAGGGTGTCGCTTCGCTCCTTCGGAATGACAGGCCATCCAGGACAGTACAAATGACCGCTGAAACGACCCTTGAGCAATCGGTAGAGTTCGCGGAGAACCCGGAGCCGCGATGCCCGTGCGTGCTCTTGCTGGATACCTCCGCCTCCATGCAGGGCACGCCGCTGGACGCGCTCAACGCGGGCGTCAAGACCTTCCGCGACCAGCTCGTGAAGGACCCGCTCGCGTCACGGCGGGTGGAGGTCGCCATGGTGACATTCGATAGCGAGGTGAGGGTGGTCCAGAACTTCATTACCGCCAACAAGTTCGATCCTCCCGTACTGACCTCGCGCGGGTTCACGTTCATGGGTACCGGCATCAATAGGGCGCTGGACATGATCAATGAGCGCAAGGCGCTCTACCGGGCCAACGGCGTCTCCTACTACCGGCCGTGGGTGCTGATGATCACGGACGGTGAACCGCAGGGCGAGCCGGAGGCCGTGGTCCAGGAGGCTACCATGCGACTGCGGGAGGCCGAGGCTGGCAAGCGCGTCGCGTTCTGGGCGGTGGGCGTGCAGAACGCGGCCATGCAGCGGCTGAGCGAGATCGTGGTGCGTACCCCCGTGAAGCTGAACGGCCTGAACTTCACTGAGATGTTCCTCTGGCTCTCCACCAGCATGCAGAAGGTTGCGCACGCGCAGATGGACGAGCAGGTGGCGCTCCCGCCGCCTGGCCAGCCGGCCAGCACGTAGTACAGAGCCACTTATGGACTGGCGCGTCATTGCCGCTTCCGTGCGGGGCACGAGCCACGAGAAGACCGGCCAGGAGTGCCAGGACGCGTACTGCTGGCGCGTGCTGAAGAGCGGGGCGGTGGTCGCCGCGGTCGCGGACGGGGCAGGCTCCGCCTCGTTCGGCCGCCAGGGCGCGGAGGTGGCCGCTCGGGCGGCGGTCGAAGCGCTGGAGGAGACGTGCAGCCAGCGGCTTCCCGCCACCTCCGACCACTGGTGGGGCGTGCTGTGCGACTCCGTGGGGGCGGCGCGGACCGGAGTAGAGCGGGAGGCGGCCTCCCTGGGAGCGCCGCTTCGAGAGCTGGCGACGACTCTCATACTGATCGTGGCCGCTCCGGACCAGGTGGTGGCCGCGCAGATCGGCGACGGCGCCGCCGTGGTGCACGACCGTCACGGGCACGTTCTCGCGCTGACCCGCCCGCCGGACGACGAGTTCATCAACCAGACCACCTTCCTCACGGCCGACGACCCGGTGGAGTCCTGCCAGATGAACATGTGGCAGGGCGAGCCCGCCCACATCGCGGCGCTGACGGACGGGCTCCAGATGCTCGCGCTGAGGATGCCGGACGGAGCGCCGCACGCGCCGTTCTTCCGCCCGCTGTTCCAGTTCGTGGCCGGTACCCCCGACGCCGCGGACGGGAGCTGCAAGCTGGACGCGTTTCTGCGCTCCCCCCGCATCACCGACCGCACGGACGATGACCTGACCCTCCTGCTTGCGGGGCTGGTGCCATGAAACCAGTCGTCAGTCGTCAGTCGTCAGTTGTCAGTCCAGGGACGCTATGCGATTAGCGCGCACGAGCACCGGCGAAGTGCTGAGCCTGGATCCGCGCAACGCGCTGGGGGCCGGGGGAGAGGCGCGCGTCATGCCCGTGCCGGGCGAGGCGGGGCTGGTCGCCAAGGTCTACCGCCGGCCGAACGAGACGCGAGCGGCCAAGCTGGACGTGATGCTCGCGAATCCGCCCGCGGACCCCATGGCGGCGCACGGGCACGTCTCCATTGCCTGGCCCATCGACCTCCTGCGAACGGTGGACACAGAGCCCCGCGTCGTCGGATTCCTCATGCCGCGCGCGCCATCTGAGCGGGCGATCATCGACTACTACAACCCGGCTACCCGGCGGGATGAGTGCCCGCTGTTCAACTACCTCTACCTGTACCGAACGGCGCGGAACCTGGCGGCGGCGGTGCGCGCCATCCACGCGCGGGGGTACGTGATCGGGGACATCAACGAGTCCAACATCCGAGTTACGGATACCGCCCTGGTGACCCTGATTGACACCGACTCGTTCCAGGTCCGGGACTGGATGAAGGAGGTCACCTACCGGTGTCCGGTGGGCAAGCCGGAGTTCACGCCGCCGGAACTGCAGGGGGAGGAGTTCCGGGAGACGGACCGCTCGGAGGTGCAGGATCGGTTCGGTCTGGCGGTGCTGCTGTTCCAGACCCTGATGGAGGGAACGCACCCGTTCTCGGGGGTGTACATGGATGAGGGAGAGCCGCCGCCCATCGAGCACCGGATCAAGGCCGGTCACTTCCCGTACGGTACGTGTCAGACACTGTACCGGCCGATGCCGGTCGCTCCCCCCATCGACCTGCTGCCGCCGGGCGTGCGCCAACTGTTCACCCAGTGCTTTGAGGAGGGACACCGGAATCCGGCGGTACGGCCGAACGCGCAGGTGTGGGCGGACGTGCTCTACGAGGCGGAGAGCGCTCTGGTCACCTGCGGGGTGAACGACCAGCACAAATACGGCCTGCACCTGGAGGCGTGTCCGTGGTGTGACCGTGCGCGGAGGCTGGGCGGGCGCGACCCGTTCCCGTCGCGCTGGGCGGTGCAGCATGGCGAGCACCTGGCGCCGGTCCAGGCGCCCCTGCCTGCCCCGGAGCGCCCGGAGCCAGTCGGAGCCGTTCTGGTCGGGTCGGCGGCCACCGCGGGAGCGCCAACCGCCACCGACAGCCGACCGGCACAGCAGCAGGAGCCACCGGACTCTGCGCCGCAAGCCGCCGCGCTTGACGGCGCAACCCTACGGCCGACCATCACGACCGCGCCGCGCCCGCGCTCCGCTCCCCGTCCCGCCATTCCCTGGCGGTGGGTGGCGGCGGGCGGCATGGCGCTGGTCGCAGCGTTGGCCGTCTTCGGCGCGGCGCACGCGCGGCAGAACGGCATCTCCCGCGAGATAACGGCAGCCCGGCAGCTCACGCGTGAGGCCCAGGATACGGGAGCGCGGCTCCACATCGCTGAGGCGGGGTCCGCGGAGGCGAAGACCCTTTTGGAGCAGGAGAGGCAGGAGGCTATGCAGGCGGTCTCGCACGCCACGAAGGCGGTCTCCGCCGGTGGGGGCGATGCGGCCCGCCAGGCGCGGGAGGATGCGGACTCCAGTTTGAGATCGGCGGAAGCCGATGGAGACGCGGCAGCCGCCGCCGGCATCGTGCAGGACGTGAGCGACGCCATCGAGCGGTACAAGCAGCAGAACCTCACCGACGCTCAGGCCGAGCGTATCCGGACGGATCTGCGGCGCCGGCTGCAGGAGGCGCAGACACGCTGCGACCGCGCTCTCCAGCTCGACGGCATGAACCGAGTGGCCTGGGTGGAGCGGGTGAGGGCGCTCAGGCTCGCGGACGAGACGAGGAACGCCCGGGTCGCGCTGGATCAGGCGCTCGCGCTATTTCCGGAGGACCCGGACCTGGCGCACCTGCGGGAGCTGCTTCACGGCGTGCGGTAACGATCTGTGCTAGCGAATCGTCCGTATAGAATGGGAGCGCGAGGCTCCTGCCGGTCACCTCAGTGGCATCCCGTGGACAGCTTGGTACGTTTAGCTCGGCAGGAGCCTCGCGCTCCCAACATCGCAACCTTAGACTGAAGAATGCATTTCGTTATGCGTGTTGTTAAGTTGCTGGTGATAACCGCTGTCCTGATCTGCCCAATGGGCGGCCTGTGCTTTCAGAACGACACCATCGGCAGTATTCACGGCCATAGTAAGAAGCGGCCCGCGAACGCCGCCGCTCACCCCGCCCACCGCTCGGCGCCGACGGCCAGGCGTCCTGCGCGCCCGACCGCCCGGGCCGTGCCTCGTGCCGTACGGTCCGCGGTTCATGCCGCGGCGCCCGCTCCGCCCAAACGGCCGACGGAGATCGTGGTGGACCCGAACGGCCAGGGCACCGCCCGGACCATAACGGACGCACTACACATGGCGCAATCCGGTGCGCGTATACTGGTGCGGCCCGGCTTCTACGTGGAGAGCGTCTTCATAGACAAACCCGTGGAGATCGTCGCTGAGGCATATGATGGGAACTCGACGACCATCGCGAGCCCGACGGCGCCTCCCGTGGTCATGTCCGCCGAGCGCGCGAGCCTGAAGGGATTCAGCATAGAGCCGCGAGCGGGCTATGAGGGCGTCGTCTCCTCGACGGTGGACGTTCCCGGAGGCAAGCTGGATCTGGAGGACTGTAACATCTTCGGCGCATCGCGGGCGGGCGTTCTGGCCCACGGGCCGACTGCGGAGGTCCATCTCACGCGGTGCAGTATGCACGGAGGCGCGCACCACGTCCTCGAACTCGCCGACCACGCCCATGCCGTGTTAGAGGACTGCGACCTGGGCGGGAGCGCGGAGTCGGTCGCCCTGTGCAGCCAGGGCTCCGGAGCCACGATGAAGCGGTGTCACGTCCACAACGGGATGCACGAGGGGCTCGTTCTGTTGGACGGCTCCGATGCCGATCTGCTCGACAGCGACTTCTACGCCAACGGGTGGTCCGGTATCTCTATCTTCCAGGCCAG
>CAYNFH010000095.1:0-23449 GCA_964396385.1 uncultured Chthonomonadaceae bacterium | reverse complement strand
GGATGAAGGCCAAAGGCCGGCCACTTTCTGAAACGGACTGTCCTGCCGAACCGCCTTTGTAGGAACGGTGCAACCGTAATCTACAGGGCGGCTCAGCGGGAGCTTCGCCCTCCCGTTCCCTTCACAGGAACTCCGTACGACTACTCCTCCGCCGGCCGCACGAGCAGCTCCTGTTCCACCCCGGACCCACTGCCAGCCGGCCGAAGCAGCTCTGTGGAATCGCTGTCCGCAGACCGCAACAGCGTTTGCCGGTTTTGCTCCTGATTGCTTAGCACCCGCAGCGTCTCCGCGGCACGCGCTGCCGCTTCCCGAACCGCGGAATCCGGCGCCGATTCCGCCAGCCGCTCCATCTGTGGCAGGCTCTTCACGTCCCCAATCTCCTCCAGCGTCCGGAGGATGGCCCTGGATAGAGCTCCATCATCCGTCGGCCGCTTGTGCCACAGAATCCGGCGTACCCGGGCCTCCGACAACAGTGACCGCAACCGGACCCGATGCGGCTCGTCCAGCAGATCCGCGTCCGTCGCCCGCAGCCGCGGGAGGAGCCTGGTGAGTACTCCGCGGGCCACCTGGTGCGCCTCCCTGTCCAATCTTTGCCGGCTCGTCGTCTGCAGCAGGTCGATGAAAGGAGGGATGTAGCGGAGGTCGTCTACGTCTCTCGCTGCCGCGGCGACCGACTCTCGTGCGGCACGTCGCTGAATGGCCAGCACGGACAGATTGAGCAGGTTAGCCAACCAGGAGAACAGTCCCGCGCCTGGAAGGCCATGACCACCACCCTGGTGCTTGAGTACGAAGAGCGGAATCGCAGCAGCCAGCAGGACAAGCGATGCAATCAACTGGACCTTCTCAATTCGGCGCCGCCGACGGGTCTCCCGGTCCAGCCTGGTCAGCAGCTCATCCACGTGCTGCTGCCGCTGCTCAGCCTCTGTCTTGGTCGTCAGAGATCCCGCTCGCGCTAACGGCTCCTGCTCTGTTGTGGTCTCCAGATTCATCGGCTGGCGCTTAGAAGCGCTGCGCGGGGTGCAGGCGAGGGGATGGGTTTGGCCGGTGCGGAGGCCGGTAGCCGTGCGGCCAGGTATGGCAGTGGCGGAGCGAGGAGTGCCGGCGCCGCACAGCAACTATATCGCGGTTTAGCCGCAGGGCGTAGTCCTCCGCGAACTGCTCGCACGCCACGGCGCCTGGGCAGGGCTCGAGGCCCTCGCGTATCCGCTGTGTGTGGCACACGTGGTGCCCCACTTCGTGCGGGAGCACGTGCTCCACCAGGTAGCGGCGCAGGTCCTCATACTCCCAGCGGGACACCCAGCGGTTTCCGACCTGCTCCAGCGACATGCCGTAAGCCAGCTCCACGCCGTGCTCGGCATACAGCTCGCTCCGACGCGTGCCGGCCCAGTGGCGCAGGGCGAAGCTGTCGCGCCAGGCCGGGATGCGGATCATGGGCTTGCAGCCGGGGTGGTACATGGCGTAGGCCACGCCGTTATCCCGGGTGCTGGGGACGAGGCCCACTGCCCAGATTCCGTCCAGGTCCTCGGCGGGAAGTCGGGAGAGGCCACATCGGATGTCCTCGACGGTGCAGGGATAGACCCAGCCCGGGTCGAGGGGCCTTTCGAAGAGAGCAAGCATAGCGCATTACCTGTTTGCCGGGGGAGGAGCCGCAAGGGGATGTAATGCGGTGGCGGAATCCCGGCGGGTCAGCGCATTCTATCAGGCTCCGCGAGGGCCGTCAAGCAAACGGGGAGAACGGAGGGGGTGAAGGGGTGAAGCGGTGAGGGGGTGATATGTGCGCATCGCGGCAGAATCGCTCTTGACGCACCGTGTTGCTTGCGGCAAGAATTTCCCGCTCGGCGGGCTCCGGTCACCCCTTCACCCCTTCACCCTCTCACCCCTTCTGCCTTTCGGGAGCGGGGCGGGTTGAACGGGATGGCCGTCTACCAGGGCCTGCGAGGAGAGGGTTACAGCGCGGCGGATGCGCCAGCCCTCCGGTGTGCGTATCCAGGTGTCGCGGGACGTCTGGGTGCTTACCAGGCTGTGCGACTTGCCCGCCTGGTCCTTTACCGTGCCCAGGAGCGTGCTGGTGTGGATGGCGATGGCGGTGCGACCGGAGACCGTGACCCCCTGGAGCCGCGAAGCAAGCCCTTTGATGGTCTGAAGCCTATCCAGCCAATCGCGGATAGTGTCTTCGGCCTCATATCGGTCGAGGGCCGGCATGCCCGCGCGCTTCCAGAGGTAGTCACGGGCCATGAGCCGGGTGATGCCCTCCACGTCCTTCTGCCGGTAGGCGCGGCTGATGGCGGCATACTGCGCCTCCAACTGGTGCCGGACTTGCGCGACGGTCCCGGTCCGCCCTGGCGAGCTGAGGAACAGCAGGAGGAGGAGTGCGAGGAGTTTGGGAGTGTGGGGGTGTGGGCGTGTGGGGGCTGCCGGGGTCCGGCCTATCCTAAACTCCCATACTCCCATACTCCCACACATCAGCGCCGTTTTCCTACCTTGCGGGCCCGGGGAGCAGATGGCGGGGGCACGCCGGGGTTGAACGGCTTGCCGTCCAGCGTAGCCTTGTCGGCCACCTCTTCCTCCCTCTTGATCCGCCAGCCCTGCGGCGTCTTTACCCACGTATCGTGGGTGGTACCTACGTCGGTCATCGTGTGAAGCTTGCCGCCCGGTTTCTCCTGGATCTGGCCCACGACCTTCGTCACCACTACCGCGGTCGCCGTACTTCCGTTGACCGTCAGTTTCTGTATGTTCGACTGCACGGTCGAGAGCACTTTGGCTGCCTGAAGCTGCATGGAGAGCATAGCACGAGCCTGCTGCGCATTCAGCGTCTGGCCGTTCTTGGTCCTGATCTTGAAGTCCGGCGTCGCCAGACCGAAGATGGTCTGCACATCCTTCTTCTTCATGGCCCGGCCGAACTTCGTGTACTGCGCGGCTAGCTCCTTGCGGACGGCAGCATCATCTGCCAGTGCCATGCTGCCGGCGGTGATCGCCAGTCCAATTACGAGAACGTATGTGTGCTTCATCGTCTTTCCATTCCTATACCTTGATTCGCTTCCACGAGCCCTCTCGGAAGAGGAGAATCGCCAGGACCCCACTCAGCACCGTGCTAGCGGACATGGCGACCCATGCGCCTGCCGTGTTGTACCCCAGTTTCAGCGCGAGGAGCCAGGCTACAGGCAACCGGAACACCCAGAACGTGACTGCGGTGAGGACCGCCGGACGCACCGTGTCGCCCGCACCCTGGAGTGCGCCGGTCAGGACCATGCCGAAGGCGAGCATCGGCTCCGAGACCGCCATAATGCGTAAGTAGCTCACCGCCAGCGCGAGCACCTTGGGGTCGTGCGTGAACAGTGCCGCGAACCGTGGGGCCGCCGCGAAGAAGACGAGGCCCATCACGGTCATAATCAAGACGCCCTGCCAGGTGGCCTCCCAGCCCGCTCGCTCCGCGCGGTCCGGCTTTCTTGCGCCCAGAGACTGCCCCACCAGCGCCGAGGCCGCGACGCTGAACCCGAAGCCCGGCATGAACGCGATGGATTCGGCCGTCATTCCGATGGGCAGCGCCGCTACCGCGCTCATGCTCTCCGCCGTCCGCGCCAGCACGCCGGTGAAGGACATAAGCGAGGTGGTCCGCAGCAGTGCCGTGATGGCGGCTGGGATCCCGATCTTGAGGATGCGCGCGGTCCACTCCTGTGTAAGCCGCAGCTCTCGCGCCAGCCAGGCGGACCGCAGCGGCGAGCGGCCGAGAAACACGGCGAAGGCGAGGAAAGACATGGCATTGGCGGAACTGAGCGCGACACCCGCGCCTGCCAGACCGAGCCGCGGCATCCCGAACCGGCCGAAGATGAGAATGAAGTCGCCAGTGACGTGCACCAGATTGGCGCAGATCATCACCTTAAGCGGCGTGCGCGTATCGCCCAGGCCGCGGAAGGCGGCGCTCAGTACGTTGGCCAGGAACATGGGGACCATGCCCCAGAGGGCCGTCTCCAGGAACCGGCGGCACTGCGCCTGGGCGCCATCCGAGAGACCGACGGCCTGGAGGAACGGTCCCAGCGCCGCACTCACAGCCAGGGTGCAGAAGATGCCGATGAGCAGGCCGAGGGTAATGGACTGCCCGGTAGCCCTGGCCGCCTGCCGGGGGTCTTCGGCGCCGGTGAACCGCGCCACCAGCGCTGTGGTGCCCACCGTGATGGCCATGGAGAGGGAGACCAGCAGGAAGATGAGCTGCCCTCCCACCCCTACCGCCGCCAGCGCGTCCCGTCCCAACGTGCCCACGAACATCCGGTCCAGGATGGAGTTGGTGGTCATGAGCATGAACGTCGCCACGGAGGGCCAGGCGAGTCGCCACACCTCCGTGCGAATGCTCACATGGGGTTCGTCCGGCGATGAAAAAGGCGTCTCGTCTTCGGCGAGACGCCTGGGCAGCAGAGTCTGCATGGTTCGCAGATTCTACCCCATCACGCATTCTTGTCATGCCGGCAGAAGGCGGCCTCGCGGTGGCGGTTCGCGCGATCGTAGTAGCGCGTGAGACGATCGTAGGTCTCCAGGGTCTCCGCTTCATCCGTGGAGAGCGCCAGGGCATTGAGCAGCTCCCGCTCCACCCCCGCGGAGTCTCCGAGCTGCTCCAGCTCCTCCACCAGCCGTAGGCGCACCGACGCCTCGAATGGGTCGCCGTGCAGGAGCATCCGGCCCACCGGCGAGTCCCGGTGCTCGATGGGCAGATAGCTCTCGTGATGGGACAGCCGGTCCAGAGCCGCCTCGTAGATCTCGGCGTCCGCGTGCTCGGCTCCCAGGTCGTAGTTGGCCGTACGGGTGGAGAGGGCGATGGGACAGTGGATCACCTGCCACCAGCGGGGCACAGACTCCTCCGGGCGCTGCTCCGACAGGTAGGTTTCGGCGATGAGGTAGTACGGATCGGCAAACCAGGGGGTGGATTCCGACGCGCGGACGTAAAAGTCCCGGGCCCGGCCCATGTCTCCCCGGCCCATGGAGATGCTGCCGAGCTGCGCCATCGCTTGCGCCGCCTGCGGGTCCGAAGCCGCGAGCAGCTCGTACAGCTCTCGCTCATTTCGGGGCATGGGATCCTGCACCAGTGAGCGGGACAGCCCCATCGCCTCCACGAAGTCCCTGCGCTGCTCCTCCTCCTCCTCAAAATCCGGGTCGCCCTCCGCGTAGCTGTCCTGGGCCAGGTACCGGCCATGAAGGACGCACCAGCGGAGAAAGGCGTCGAAGCCGGAGGCTATGGGGAAGTAGTGGTCGTACTCGTGGTCCCAGTAGAGGACCGGGTAGTCGTCCTGGGAGCGGGTAGGGGGCACGTAGAAACCGTAGAAGTCCTCCGTCCCGTCGTGGCCAAACGGCAGGAACTGGGGCAGCATGCCGGACCAACGCTCCTCGTCGATGAGGAGCGTGTCCAGGGTGAGGAACTCGCACGGGGTGAGGAACGGCTGCTCGAAGGTGGAGTGCAGCCGATGGAACAGCTCCGGCAGCCGTAGCTGCCAGTGGTTCTCCAGCTCGCCCAGGGTGGGTCTTGCGCGGCTCATGGCAGCCATATTCCGCACGGGCGGGGGGAGTCCTGCGGAGGGTGTTCAGGTGTTCAGGTTTTCAGGTGTTTCGGATTCCGGTCCTGAACACCCGAACACCTGAACGCCTGAACGTCGGGCATTACCACGGCCATCCCTCACGTTCGAGGACGGCTTGGGCGAGCGTGCGGCGGAGGGCTATCAGGTTTTCCGGGGCCGAGGGCTCCAGCAGGGCGCGAATGCAGGCGGTGGCCTGAGCTGCCCCCTCTGGCCCGATGCGGTGGAGGGCCTCCTCGGCTGCGGCACGCAGGGTTAGGAGCGACTCCACGGCGTAGAGCTGAGCGGCTTCGCGGGCCAGCTCCGCTCCGGGAGCGCCACGATGCGCCAACTTCTCGGCCCGGATGGCGGCGCTGTCCGCCACATATCCAGCGGCGAGGAGGTCCGCGATCACGGCCGCAACCTCCTGCTCCTCCGCAAGGGCTGCGCCGAAGCGCTGGCGGGCCGGATCCAGGAGCAGGAGCCCGGCCGCCATTAGCGCGCGTGCGCCATCGCCTGCATGCGCGGATCGGGCCCGTTCCACGGCGCGATCGAGATCGAAGCGGCCCTGCTGGGCGCGGCGGAGGAGGACGTTCACGATGGCCATGCGGACGATCTCGTTCGCCCCCTCTCCGATGCGCAGCAGCCGCTGGTCCCGCCACGCTCGGGCCATGGGGAACTCCTCCGTATAGCCGTACCCGCCGTGTATCTGGATGCCCTCATCCGTGGCCCAGCTATACAGCTCCGAGCCGACCACCTTGACGATGCTGCACTCCAGGGAGTACTCCTCCGCGGCGCGATGGTAGCGCGCGGGAGCGTCGTCCGCGTCCGGCACGATGCCGGCGAACGCCCCGTCCAGCAGCCCCGCCAGCCGGTAGACCGCGCCCTCCAGCGCAAACGTGCGGGCTGCCATCTCCCCCAGCTTGGCCTGGATCAGGCCGAACTCCGCGATGGGCCGGCCGAACTGATTGCGCTGTTTGGCGTATACGGCGCACGTAGCGAGGGTCTCTTTCAGCCCGCCCACTGCCCCCGCTTCCAGCTTGAAGCGGCCCATGTTGAGCGCGCAGAAGGCGGCGTAGTGGCCCTTCCCCACCTCGCCCACCAGGTTCTCCGCCGGAACGGGCACGTTGTCCAGGATTACGCGCCGCGTAGAGGTGCCGCGCATTCCCAGCTTGTGCTCCTCCTTGCCGAAGGAGAGGCCGGGATAACCGCGCTCCACCAGGAACGCGCTGAACTGGGTGCCGTCCACCTTGGCGAAGACCGTGAACAGATCCGCGAAGGCGGTGTTGGTGATCCACATCTTCTCGCCCTTGAGCAGGTACTGCTTTCCGTCGGGCGAGAGGGTGGCGCGGGTCTGCGCGCCGAGGGCGTCGGAACCCGAGCCCGCCTCGCTGAGGCAGAAGGAGCCTATCCACTCCCCGCTCGCCAGTTTGGGCAGGTATTTGCTTTTCTGGGCATGGCTGCCGAAGTACATCAGAGGCAGGGTGGCGATGACGGTGTGCGCCTCGTGCGTGAGGGCGAACGACTGCTGCCAGTTGAGCTTCTCCGCGAGTAGCGCGCCGGTGCGGTTGTCCAGCCCCAGTCCCCCGTAAATCTCCGGCACCTCCGCGCCCAGCAGCCCCAGCTCGCCGGCCTTGCGCATGAGCTGACGCATCAGCTCCGTATCGTGGGCCTCGATCTGCTCGGTGCGCGGCAGCACCTCTCGGCGCAGGAAGTCCGCAGCGGTATCGCCCATCAGCCGGGCATCCGGCCCAAATTCCTCCGGGATGAACACAGCCGCCGGATCCGCCTGGCCCAGCAAGAAGTCGCCACCCGCCATCTCTCTACTCCTATTTGAACGCCGTCAGCCCGAACGCTTCCGGACGGCGGTCTACGCGGCTGAAGCCGGCCTCCTGTAGGCGGCGGACCGCGCCCTTGGCCACCACGCGGCCGGATGTGCTGTCCAGGTCTCCGATGTAGTGGTACATCCGTCCGCCGCGCTTGAGCACACGATAGAGCTGACGGTACATCTCTCCGGAGTACAGCTCCCCGGCTATCTTAAAGGTCGGCGGATCGTGGAAGATGCGCGAGAACGATTCGTCCGGCATCTCCCGTACCTTTTCGGCCGCGCTCCCCACCACCTGGTGGATCTTGCGGTCCTGGAACAGCGCTTGCGACCAGGGATTGAGCCGGCAGACCTCCAGGACGGTGGGGTCCAGCTCGATGGTCACGACCTCCTCCGCCGTCTTCGCGGCGGCGATAGCAGTGTATCCCAGGCCGGTGCAGGTGTCCAGCACGCACCCTACCACCGGCGCGATGGTCTTGAACTTCCGCAGGGTGTCCTCGTGCGGGTCGATGTTCTTGATACGGTGCATGGGGATGCCGCTCAGCAACATGGTGGGGGCGCGGCGCGTTGGGAGCAGGCTGTAGAACCGCTGCCGCGCCTCGGAGAAGAACTGGATCTTCCGGGCTTCCCCGTTCTTCACTGTGAAGCAGGCGGTCTCCGTTTCCGCGATCTCCTCCACCGTTGCCCAGGGGAGCGGCTGGCGGTCCGGCAGGAGGATGCCTTCCGCTGCCAGCTCCACCGTGCTCTCCGTCAGCCCGAGGTCCAGGGAAGCCGCCACGGAATCCCGCCCGGCAGCCCGTGCCTGGAGGATGGGCTCAACGGTGTAGCAAGAGAGGACGATCATTCGCTGGGGTCATCCGCTACGTCCTCCACGGTGCCTTCGGCCCACTCCAGCGCTTCGGCCTCGGCGGATTCATCCTGCGCCAACTGCTCATAATCGAGCTGCTGGAGCGCCTGCGAGCCGGTGAGTACCGTGAAGGGCAACTCGGGGACCTCTTGAAGGAAGTGACGGTTCTCCGACACGAGCCACTGTATCCCGGCAACATGAAGGTAGGCGCAGATGCGGGCATCGCCCTTCTTCGCTCCACGACCTTGGTAGAGTTCGACCAGGTCTGCCTGAGGCGGCAGGCGATCCTCCCAGAGGTCAGCAGCGCGACCAAGGAGGCGGAAGAGGCGTTGGGTCTCCTGGTGGGTCAGGATGTGGTTTAGTTCCTGGATATCGGGGAGAGGCAGGTAGATGCGGAGAGACTCTATCCGGTTGACCAGCAGCTCGACGCTTGCTTCGTAGCCAGGTACGTCCCAAACGGCGAAAACGTACTCATTGGTGTCAAGCGCGACGAACTCAGTCCGGATAGAGCTCATTGGCCACTTCTTCGCGGATGCGGCGGAGCTCTTCCAGAATCTGGTCGGGAGTCTGGTCTAGCTTCCCCTCGCGGGCAAGCCGGCTGCGGTAATCTGAGGAGAGGCGCTGGAAGATCTCCCGCGGGCTTGAGCGGGCGTCGAGGGCCTCGTCCAGGAGCAGTGCGGTCTGCTCATCGAGCGACCGATTCTCCTGTTCGGCAACCTCTTCGACACGCCGCGCGGTTTCTCGTGGCAACAAGACGCGGACAGGCTTGTCCTGTATCTGGGTTTCCATTGGGCATCTCCAAAGGCTTCTCTTGATGCATTCTACCACTGCCGGAGCGGGTGGCAAGGGCCCTCTGGTCTTCAGGTGGCCGGTACGGGGCGCATCACAAAGCCTGGAACATCGGTCACCGGATTCCTGAATGGTCAAAGTAAATGGCGTGGATGTGGACGAGCGGACGGGGTGTGCGCACTACCGGAGCGCGCTGGACATCATCGCCATCCGGTTTTCATGCTGTGGGGAATACTACGCCTGCTACGCATGCCATGAGGCGGCCGCCGGGCATCCGGCCCGACGGTGGAAGGCGGAGGAGCTGGACGAGAGGGCTATCCTGTGCGGGGCGTGCGGAGCGGAGCTAACCATCCAAGAGTACCTGGGGTGCGGCTCCGTATGTCCGCGCTGCGGATCCGGCTTCAACCCGAACTGCGCCCGCCACTACCCGCTGTACTTCGAACTGCCGGAGCGCCAGCCCGGAGAACACCGCCAGGGCTAGCCGCACCTCAATGCGCCGGCGGGGACGATTCAGGTGCGGAGGCCGGTTGAATTGCGGCCAGCAGGACCTCGGAGATGTCTAGAACGGGCGGGGCGGAGTCGGCGGCGACCTGATTGACGGAGTCGCCTATCATCACCTTGCAGAAAGGGCAGCCAACCGCCACGGCCTGCGCACCCGTGGCCAGGAGCTCCTGGGCGCGGTTGACGCCGGGGCGCTGGTTGGGCGGCTCCTCCATCCACATCCGCCCGCCGCCGGCCCCGCAGCAGAAGGTGCGGCTCTCCCGCCGCTCCACCTCTTTGAGCGGGATGGTGAGCGCGCCGTTCAAAAGTGCCCTTGGCGCTTCCGTCTCGCGGTTCACGCGAGCCAGGAAGCAGGGGTCGTGGTAGGTGACGGACCTGGCGAAATCGCGCGGGACCTTCAGCCGCCCCTCCGTCATCAGCCGCTCCAGGTACTGCGTGTGGTGCAGCACCTCGTACTCGCCCCCAAGCTGCGGGTACTCGTTCTTCATGGTGTGGAAGCAGTGGGGGCATTGGGTCACGATGGTCTTCGCCCGCACCTCGTTGAGCGTGCCGATGTTCGCCTCCGCGAGCTGCTGGTAGAGGAACTCGTCCCCGGTGCGGCGAGCGGGGTCGCCACAGCACCGCTCCCGCGGCCCTAGCGCGGTAAACTTGACGCCCGCTCGCTGGAGCAGCTCCGCCAGCGCGCGGACGCTCTTCTGCCCGCGCGGCTCGAACGCACCCGCGCAGCCCACCCATAGCAGGACCTCCCGCCCATCGTCCACGGCCGCCGATCCCAGATCCAGCCCCTTCGCCCAGTCCAGCCGCTGCGACGCCGGCAGCCCCCACGGGTTCTCCCGGCTTCCGAGCTGTCTCAGCATGGTGGCGGCGGTCCCGGAGAGGCGGCCCTCCGCGACCCGGTACCGGCGGATACCGTCGATGATGTCGACGTGGCGGATGAGCGCCGGGCACTCCCGCACGCAAGCGTGGCAGTTGGTGCAGGCCCAGAGGGAGGCGTCGGAGATGATATCGGTTGATGGTTGATGGTTGATGGTTGATGGACCGGAACCTTGCGGGTGTTCAGGTGTTCGGGTGTTCAGGTGTTCAGGCGATGCGGACTCCGGTGTCTCCCCCTCTCCCCCTCTCCCTCTCTGGACCTCCGCCAGCACGCGGCGGAGGTCCAGGACGATGCCCTTGGGGTTCAGCTCTTTGCCCACCGCGCGTGCGGGGCAGGCATCCGTGCAGCGGCCGCACTCCATACAGCCGTCCAGGCTCATCAGGCTCCAGCGGTCCAGGTCCGTCACCTGCGCGAGCCCGATCTTCCCGGTCTGCTCCACTTCCTGCATTGAGATGGGCTCCAGCGCGCCCATCGGCCGCTCCGGCTGGAAGCTCACAGTAGCGGGGATCACAAACAGGTGCAGCCAGCGGCCATAGGGCAGCCAGGCGATGACGCCGAGTACAAGGGGGACGTGGATCCACCAGAGGAGGGCGTAGAGTGAAGGGGTGAAGGGGTGGAGGGGTGAAGGGGTGAAAGACGCGCCGAATAGATACATTGCGGCCAGGGAGCCGATGGGGGAGTAGGCGGCGTACGGGGCGCGCGTGGGGTCCGCGGCCAGGCCCGCGCCCTCCAGCAGGAAGCCGGTGAGCGTCGCCGCGAGGAGCAGCAGCAGGAAGGCGCCGTCCTGCCACTCGTGGCCGAGCGAGCGCGGGTGCGGACCGTACCGTCGCGCGAGGGCCATTACAATCGCGACGGCTAGCCCCAGCCCGAACAGGTCTAGCACGACCTTGCAGGCCAGGTAGAACCAGCCTCGATAGAACCAGTGCGGACCGAACAGGTAGGCGCCGTAGTGCTCCACGGCCACGATGCAGGTGCCCAGAAAGAGTACGCCCATTCCGTAGAAGAGCAGGAGGTGCATGCTGCCCGCATAGGAGCGCCGCAGCGTGCGCCGCTGGCCCAGGACCTGTTCCGTAAGCCACCTGGCACGCGCAGGCCAATCCTTGATAGGGCTTATTCGCTTGCCTAGCCGCCAGAGCCGTGCCCGGCGGTAGAAGCCTTGGAAGCAGACCGCGAGCGCAATCGCTGCCAACAGATAGAACAGGGCTTGCTGCGCGCCGGAGATGTGAAAGAAGATGGTGCGGGTGGGCATGGTGTAACGGGTGACGGAAGAGAGACTTTGTCCGTCATCCCGAGCTTCGCGAGGGATCTGCTTTTTCCGGCAGAGTACGCGCAGTTACCGTAAAGCAGATCCCTCCCCAGGGGCCGGCCCTCGCCGCTGTCCGCTTTGCGGCCAAAGCGCGGCTCACCCGTGCTCGGGATAACAAGTCTGCACCGTCGCAGGTCAAAGCTTTTCTATCATCTCCGGTACGGCCTGGTGAAGGTCGGCGACGAGGCCGTAGTCGGCGACGTCAAAGATAGGGGCCTCGGGGTCCGTGTTGATTGCGACGATCACTTTGGAATCCTTCATACCGGCCAGGTGCTGCACGCTGCCGGAGATTCCCGCCGCGATGTACAGCTCCGGCGCCACCACCTTGCCGGTCTGGCCCACCTGAAGCTCATTGGGGGCGATGCCGCTGTCCACGGCGGCGCGGGTCGCGCCCACGGCGCCTCCCAGCTTGTCCGCAAGGCTGCCTATCAGCCGCTCGAACGTCTCCGCGTCTCGCAGCGGCCTGCCACCGGACACAACCACGCGCGCGCTGGTCAGCTCCGGGCGCTTCTGCTCGCCTGTCTCCAGCCCGATCCATCGGGTTCCCTGCGGCAGCTCAGGCAAGGCCAGGACCTCCTGCGCGCTCTGGCCCCGCGCCTCCGGCTTGCCGAATGCCGTGCCGCGCACGCTGAACACACCCTCATCCCGCTCTACCTGCACCTTCGCCACGATGTTACCGGCGTACATGGGCCGCCGGAAGCTGGGCCGGCCGTCCAGCGCCTCCACGCTCAGCACGTCGGAGAGCATTGGCAGGTCCAGAAGCGCGGCCAACCGGGGCAGCGTGTCCCGCCCAAAGCTGGAGGCGGGGCCGGCCACGCAATTCGCCCCCGTCGCCTGCACCGCCATCATGCAGACAGCCGCGGTCCGGTCCGCGGTAGGGTGGGCCAGCTCCGGCGACACGCCCGTGAGCACCTGCTCGGCCCCATAGCCTGTCCATCGGGCAGCCTCCTGCTCAATGCCCGGACCGCCGAGGATGAGCAGATCGAACGCGCAGGCGTTCACGGCGGTGAACGCCTGCGCGAAGGCTACCGTGGGCAGTGTGCTGGACAGCACACGCGCGCCATCCGTCTCCGCCAGCACCAGCAATCTAGCCATTCAATAACCCTTCACCACGGAGCACGCGGAGGCCGCAGAGAAAGGCCGGTGAGGGGATGAGGTGTGGCCGGATACCGGACGCCTCATCGGCCCATCACATTATCGCCTCATCCGAATCTCTGTGTCCTCTGCGAACTCTGTGGTTTATATGACCCTCGCCTCTTCGCGGAGAGCGGTGAGGAGCTCATCTACGCTGCCCACTTTGCGGCCCGCCTTGCGAGGAGGCGGCGCCTCCATCTGGAGGACCTTCACGCGCGCGGAAGGGGGCGAACCTAGCTCCGCCGCGCCCATGCGCTGGAGCGGCTTGGCGCGCGCCTTGATGATGGCCGGCAGCGCCACGTAGCGGGGCTCGTTCAGCCGCAGGTCCGTGGTGATGACGGCCGGCAGCGTGACCTCCAACGTCTCCCGTCCGGCGTCGACCTCGCGGACTACCGTGGCGTGGGAGCCATCCGGCGCTATCTCAATCCTAGACGCGAACGTGGCCTGCGGGATTCGGAGACGCGCCGCCAGCATCTGGCCCGTCTGGTTGTAGTCGTCGTCGATGGCCTGTTTGCCCATGAGCACCAAGTCCGGCCTCTCCCGCTCGTAGATGGCCGCCAGCAGGTAGGAGACCACGCCGGGGTCGAGCGGGCCGGCCGCCTCCACCAGAATGGCCCGGTCCGCGCCCATCGCCAGCGCCGTGCGGAGCTGCTCTTCCGTGGCGGAGTCGCCCACCGTCACGGCAACGGTCTCCACGTCCAGCCCGCGCTCCCGCATCCGCGCCGCCTCTTCCAGTGCTATCTCGTCAAACGGGTTCACCACCCACTTGATGTCACTCGCGTCTATCTGTCCGTCCGGCGTGAGCCGCACCCTTCCATAGGGATCCGGCACGCGCTTGACGGGTATGAGTACCTTCATTCAGCCTCCACGGCGAAGAGTTTGAGCAGGCTGCCGATATCCGTCTCGTTCTCCAGGTTCCAGAGCCGGTCCAGGGCCTGGCCGATACGGTCGGGCGGCAGCACGGGATCCACCAGGCTGTGGAACTTGCGCTCCACCTCCGCATCGGTCATGGGGTTCCTGGCGTGCCCGCGCGGATAGGTGACCTCCTTTACATACTTATCGCCGGTGGTCATCAGCACCGTGATGCGGTTGGGAATGCCCTCCGGGTAGCCCTTGCTCAGCTCGGCGTCCCGCAGCACGCTCACCTTGGCGACGAGCTCCAGCAGCGCTTCGTCCGTGAACCGCGCCTCGTCGAACTGGTCCATCCAGACCTGCCCGTCCACCAGCGCGACAGCCACGCAGTAGGGAAGACTATGGTCCGCCGTTTCCCGCGACCTGGGCCGCCACTTCTCCGGCTCGCCTCCGATGATGTCGACCGCCGCGTCAAAGGTGTGAATGGTGATGGCGGCGATCTGGCTCGTGTCGAGAGTCGTGAGTCGTGAGTCGTGAGTCGTGAGAACGGAAGCCTCGCGGTCGCTTCCTCGCCGCGTCGCCACGTCCTTGAGTATCTCCTCCCTCAAGGCCAAGGCGGCGTCGATGGCGCTCTGGGAGTGGTACTCGGCGGGATAGAACTTGATGTACGTCTGGTCGATCATGAAGGGCCGCCCCGTGCCTCCAAAGGAGTCCACGTCCAGCTCAAACTCGCCGCTCACCTGGTTGAAAAATCCCATCTCGCCCTCGAAGACGTGTGAAGGGCCGGTCATCCCCGCACGCGCCAGTCGGGCCGCGAAAACACCGTTGCGGGAGGCATTGGCGAAGGCGCACCCTTTCCACATGGAAAGCTCGCCTACGCGGGTTTGCCGCATCGCATTATTCGGCGTGCCGGCTAGGCCCTGCGCATGGACTATCCCGTCCTCGTCGAGACCCAGCAGCTTCCCGGCGGCCAGGCTGGTGGTGAAGGAGCCGTAGGTCACGTGGTCCCATCCGCGGGCGCGGATAGAGGCGGCGTCGCACAGGCGACACTGGACCTCGTACGCCAGGACGGTTGCGGTGATGAGCTCCTTCCCGGAGGCGCGCACCGGCTCACCCGCAGCGAGGACTGCAGCGATGTTATCCGAAGGGTGCGCCGGCTCCTTGGAGAGGTAGGTGTCGTTGTAGTCCAGGTATCGGATGTGGACGCCGTTGGAGAAAGCGGCCCACTCCGGCGAGGACTCGTGAGTGGTCCCCAGCACCGTAGCAGAGGGGCTGGACGAAACCGTGCGCGACAGCTTACGGGCGATGCGCCCTGGATCGCCGGACAGCGCGCCCATGGCGCATCCGAAAGAATCGATGAACCGCCGCTTGACCTCGTGGATGGTCTGCGGCGGCAGGTCCTGATAGCGCAACGCGTGCGCATATCGCGCCAACCGCCGTGCTAGCGTGGGAGAGCCTTCACCTCTCACCTCTCACCCCTCACTTCTCACCTATTCGAAGCTTCTCGCCGATTCGCCGCCCAGTGCCGGGTTTCCTATGGAGCCCCTGCAGAAAGAAAAGAGGCCGGCTTCTTCGTTGAAGCCGGCCTGCTTACATGGGTAGAGCTCTGCCCACGTACTGTCAGTCGCCGAGGTTTACGTTCTGGTCGGCCGCATTTACGTCACAGCCCCACACGACGTTGGTGCCGTAGACACAGGTGGCCCCCCAGATGACGTTGGTTCCCCAGACCACGTTGGTTCCCCAGACCACGTTGCTGCCCCAGATGATGTTCTGGCCCCATATCACGTTGGTGCCCCAGAGGACGGTGAAGTCCGGCAGGTCCGGGCTGCCCCACAGCAGGTCGGTGCCCCAGATCACGCTATTGAGGCAGATCCGGCTGTTGGTCGAGTCGTACACGAGCTGGGGGCTCATTGCCGCCTGCGCAACGTGGATTTTGCTCGCCATGGCCGCTGGGATGTTGAGATAGCCGGCGCCGAAGGCGCACGGATCCCACTTCCCGTTCGGGAGGGCCCACTTGTCGGCCGTAACCATCAAGCGCGCCTTCACGGTGTCCGGGGTGAGGGTGGGATCCGCCTGCAGCATCAGGGCCGCGGCGCCCGCCACCACCGGGCAGGCCATGGAGGTTCCGGAGAGCGTGAAGTACTGGGACACGTCCGTCGGCAGCGGAATGCTCTCGTAAGAGCTAAGCGCCACCAGGTTCGTGGTCAGGTACTTCACATCCAGCGTACTGCCCTGAGACCGCAGGGAGACCACCATGTTGCCGGGCGCAACGATGTCCGGCTTCATGTTCAGGTCCCACAGCGTGGGCCCACGGCTGGAGTAGGTCCCGATCCGGTCGTCGGCGCGGTTGCCGTCCATGTTCTTCATGGCTCCGACCGTGATCACGTACGGGTCATTGCCGGGCACGGTGATGGAGGCGTAGGCGGTGCCCCAGCCCTCATTGTCCGCGCCAGGCTGCTGGGTCGAGTAGAGGCGGCCTCCGTTGCCAGCGGCAACCACAACCACGATACCCGCGTTCCACGCCGTTTCCACGGCCTGGCAGAGGGGATCGTTCTTGTAGCTGCAGCCGACGGAATGGCCGAGCGAGAGGTTCATCACGCGGATGTTGTAGGTGTTCTTGTTCTGAATCACCCAGTTGATCCCGTTGATGACGGTGCTCACGGTGGACGCGCCGTTCTGGTCGAGGACGCGCACGTTGACGATATTGGCATTCCGGGCGATGCCGTAGAATGTGCGGGTATAGTTGCTGCCTGTGGAGCAGGAGCCGTTGCCCGCGATGATCCCCGCTACGTGGGTCCCGTGGCCACACGCGTCGTCTGTGCTGGGATCGTTGGGTACGAAGCTGACGCTGGCGATGACTCGCGAGCTGCCGGTGGCGGCGATGTTGAGGTCCGGATGGGACCGGATCCCGCTGTCCAGCACGGCCACGGCGACGTTGCTGCCGTCTACGCCGTACTGCTGGAGAGCGACGTCCGCCAGGGAGTGGCCGACCGTGAACTGGTCGTGCTTCTTGACCACGACGTCTTCCGAAAGGTTCTTAACAAACGGAAGATCCGCCAGGTCCGGCAGGTTTGCAAGGGGTACCTTCACGGTAACCGCGTTGATCAGAGGCAGGTCGCCCGTGATCTTGGCATGGAGGCTCTTGAGAGCTTCCCGGCGGTCCGTGGTGATATCCCCGTCGATCGTGAGGATGGCTGTAACGATCTCGGCATGGTTGTGCTTCGCATGCTTGAAGTGGAGGAACGCGTCCCCCTTATCGCCGAAGCTGTCCGCGGCGGCAGGCAGAGAGAACCCTGCCGACATGGACGCCACTACCGAGACCGCCAGGAGAGACGACCAACCTCTGCTAAGCCAGCGTCCGGGTCTGTTTGTCCCTGTGCTGGTACTCATGGCTGTTCGCTTCCTAGGAGCCCCATACTGCATTGAACAGGATGTTCCCGCCTCTGCGCACGGCATGGGCCGTCTGTGTGCGCTGTGCAGGCCAGTTGGCGCCCGAGGCGCCATAGCCCAGCGCGAGGCCTCCGAGCGTGACGCCAAGGGCCAGCGCGAGTGAGATGCGTCTGCCCACAATCCGCCCGTGGCTGGACTGGGTGCGCGCATGTTTGGAGTGAGTTGCCCTGTACGCATGTACCATGGGTCTTCTCCTTCGCGTAATCGCCGCAGTTCGGTAGCCCGGCGACCGTAGGAGGCTACAGGTTACAGGGGACAGGTGACAGGGGCCGGAATTCTGCACCCTGTAACCTGTAACCTCTTCCCTGTTGCCTGTCCTTTAGGCCCGTGGCTTTGCGTCCCGCCCTTTCGAGCGGTTTGCCTTTGTCGATTGCGAAGGATGGAAGTGATGCCCGCCGCAGGGCCCATGAAGGCCCTGCGGCAGTACGGAAAGCTTCATCCCGGCCGACGAGGAGAGAAGTGTGGTCCACTCTCTGGGATGGTACGCCTGTTCGGCGGCCCGGCTACCTCGGCTTACAGCGGCTTGTCAGCGGCTTCAGGCGGAGGCCCGTGGCTTTGCGTCCCGGCTTTACAGCCGGTTTGCCCTTGTCGGAGGCGGAGTGAAACCGTCCACCCCGGATTCTGGCGGCGCTACAGAGGAAGTTTGCTGTGAGGGATGCGGGATTTGCGGTCAGATTTTGCCCCACTCCAACGCCTGGTCCATGTCCACGATTTCGTAGCTGTAGCCCTGCTCGGTTAGGAAGAGCTGGCGGTGGACGGAGAATTCCTGGTCGTTGGTGTCGCGGGTAACGAGGGTGTAGAAGTGGGCCATGCCCCCATCGCTCTTGGGGCGGAGGATGCGACCCAACCGTTGCGCCTCTTCCTGGCGCGATCCGAACGTGCCGGACACCTGGATGGCTACGTTGGCGTCCGGCAGGTCGATGGAGAAGTTGGCGACCTTGGAGACCACGAGCCGCTTCCACTCTCCGGACTTGAACTGCGCATACAGCTTCTCGCGCTCGCGCTGCGCGGTCTTGCCGGTGATAACCGGAGCCCCTACGGCATCCGCTATCTTCTGAAGCTGATCCAGGTACTGGCCGATGATGAGCACATTATCATCGCGATGCTTGCGGAGCAGCGCCCACACCACCTCCTCCTTGCGCGGGTTGGTGGCGGCGATTCGGTACTTCTCCCGCCGGTCCGCGATGGCGTACTCCAGCCGGAAGTCCTCGTCCATCGGGACCCGGATCTCCGTACAGAGCGCGGTGGCGATCCAGCCCTCCTTCTCCAGCTCCTTCCAGGGCGCGTCGTACTTCTTGGGGCCTATCAGCGAGAACACGTCATCTTCCCGCCCGTCCTCCCGCACCAGTGTGGCGGTGAGCCCCAGCCGGCGCTTGGCCTGTATCTCCGCGGTGACGCGGAACACCGGCGCGGGAAGCAGGTGGACCTCGTCGTAGATGATGAGCCCCCAGTTCTGTTTATCGAACAGGCCCAGGTGGAGGAAGCCTTCCTGCTCGCCAAGCTCCTGAGAGGGTGATTCCAGAGTCGTGAGTCGTGAGTCGTGAGTCGTGAGACCAGAAGGAGGAGTCGAGAGTCGTGAGTCGTGAGTCGTGAGAGCGGATCCCGAACTTCGGACTTCGGACTTCGGAGCGCCGTTCGTTGGCTGCCGCCTCGCCGTTAGGATCTGGTATGTGGCGATAGTAACCGGGCGGATCTCCTTGTTGTCGCCGCTGTACTCGCCTATCTGGTCCTCCGTGAGAGTGGTCTTGTCCAAGAGCTCCCGCTTCCATTGGCGCGCCGCGGTTATGCCGGTCACGATGATGAGGGTCTTCATCTGCGCGCGCGCCATGCACTCCATGCCGATGATGGTCTTTCCGGCGCCGCACGGGAGGACCAGCGCTCCGCTGCCGCCATGCACGGAGCCGCCCGCCCAGAAGGTGTCCGCCGCCTCCCGCTGGTAATCGCGGGGGTGATACAGGGCTCCGGAGAGCGTGAAGTCCCGCATGCGGAACTCCACTTTGTCGCCGGGGGTGTAACCGGCGAGGTCCTCTACGGGAAATCCGATCTTGAGGAGCGCCTGCTTGATGCGGCCCCGCTCGATGAGCGGCACCTCGATGGTCCGATCATCCAGTTGCCGCCGGATGAAGGGTTTGACCGAGCGGTGGTTCACCACCTCCAGCATCAGGATGGGATCGTCCGCCTGCAGGACCAGTGCTGATCCTTCGCGGCGCAGCTTGAGGCGTCCGTAGCGGCCGACGTACTCGCGCAAGTCCGTCAGGACGTTGCCCGGCACGTCGTATTTGGCGAACTCCTGGAGCGTGGCCTCCATCTCCGGGGCCGTCATGCCGGCCGCCCGCGCATTCCAGAGGGAGAGCGGAGACATGCGGTAGGTGTGGATGTGCTCCGGGCTCTTCACCAGGTCGCAAAAGATGGCGAGCCGGTCTCGGCACTCCTCGGCGCGAGGATTGTCTACCTCCAGCAGCAGCGTCCGGTCAGACTGAACAATAAGTGGGTTCTGGGGGTTGTACAAGGGAGAACTCCTGGCTGAGGGTTGAAGGTTGAAGGTTGAAGGCCGGAGCCCTAGCGGTGCTTGTTACCTCAGAAGCAGCCTCAGAGGGAGATTAGCCCGCCTTGTAAGGCCTACTTTCAACCTTCAACCTTCAACCTTCTCTATCGCTTTCCAATCTATCCTCGACTCCAGGTCGACGGCGGAGCGGGTTGGGGCGGGGTACCAGCTTCCGGAAGGGATGTCCCAGTCGTCCTCTTCATCGCCTTTGTAGTGGGAACGCGCGCGTCCGGCGTCCTCCGCCTTATCGTCCGAGGCCACAGGGAAGTATCCCACCTGACGCAACTGGCGCAGGACGGCGTCTACGCTATCCCCCGTGATAAGGGCGACCGTGTCCGCCAGGTCCTCGCGGAAATGTATCTTCAGCCCCTTGTGCGCCTTCAGCTCCTTGAGCAGCACCGGGTCGCTCACCTGCAGGTAGAGACCCGCCTGCCCGATCTTGATGTGGCCGTGCCGTCCTCCCACCTCCTTGATGAGGTACTCCACGTTCTGAGGCACGCCTGTCTGCGAATGCTGCTTGAAGAACTTGAGCAGGCTGGTAGCGTTCTCTCCACGGTCCAGCGCGCGGCGAAGGGAGTCCTTGGAGAGGGCGAGCATCCCGGAGCCGGTAGGCTCCGCCAGGCGGAAGAGCCGGTGAAGGATCCGGGCGGGAAGGTTGGGTGGAGCGTAGATCTCCAGGTTCGGCTGGAGAACGAACGCCTCCGGTGGCGGGGGCGCCTCCGGGGTGGGCTCCCCCAGGAGCTGCAGCCGTCCCCTGGGCGAGAGGCGCACGTGCGTAGCCGTGCCGCCGACGCCGCGGACCACCTCCGTCAGCCCCAGCCAGAAGAGGCTCTCCGCACAGATGCGGCGCATCGCCTCGACATTGGAGGAGACCACTTCCGCGGGCGTCTCCTCGTCTTCTTCATCGTCTGCCGCATTGCCAAACCTGAACCTGCTCCACCAGCGGTACGCCCCGCGCGCCGCGAGCGACTCAAACGAGGCCAGCTCGGCCGGCCGCTCCTGCGCAAGGTCTGTGAGCAGCGTGAGCGCCGACTCGCGTAAGGCCGCTACGCAGGTGCTGTCGCGGTACGTGCGGCCGTCGGCCAGCGGCTCGGAGTAGGGCTCCGCCCAGGAGACCCGCCCGCGCCACGCGTCGTAGAGCGCCTTGAGCTCGGCGTCTTCCGGCTCATTCAGCCAGCTCCGGGCGCGGGGCCCCGCGTCGTACAATCCTTTGCGGCCTTTGGGCGCGATAAGGCCGGCATCTCGAGACACCGCGTAGACGAACTCCGCGTACCGAACCGTGGGCACGGTTAAGCCCCGCGCCAGGGCCTTGAGCGCATTCCGATGGATATTGCCGGTTCCGGTGCGAGCCGCCTCGGTCCGTCCCAGGAATCCCAGCAGGAAAGCAATGTCCCGAATCAGTGAGTCGTGGCTCTGGGGCGCGGCGCCTCCCGCCGGAGTCGTCTGCCAGGGAGGCGGGTCCGGGACCAATTCGCCATAAGGCGAGAACCCGACAGCCGCGTCCAGCACCTCGATTGGGATCACGAGCTGCCAGCGCCCCCAGCCCTCTTCCACGTCCAGCACAGCCATGGCGCTGCCGAGCAGCTCCTCTACTCCATTGCGCGGTTTGCCCACCGCCCACTGCGTGGGCCAGCCGGACGTCATGAGCTGGCTGCGCCGGCGCGCGTCCATGCGGAAGGCGATCTCCTGGACGTAGGCCGCCCCGCCCCTCTCCACCAGGAACGAGAACACCCGCTGCGCCTCCTCTGACAGCCGCTCGAGATGCTGCCGGAACCTCTCAGGGTCGGTGACTTCCCGGGTAATGGCGGTTACGCGAGGAGCGCGGACAGGCGCTGCCACCGCAGACAGCCCCAGGTTCTCGCATATTCTGGAAAGCGTGGGGACGTCATACTTCTCCAGGACGGAGTGCAGCGGATGGCGGAGCGACGGAGGCAGCGTAACCTCGTCCCGCACCGCCTTGGGCACAAACACGTGCGGCTCGGTCCGTAGCCGATCCCAGAGGGCCAGCCCGCTCAGCTCCAGCCCGTCGATGGTTTGAGCCAGCGCCGCCTCCTTCTCCGCGCCGACCACCTTCACCAGCTCACTGAAGGGGACGTCGCCGCCGCGCGCCACAACCGCTACCAGTACCCGGAGCTCCGGCAGGGTGGTGTCTTCAATGGCGCGGACGACGGAGGTGTAGTGACACAGGGCGCTGGAGAGGAAGTTGGCCAGCTCCCGTTTGTCGGAGATGCGGGGGACGCTCCGGAGGGTGGGTGCCCGCCTCCGCACGATCTGGCGCAGCCGGTCGGCGGGCAGTCTATAGAGGAGATCCGCGTAGGACATGGCAGGCAAACCTCACGAACCTTCAGTATGGTCACGCCGCCGCGGGTTTGTCAAACGGGATTCCCTATGTGGTACCATACGCCCCATGCGGAAGGGACGAGAGGGCTGGGTACTGTGTGTCCTGCTGCTCATCTTCGTAGTGGCAACCGCCTACTTCTCGCGCAGGGACGTGGAGGCGGAGCGGCGCCAGCAGCCCACCACCTACAGCTATCTGGGCGAGGGGCTGGCCGGGCTATACCAGCTTCTAGGTGCGCAGGGACTGGAGGTCCACCGCTGGGAGCGCGACTTTACCGCCCTGTCCCAGACCGGCCTCCTGGTAATGGCCGAGCCGATGGAGCGAGCGCCGAGACCGGACGAGAGCGCCGCGCTCTGGAGGTGGGTGGAGCAGGGGGGCGCGGTGCTGGTGCTCGCGGCGGACGACGCGTTCGGGCGCGGCCAGAACGACCTGCCAGTGGATAGAGTGGTGCTGAAGGCAGAGCCCGCGCGGCCCGCGGACGTCCAGCCGAAGGATCCCTCCTCCCCCTATATGCGGGACGTTGAGCGGCTGCACGTGGACGGCTCTCTCCGAATTGAGCCACATAAGAAGCGCGACCAGCACGTCCTGCTCTCGGATTCGCTGGGCGGCTACGCCGTCGTGTGGAAGCGGGGACGGGGCACGATCATTGTCGCCAGCGAGGGGTTGGGTGCGGATAACGCGCACCTCACCGCCGCGGACAATGCCGTTTTCTTCACCAACATCGCGCAGGTCCACAGATCCCGAGCCGGCGTTCTGTTCGACGAGTACCACCAGGGCTACGGCACGGAGATGGAGGGCCGTTCACTCTGGCGCGCCATCGGGCCTACCGGGCGGGCAATAGGGTGGTATCTGCTGTTCTTCCTGCTGCTGGTCATCTACAACGCCAACCGCCGCTTTGGCACGGCCAAGGAGCTTCCCACACCCACCTACCGGCCCAGCACAGAGTACATCAGCTCCATGGCGGGGCTCTACCGCCGCGCGGGCGCGGGCGGGATCGCGGTGGAGGCGGTCTATAACGCCTTCTTGCGGGACCTGGTGCAGCGCATCGACGCGCCGCCGGGGGCACCGCCGGAGCGCGTGGCCGAGATGGCCGCCCGCCGGTTCGGGCTGGACGGTGGCGCGTTGCGGGACCTGCTGACCCGCTGTGACCGCATCGCCCATGGCGATCAAGTGGCGGAGTCCGAGATGCTGCGCCTCGCGCGCCAGATTGAAGAGTTCCGGAGGAAAGCGGACCTTGTCCGAATCGCATGACATGATGCCACAGGACGCGGCGACGCGGGGATGGGGCGACACGGCGATTCCGGTTTCGCCCCCTCACCCCCTCGCCCCCTCGCCCCCTCAGTCCTCCGCCGTTGCGGCCGCTGCCGAGCGGCTGTTCGCCGAGATGCACAAGGCCATCGTGGGGCAGGACGAGCTGGTGGAGATGCTGGTGGTCGCCTTGCTCGCCAACG
>CAYNFH010000094.1:0-23493 GCA_964396385.1 uncultured Chthonomonadaceae bacterium | reverse complement strand
ATCTCCACGTCGCGCGCCGTGCCGACCGCCTCGCCATCGCGCCGCAGCACGAGCTTCCCCCGCTGCGCGTTGAGCGCGTTGACGATCACCTTGACCGTAAACGGCTCCCCTATCTTCACCCTGGGCGGCAGCACCAGCTTCTCGATGAGGGCCTCCTTCTTGAGCGTGGAGGGAAGCGTCACGGTATCGACCTTCACGTTGCGGGCGGAGAGAGTGGGCACGTGGGAGAGGACGCTGCCCACGTTCTCGTTCCCGTCCGAGAGCACCACCACCTTGCCTCCGGAGTTGCGCGGCAGGATGGAGAGAGCGGCATCCACTGCCTCCGCCATGTTGGTGGCGTTGGTGGCGCCGTTGTGCTTGACGTCCTTGACGGTGGTGTCCGTGGACGGAAGGGACGTGATGTCCGGGTCCAGGCCAAAGGTGATCACGCCGGCCGTGTCCTTGGCGTGCCGATATTTGAGCGACTCGCTGACGAACTTGACCTCCGCCTCCTTCTGCTCCGGCCGGATGGACTTGGAGGCGTCCATGACATAGATGACCGAGAGCGCGTCGTGTCGGCGGACCCACTGGAGTTGGGCGAGGGCGAGCACCAGGAGCGTGACAATGACGAGGCGGAGGATGAGCGCGAGCCGCTTCCGGCCGGGGCTCATATCCGTGAGGCTCTGGCGGCTGAACCACCAGAAGAAGAAGCCGCCGCCCAGCAGCGCGAAGGCGAGGAGGACAAGCGCGAGCGGGGCTACGTTGAACTGAAGCATGTCGGTAAGGATGAAGGATGAGGGATGATGGATGAATCCGGATCCGTTACTCGTCGCTCCCAGTCCATCATCCGCCGTGTGAGTCTATCACGGAGTATGGTGCGCGTCAATGAAGACGCCGGGCTCCTGGAGAGTATACGGGCGGCGATAAGAACAGGGTTTCGTGCCGCGAGGACCGGTCCCTCCAGTGGAGCGGAACGGCTGCCGATAATTACGATGCCCCCGCAGCGAGCATAACTTTCTCTGGCCAAGACAAGACATACTCCCATGGCTGGACCCGGATGTCCGGCAACCACGCGCCCTGCTGGCACAGGGCGGGAGTGAGGCGGGTAGAGTGCGCTCCGGTTGTTGGTTGGAAGGGATACCGCTATGAAGAGACGTGCATTCACACTGATTGAGCTGCTCGTGGTCATCGCGATCATCGCAGTGCTCGCGGCGATACTGTTCCCGGTCTTCGCCCAGGCGCGGGAGAAGGCGCGGGCAGCGACCTGCCTCAGCAACGAAAAGCAGCTCGCCCTAGGGGTCCTGATGTACGCGCAGGACTACGACGAGACCATCATCCCGTGGCGGACGCAGATTGAGTACACGGGGGAGCCGCAGGCGCAGCGGTTCTGGGTCTACAAGATCCAGCCCTACATCAAGAGCGGTGGCAGCTACAACCCGCCTGGCGGCGTGTTCACCTGCCCCTCCTGGTCCCAGGCCAAGATCGGGCTGGCGGCCTCCAAGCCGGACTGTGACGGCAGCGACCTGAGCTTCTTCTTCCAGCCGCCGCCGAACCCCATCCAGATCTACTCGCACTACGGTCTTGCAACGGAGTCGCCGTACCTGATGTCCTGGGTGACCGGCGCGCCCTATCCGAACTGCGGCACCCCACAGGACCCGTGCGCGGATAGCCCCGGCAGCCTCTCGTGGGTGGCGCCGCGCGGCATCACCCGCGCACTGGCCGATATCCGCCGGCCGGCTTCCACGGTCTTCATTGGCGACGGCGTGTCCATGCTGGCGCTCGGCGGATTTGTCGACATAATGGGCTGCGAATCGGGCGAGATGCACCAGGGCGGCGGCAACTTCGCCTTCCTCGATGGGCATGTGAAGCGCATTGCCGGCAATTCCCAGCGCTACCTGACCCAGCGCAGCGACGGCGTCTGGTTCATGACCTACCACACCTATTCACAGGAGTAGCAGGATGCGAAACGACAGGCGATTTGCCGCGCGGCTCCTGGGGCTGGTGGCGGCCATGTGTGTCATGGGCAGTCTGCTGCTGACGGCTGGGTGCCGGCACGAGGAGAAGATCACAGCGCCGGGCTACTACAACGGCCCGATGCTGGGCCGGCACATCACCCGCAAGGTGCCGCACCGCGGTCCGAACGGCAAGCTGGACATGGATAGCTAGGTTTCCCGCGCACGCACAGGATCGGGTCCGGAGGGTCTCCTTCCGGACCCGATCCTATTTTGGAGGTTCAAACGCCTGAACGCAACAGCGACATCGGTCCCGTCCCCCTGTGCGCTCGGGTTGAAACCCGGCGCTGGGTGACCTCCGGCCTAGTGTCCGCCTACGCGGACACTATGTACTTTGCACATCCGGAATGAGGTGCT
Organism: uncultured Chthonomonadaceae bacterium; assembly: GCA_964396385.1. Lineage (GTDB taxonomy): Bacteria > Armatimonadota > Chthonomonadetes > Chthonomonadales > CAJBBX01 > CAYNFH01. Next base: position 21,145 of record CAYNFH010000094.1, on the reverse strand, counting down.
CTTCTGAAGGCTCCTCTACGGAGGGCCAGAGGGTGTTTGCAGCATGATGCTCCTTCTGGCGCTGAATGTAATCACTAACCAAGGCTCGGTCACGCGAGCTCACACTAAAGGCACCGTAGTGCCCCTGCCATTGGAACCACTCACCCGGTTGGAGCTCTTGTGTGACAAAGCGTGAGGAGCCGCCCTTCACATCGTGCATCAACTTTGCTATCGAGATCGTCGCAGACAACGAGACCAGAAGATGCACGTGGTCCGCCATACCTCCTATGGCCAGCACGTTGCAGCCATCATCCTCACAACAAGCAGAGATGTAGCGCTGTACCTCTCGCTCAAGCCACTCCGTGAGGAGCGGCTGCCGGTCCCAGGTAGCCCATATCAAGTGAACATAGACTCTGAGCTTGTTCTTCCGCAACCGCTTTCTCTCCAGTGTCGGCGAAGGCCGACACTCGGCCAACGGCCACCCAGCCGCGGGCTTTAGCCCGACGGTGGTCCACGTGCGCCGCTCTTCATCCGCCCCGCGACTGTGACTCCGCGCAGGTCTTGATAGCCAGCATCTGGGCGGCGAGGTTCTCGGTCATCTTCTTCTTGATCAGCGCCTGGATCATCGGCCCGATGAGCGGCACGTTGTACTCGTAATCCACAACGGATTCGAACCGAGTCCGGTTTCCATCCGGCGTGAACTGCCAGTAGCCGGACATCTGGTCCATGTCGCCCTTGATCATGCGGAACTCGTCCCGGTGGCTTACCGGGTCCCAGACGTCCTCCTGGGTCCACTTGACCGTCATCTTGAACTCGCGGATGAGCCCCACCCATTCGGTCACGGTGCGGTTGCCGTCCTCGCTGCGCTCCAGCACCGTGAGCGACTGCAGGTCCTCCATGATCTCCGGAAACTCCTCCACGTTCCGGGCGACGGCGTAGACGGTATCCACCGGGGCGTCGATGTCCAGACTCTGCTCGATTCGCGGCATAGGCTCTCCTCTCAGCGCGGGCTGGGGCACGTTTCGGCGGAGCCGGAAGGTTCCCCTGCGGGCGGACACGATAACGGATTTCACGCAGAGGCGCAAAGGCGCAGAGGAGGGCGCAATGCCCAAGATCACGAAATGGGTCGGTATGGGTCGCAAGATCATCACCCTCACAACAGACTTTGGGTTGGAAGACCCATACGTGGGCGTGATGAAGGGCGTAATCCTGGGCATCGCGCCGGACGTGGCGCTGGTGGACCTCTGCCACCAGGTCCCGCCGCAAGACGTCATGGCGGGGGCGGTGGCGCTGGAGGCGGCAGCGCCTCACTTCCCGGCGGGAACGATCCACCTGGCAGTGGTAGACCCGGGCGTCGGCAGCGCGCGGGCGGCGGTCGCGGTGCAAACGGAAAACGCATGGTACGTGGGGCCGGACAACGGCCTGTTTACATTGGCGCTAGCGGCGGACCCGGTCGTCAGGGCGGTCCGGCTGACCAACCCGGTGTACCAGAAGCGGCCCGTGAGCGCCACATTCCAAGGCCGCGACATCTTCTCCCCCGCGGCCGGCCACCTCGCGGCGGGCGTAGAGCTCTCCAGGCTCGGTGAGCCGTCCCACGTGTTGGCCACGCTCCCATTCCCCACTCCCATGCAGCGAAATGGCGGGCTGGAGGTCCACGTGATCCACGTGGACCGGTTCGGCAATCTGGTCACGGACCTTACCTCGGAACAGCTCGTAGAGTGGCTGGAGTCTCACCCGCACGGCCGCTGCATGTTCGAAGTCGGCAGCCATACCGTGCCCCTCGCCCGCACCTTCGCGGACGTGGCCGTCGGAGAGCCTGTCGCCTACGTGGGCAGCGGGGGCCGGCTGGAGATCGCTATCCGCAACGGCTCCGCCGTGGCTGGGCTGGGTCTCCGCTCAGGCGCATCCATCCGGGCGCGGATAGGCTAGGATCCAGCGGTTGAGCGGAACGGTGGGCTCGTGGGACTTTCCGGGGGCGGACACACAGTATCTAACGCACGGTCTGCACCCCTACCTGGCCTCCATGATCCCGCAACTGCCCGCACGGCTGCTGGAGGAGTACGCGCCCCCCGGAACCCGCGTGCTGGATCCCTTCGTGGGCGGCGGCGGCGTGCTCGTGGAGGCGTACCTGCGCGGCCTGCCCTCCATGGGCATCGACGTCAATCCCCTGGCCGCGCTCATCTGTCGCGCCAAGACCACTCCCATCCCCGCCACCGCTCTGGCGCAAGCCCAGGCCGCGTTCGAACGCATCGTTCCGCGCGTCCATCCGGAGCCGCCCTCCTTCCCCCGCGAAGCCGGCGTAGAGTACTGGTTCAAGCCGGCCGCCTTTGAGCCGCTGGCCCGGATACGCGGGACGATGGACGCCGTTGTCGACGAGACGGACCCAACCAACCGTTCAGCGCTCTCTAACCTGCTCCGGTGCATTTTCTCCAACACGGTGCGGGACGTTTCGCTCACCTACCGGGGCGAGGTCCGGCTCCGCCGGTTGCGCGGCCAGGATCTGGAGCGATTCAACCCCGACGTGCTGGACGCCTGGCGCACCCGCATGCGTGACGGCTTCGGGCGCGTCCGGCAGCTTCCCCCTTGCTCCTCCCTTCCCCAAGTCCTGGAGGGCGATTGCCGGCGCATTCCGGCGGAGGAGGGCGCCTTCCACCTCACCATCACCTCCCCGCCCTACGGCGACATGAAGAACACCATCCCCTACCACTACTTCTCCCGCAACATGCTCTACTGGCTGGGTATGGGCGACGCGGCGATGCGGACGATGAAGCGGGATGGCCTGGGCGCCAAGGACGGCGCGAAGAGCGCACCGGCCAGCCCGAGCCTGGCGTCCGCCCTCGCCGGCATGTCCAAGCCCAACCTGCGCCACGAGGCGGTCTGCTTCTACGCGGATTACCTGGACGCCTTACGGGAGATTGCGCGGGTCACTTCCGACCGCATCGTGATCGTTATCGGCCACCGCATCCTCGACGGCGTGGTGGTGGACAACCCGGCCATCACCACGGAGCTGATGGAACTCCTGGGATGGAGGCTGGAGGCGTGGCACCAGCGCACCATCCGTAAGAAGCGCATCCACCGCAAGATGGGCTTCGGCCACAACGCCCAGGGCGGGACCATCGATAGAGAAGCGATACTGGTCTACGTGAAATGAGGGGGTGAGGGGGTGAAGGGGTGATATGTGGGCATTCCCACAGAATCGCTCCGAACTCACGGTACAGTTAAAGCCGGGAAAGACCGGACTTGCAGGCTCCTGTCACCCCCTCACCCCTTCACCCCTTCACCCCCTCACCCCTTCATGTACTTTCGCGATTCTGCCGCCCCTATCTCGTCTATCTCATCGGAGGGCGCGCGTGGATCCGGGTCCGGCGGAACGGGAGCTTTTGGAGAGGGCCCTGCGGGGAGACGCGGATTCGTTCGGCAGGCTGTGTGACCAGCACCGCCGGCGAATCTGGCGGATCATCGCGTCCGTGGCGCACGGCCCGGACGTCGACGACCTCGCCCAAGAGACCGTGATCCGCGCCTACTGCGCCCGCCGCAGCTACCGCCGGGAGGCGCCCTTCCATGCGTGGCTGTGCCGCATCGCCGTCAACGTAGCGCACGACTACCAGCGCTCCGCCTGGCGGAGGCGGGTCATCCTAGGGCACTCCTCCGACGCGGAGTCCGGCTGCCCCGCCGGAGAGGCGGAGCGGCGCGAGACGGTGCGGGAAGTGCGGAAGGCGGTCGCCAGGCTGCCTGAGAAGCTCCGAGTACCCATCTGGCTGCACTACTTCGAGCAGTTCTCCTTTACCGAGATCGCCGCCCTGGAGCGGGCTCCCGAGAGCACCATCCGCAGCCGGGTAAAGGCGGGCCTGAAGCGGCTGGAGCGAACGCTGACGGAGGGGCGAGCGGGCGAGCGGGCGAGCGGGCGAGCGGGTGAAACGCCTCAGACCGCGGGCGAGGGATGTTAGCAGTGAGCGAGGGCAGGACGATGGATCGGCAACTGCATGTAGACGCCGCGCTTGGCAGGGCGGCGGAGTTTGAGCCGGTGCAACCCGTGCCGGATTCCCTGGGCATCCCCGCGTTCGCCAGGTGGAGGATGAGGCGGCGCGCGGCGCGGCTTCGAGCCGCGGCGGCTCTCACGGCGGTGACCGCCTGTGCAGCGGGCTTCCTGTTCACGGCGCGAACGCCCGCGCGTAACGCCATGGCATACATGCCGGTACTGCACAAGCGAGTCGCCTACCGCGCGGAGCAACCTGTCCAGCGCGAGGCGCCCGGGACCGCCCATCGCGCAAAGCATCGTCCCTCGCTCAGCCCGGTCCGAATACCGCATAGACGCTGCAGACCGCGCCCGCTCCACCGTGCCGCGCGTCCTCACACTCGCCCGGCAAACCTGTACGTCGCGGCTGTAGACCTCCCCCTGACCCCCTCCTTGCGAAGGAGGGGGAACCCCGCAGCGGTGAGAAGCTCCCTCCCCTTACGAAGGGGAGGGTCGGGGAGGGGTTTTGCTGGAGCGTCCAAGAGCTCCTGGCGAATAGAGACGGTACAGACATACCAGACGGACCTCGTGGCGGTCGCGTGGGTGCCCCGGCAGGATGGCGATCGTCCCGACGGGGTGCGCCTTGAGCCCGCCATCCTCCAGGTGCCGTTGCGGCGAGCCGCTATGGTGGCGCCGGGCCCTATTGCTCTTCCGGCATCTTCTACCGATGACCATGATGCCCGGACTCCCTACTATCGCCCGGAGTCCGGACGCAACGAACCCTGAGACAGAAGGAGTTACCCTCGATATGAAAGCTTTACTATCGGTTCTGCTTGCCCTGGCGGTGCCGGTCTGCGCCGCGGCCCAGGCGGGAGACAATAGTGCCGATCCGGCGCAGCAGTTATCCCCGGACAAGGCAGTCAAGAGCATGAAGGTCCCGGAGCTCGGTGACTTACCCATCGCCGGAGACCTGTTCCAGGTGCAGAACGCTCCGTTATCGGTCGAGGCGGCGCCGGATGTGCTGACCTGGGTCACCGGGCCTGCCGGCGACAAGCGGGTGGACGTGGAGCTGGACAACGCTACACCCGAGCAGGCGCTCAGGCAGATATGCGATCGGGCCGGCGTCAAGTACGAGGCGGGCAAGGACCTGCCCAGGGACCCGCGCATTACGCTCCACGCGCGGAGCGTTCCATTCCGGACGGCTTTAGAGCTCGTCACGCAGAATGCTGGCCTCCGGTGGAGCGTTCAGCGTCGCGGAAACGACTGGATCTACCGGGTCGGCACCAATGCAGACAACCTGTTCGCGCTCCCGCAAAACACCCTGAAGGTCTTCCAAACCCCGAACGAGGACTCGAAGTTCTTTGGCAACAACAAGCCTTATGTCCTCACCCTCCCTCGGGATAGTAACGCCTACTCATCCGTGTTAGCCGACCCCTCCAGCGCGAAGCTGTTTACCTATCGGACCACGGAGGAGCGCGCCACGTTCACCTGCCCGCACTGCCACGGCCAGGTGACCATGATCCGCACGCGCCAGCAGCCCAAGTGTCCCAGGTGCGGACGGACGTTCCAGAGCGACTGGGAGTTCTGCCCGTACGATGGCGCCAAACGGCCCGCTTCCACCAGCGCCTGGCACTACTGCCCGCTCTGCGGCAAGCAGGTAGATGAGGAGGCAGTGCACTAGGAGGCGGGGTGATGGAGTGTTGGAGTTGTGGAGTGATGTCCCGGATCCCATTACTCCTCCACTCCATTACTCCAGTACTCCTAGCTCTCCCAGCAAATCCGCGCGGTTGGAGATGAGGCCGTCTACGTCGAACCCGGCGAGCCGGCGCATGAGGTCCAGGTCGTCCACGGTCCAGACGTAGACGCGGATGCCGCGGGCATGGAGCGCGTCAACTCGCTCCCGGGTCACCAGGGGATGCTCTGGGGTGACGGCCTCTGTGTCCACCCGGGCCAGGATGCCGTCAATCTCCGGAAGCGCAGTGCGGTCGACAGAGGTAGACAGTGGGAGGAGGGGAAACAGCTCGCGGAAGCGGCGGCGCCCCTCCTCATCCGCTCCCGGGACCACCTTCTGTTCCGGAGGCAGCGGCTCCAGCGCTTCCCCTATCTGCCGCTGCCACCCAGGCTCCTTCACGTCGGCCATCACCCCCACGCGTCCGATCGCCCACCCTACCAGCTCCTGGAGCGTGGGAACCCCTTCTCCGTTCCCCAGGTCCAGCGCCTGCAGCTCCGTCAGGCTGTGATCGCGTACAATGCAGCGCCGGCCGTCCACGGTGGTGACGTGCTCGTCGTGCGCGAGCATGATGACGCCGTCCGCGGAGGGCCGGCAGTCGCACTCCACCCAGGTGCAGCCCAGCTCATAGGCCGCGCGGAACGAGGCCATCGTATTGGCCGGCGCAACCCGCGGCGCCCCGCGGTGACCGATCTTCAGCATGGACGGAGGACGGGTGACGGACGACGGACCACAGACCACGGACCATGGACCACAAAGCTGGCATTCCGGGTGGTCTGCGGCCTGCGGTCTGTGGTCATCCGACTGCTTTCAGGGCGGAGTCCAAGTCCTCCAGCATATCCTCCACCGTTTCCAGCCCTATGGAGAGACGCGCGCCCCACCGGACCTCGTCCGGCGAAGGCGTCACGCCCGGCAGGTGCACCGGCCCCCCCTTCCCCTGCGGAAAGCCGATGGGGATGGCCAGGCTCTCGAACCCGCCCCAGCTCACCCCGATTCCGAAATACTTCAGCCGGTTCACGAACCGGAAGGCATCCTCTTTGCTGCCATCCTTCAGCTCGAAGCTGAGCAGCCCGCTGTAGCCCCGCATCTGCGACTTCGCCAGCCCATGCTGGGGATGAGAGGCCAGGCCGGGATAGTGGACCCGGGCAACGCGCGGATGGCCCTCCAGGAACTCCGCTACGGCCATGCCGCTGGCCTGGTGCCGCTCCATGCGGATGGCGAGCGTGCGGAGGCCCCGGATCATGAGCCAGGAGGCGAAGGGATCTAGGATTCCTCCGAGCAGCGCACCCTCCCGGACCGCCAGCCCGCCGATATGCTCTCGCGACCCCATGGCCGCACCGGCCACGATGTCGCTATGGCCGTTCAGGTACTTGGTGGCGGAGTGCACCACCACGTCAATGCCTAGCTCCGCCGGGTTCTGGAAGTAGGGCGACGCCCACGAGTTGTCGATCACAGTGGCGATGCCGCGCTCCCGGGCGAGCACGGAGACGGCGCGCAGGTCCTGCAGGTTGAAGACCAGACTGGAGGGGCTCTCCAGGTAGATGAGCCGCGTGTTGGGTTGGAGCGCGTTCGCGAACTGCTGCGGGTCATCTCCCGGCACGAACGTAGTCTCGACGCCGAACCGGTTTACGTAGGAGGAGAGAAAACTGCGGGTAGGACCGTAGATGGTGTCTACCGCCACCAGGTGATCTCCGGCGCGAACAAAGTGGAGAATCGCCGCGGTTACGGCAGCGTTCCCGGAGCCGAAGCAGCGCGCGGCTTCCGTCCTCTCCAGCGCGGCCAGCTTGGTCTGCAGGACGTCCGTGGTGGGGTTCGCGACGCGCGTATAGTCGTAGACCGGCGAGTCCTGCTTGCCCCGTTCCACAAAGGTCTCGGCGTCCGGAGACGTGAAGAGCGAGCTCTGGAAGATAGGAGGCGAGACGGCGCCGCTCTGGCGGGACGGATCCTCCCCCAGGTGGGCGCAGATGGTCTCGAATCCAGGCTCCTTCATACTCTTTCCGGTGGCGGCATTCAGGAGCAGGATACCTGATGGGATGGGGCAGGCAAAAAAAGAGGGGCGCTTGGGGCGCCCCGATCTGGGAGGCTAACGAACTGCGCCTCTAGCGGGCGCACTGCTTGGGACGGGCTCGCCGCTTCTCTGGCGGCGGCCTCTCACCTGGTCGATGACGCTTTCACCGTGAGCTGGTCCGGCCGCTTATCGATCAGCAGATCGAGGGTCCTGGACTCTCCGGAGCGCTTGACCATCACTGAGAGGTGTGTGCCCGGTCGGAGCGCGCACGCTACGCAGCGGACCTGCGCGGCGCTCTCCACGGGCTTCCCGTCAATCTTCACAAGGATGTCACCTGCCTTCATACCGGCACGGCAGGCGGGCGAATCCATCACCACATTCTCTATAACAACAATGTTCTTTACATACGTAATCCGCCCGCTCGACGTTTCTTCCTGGTCCTCGCGCGGGACCACACCTATCCAGCCCCGCGCCACCGGCGTGCCGCGCCGTAGCTCTTCCACAACTTCGCGCACGTGGTTCGCCGGAATGGCGTAGCCCGCGCTGGTGACGGCCGGGAAGAAGTAGGACATGGACGTGCCCAGCCCGTTCCTGGTTGCGTCGTCGGCGGCCGCCATTCCCTCCGCGATGCTATTGCGGATAGCGGTGCCGAGGTCCCCACCGCACCCCGCGCCGGCTCCTTCCCCCTGGCCAGTTCCTTCGCCCTGTCCGTATCCCACCGTGACTGCGCCGGGATGCATTAGCCTGCCGGAGTGATGCGGAACGCCGCTGAAACCGGGAGGAGTGCCCGGCGGCGCCGTGGGCTGCCGGTTTTCGATCCACGAGTCCGCGGGAACGGCCGCTATTACCCCGATCACCTCGCCGCGAACGTTCATCAACGGAGCCCCGCTCGCGCCCGCGCCCACTGTGCCGGCCACCTGGATGAGGCCGGGATAGAAGTGGCTGCCGGAGAGCAGACCGTCCGTGCGGACCCCGGCCACCAGGTTGAGCGCGGCGGAGTTCATGCGCCCCGTCTGGTTACCTATAGAGATCGCGAAGAAGCCCGGCCGCACCTTCGTGGAATCCCCCCATGGGAGCGACGCCAGCTCCGCCTCCGAGGGCAGCTTGAGCAGGCCCACGTTCAGCTCCGGGTCCTTGCCGGCCACTTCCGCCTTGATTCGCGTTCCGTCGTCCGTCACGACCACCGGGTGCTCCATGCCGTCCAGCACGTCCGCGGTGGTGACAACATAACCGTCCCCAATGGAGAATCCAGTGCCGACCCGCCGGCGGAGCCGGAACGAATGGACCATGCCCCGGCTCTGAAGCTCACGGATCTTCTCCCGTGTCTCCTGTACCCTTGCCCGCGCCTCTGAGAGCGCCTTGTCCAGAGTCTCGCGCTGGGCGTCCGTCAGCTCCGAGCGCTGCTTTGCACGCCGCTTCTCCTGGACCGCCTCGAACGCCTTTGCCGCGTCTCGGTAGGCCTCTTCCACAGCGGTGGACATGTCTACGGACCGGTGGGAGCCCATCTCATTCTCTATGGAGACCACGGCCGCCTTGGCCCGCGTGACAATGGCGGACAGCTCATCCTGCATTCGCTCCAGCGTGCTCTGAGCCCGCACCGGCGCCGCCGCAAGGACCGTCAATGCCATGATGGAAAGCAGACGATTGACGACTGACGACTGCTGACCGGCTGCGCTGGCTACCATACGGGGCCTCCTGCGGAGGAGCTGGCCGCCGGAGTGGCGGTATGAGTACCGGAATCCGGAATGCTGTCCATTACAAACTGGTGCGCTCCATCGGAATCGTCCGCAGGCAGCACGTTCATTACGAAGTCGCCCGTCGCCTCGGATGTAAGAGGCTGGTCGGCCATCACCCCGGGCACGTGGATCACCGCGGCCTCGGCGATCGGATCGGAATCTGGCTCGAGCTCCGTGTGCCGCCAGACGCGTTGCGACCGCTCGCCCCGCGAACGGTGACGACGCACAACCGCATAGCTCGCCCGGCGCCTGTCTCTGTCGTCATCATCGCGGTTTGGCCCTCCCGCTGGGGCAATGACGGAGCGTGCCGGCTCGTGATCTACAGCGCGCACCGGCTGCGGCTCGGTTGCATTGGACGAATCCGCCTTCTGGGTGCCGATCTCCCCGGTGACCGGCGGCACGATGGGCGGGAGGATGCGTCCCATGGAATCCTGCGGCCCGGTAGCCGCGGCCACGATAAGCGCGCACAACATTCCGGCCCCGGCCGCGGCCAGCGGAAATACGGGCGGCCGCCGGTGAAACGACCGCTGGGACGGCGTCTCGGGCGCCTGAAGCAGCATCCGCATTTCATACCAGGTCGCCTTGGAGGCCGGCACAGGCTCCTCCTTGAAGGCGTGGATAGCCTCGTACGTCTTCCGATACTCCTCCACGCTCTTGGCACAGGATGGGCACCGGGACAGGTGGCGCTCTACGCGCTCGACCTGCTCTTTAGGCAGTTTATCGGCCGAGTAGTCCCACAACAGCGGGGACACAACGCGGCACTCCCACATGACTTTCATCCTCTTACCCTCTGGCCTCTAGCAGCGCCTCTACGCGTTCCTTGAGGCGCCGCCGGGCTCTAAAGAGCCTGAGTTTGACGCTGGCCCGGGAACAGCCCAGGACCTCCGCGATCTCCTCATAGCCCAGCTCTTCCACATCCCGAAGGACGATGATCTCCCGCTGTTCCGCGGGCATTCCCCCCAGCGCTCTACGGAGCACGGAGGCCAGGTGCGCACGCTCTGCCGCGGCGTGCGGGTCTACTAGCCGGCCCTTATCCCCAAACCACTCCGGGGCGGTAACCGGATCGTAGAGCACCTCCGGGTGCCTCTGGCGGGACTTGATGCGGTCCCGGCAGAGGTTGGCGCAGATGCGCAGCAGCCACGTGCGCAGGCTGCAGTCGTTGCGGAAAGTTGGCAGAGCTTTGTACGCGCGCAGGAAGGTCTCCTGCTTCACGTCGTCCGCATCATCTGAGTGGCCCAGTACGTGGTACGCATACCGGAACACGTGGCGCTCATGTTGTTCGTATACCTGCGCGAACGCGTCCAGGTCGCCCGCGCGGCATCGCGCCAACAACAGGTCCTCAGCTCGGTGCAAGGCTACCTCTTGCGCGCCACACATGGGGGAAGTCGTCCTCCTGTCACCCTATAGACGGCGGCCCCCATGGACGGTTATCACGGATCGGGAAAGCAGGTAGAATTGGCGTAAGGCAGGTGATAGGTGATGGGTGATGGGCCGGAGCCAATCTCACCTCTCACCTCTCACCTCTCACCTTATGTGAGGAGACACAGCGTGGCGGCACGGATAGGCGTGGTGGGCTGCGGGAATATCAGCGGCATCTATCTGAAGAACGGCAACACATTCAAGAGCACCGAGATGGCGGCCTGCGCGGACCTGGACATGGAGCGCGCGCGGGCCAGGGCGGCGGAGTACGGAATTCCGCACGCCTGCTCCGTGGAAGAGCTGCTGGCAGACCCGGGGATCGACATCGTGCTCAACCTCACCATCCCGCGCGCCCACGCGCAGGTGAGCCAGGCGGCGCTCAAGGCCGGCAAGCACGTTTATGAGGAGAAGCCGCTCGCCGTCCGACGCTCAGACGGCAAGGAGTTGCTGGAGACGGCGGCCGCACGCAGCCTGCGCGTGGGATGCGCGCCGGACACCTTCATGGGCGGCGGGATCCAGACGTGCCGGAAGCTCATCGACGACGGTGTCATAGGCGAGCCGGTAGCGGCCACCGCGTTCATGCTGTGCCACGGCCACGAGAGCTGGCACCCGGACCCGGCCTTCTATTACGATCTAGGCGGCGGTCCCATGCTGGACATGGGGCCGTACTACCTTACCGCGCTGGTGGCGCTGCTGGGGCCCATCCGGCGGGTGACCGGCTCGGCCCGCATCACGTTTCCTGAGCGGACCATCACCAGCCAGCCCAAGCACGGAACCAAGATTCAAGTTCAGGTGCCAACCCACATCGCCGGGGTGATGGACTTTGCGAACGGCGCCGTAGGGACACTGGTGACGAGCTTTGATGTCTGGGGCGGACGCGTGCCGACCATCGAGATATACGGCACCGAAGGAACGTTGGCCGTACCGGACCCGAATAGCTTCGGCGGTCCGGTCCAGCTACGTAAGGCGGCATCTCGAGAGTGGGAGGATGTGCCGCTGACGCACGGCTTCGCGGAGAACAGCCGCGGCGTGGGGCTGGCAGACATGGCGCTGGCCCTCCAGGAGGGCCGGCCGCATCGTCCCAGCGGGGAGCTGGCGTACCACGTGCTGGATGTGATGGAGGGCTTCCACGACGCCTCTCGGGAGGACCGCCACTACGACGTATCCTCCACCTGCGACCGCCCCGCCCCCGTGCCGCCCAACGCCGAGGAGCTGTGGCTCTGAAGTGTGCGGCGCCACGCGGTCCCTCCGATTGTTGTAGCTAGGGGAACAGCTCGAGAGGAGAAGCTGCGACCTTCCGGATGGTCCAGGCATCGAGCCGCTCGATTCCCGGGCGGGCGGCTACCCGGTCGCAGTAATCCGAGCGATTGTACTCCAGGATCACCTCCATAGGGAGTGCGGGCTTGAACGGGCGCGCGGTCCCCGCCAGGCCGACTGCCCGGCGGGCCGCAGCGCGGATCCGCTCCCGCGCTTCTCCCAACTCCACGAGCTCCGCTCTGTTTCGTCCCAATCCGCGCTTCACAACCGCCGTCTCCACGGGATTGAAGAACGACCGGGCTTCGACGCAGGCCGCTTCATCTCCGCAGATCATCAACATCGGAACCCCAAAGTGGCCCGCCACCATCGCCCACTGAGCCAGCTCACCCATCCTCCGGCCGTTCACGCGGTAGTCGTGCCACGTTTCCGAGGACTGGGTGTGATCAAGGAAGCCATTGATGGTTCCAGACATGGCATGCGCGCCAATGAAGAAAGTGCCGTTGTAGGTGGAGTCCAGTAGTCCCCACCACTTCCCGGTGGATTTGGGGTCGTTCTCCGCCCGGTCATCCAGCATATCCAGGATGAAATTCTTGAGCCTCCCGCCATGGCTATCGAGCACCGTCACGTGCTCCGCTCCGCCGGCGAAGGCGCCGTCGATGGCGGCATTCAGGTCGTCCATGAGCAGCTCGCAGCACTCACGGTATCGTGGTCCGTTCGTCTCGATCATTTCAGCCGTGTCGATTCCCGAAACGCCTTCCATGTCCGTGTGGATGTATATTCGCGTCATGTCACTCCCTCTCCCCGTGTGCCCCGGCCGGGCTGCCAGCCTCTCGCCCTCCTTCTGCAAGGTATCCTGAGTTGTCGAGTACGCACAGAGGAGTGTGAGAACTACAGGGTATGTTCGCGGCCATCGTATTGGTTGCCCTCCTGGGCGGTGAGGCTCAGGCTGCCGGCGCCGCCTCCCCCACGCTAACCTACCGCGAGCCGGCGCGGGACTGGTCGAGCGAGGCGCTGCCGTTGGGCAATGGCCGCATGGGCTGCATGCTGTTCGGCGGCGTTGCCAGCGAACGGATCCAGTTCAACGAGCAGAGCCTCTGGTCCGGTGACAACAACTGGGACGGCGAATACGAGACCGGCGACCGCGGCTTCGGGTCCTATCGCAACTTCGGCGACCTGAAAATCACCTGGGACTATGCGGGCGCCATGGGGGATTCCCCGAGCCGCTCCGGAAGCGATGAGATAGGATCCAGCCCGTCAGTCCCCGCCGATTATCGCCGCGAGCTGAACCTTACGACCGGTATCCACACCACCACTTTCAGCCAGAATGGCCTGAAATACATCCGCGAGGCATTTGCCAGCCATCCGGACCAGGTCCTGGTCTTCCGCTACACCGCCGGTAGGCGCGGCGCGCTCTCGGGCCGGATCAGCCTCCAATCGGGCCAGTCAGCCCGGACCCAGGCCACCGATAACAGCCTCTGGTTTGCCGGAGAGATGCCCAACCACCTCAAGCACGCTTGCATGGTCCAGGCGCTGCACAGGGGCGGCGCCATCGCGGCTGACGGCGAGGCCCTCACCTTCTCCCACTGTGATGAGCTCATGCTCCTACTGGATGCTCGTACCAACTACAAGTCCGACTACTCCTCCGGGTGGCGCGGCGCCGATCCGCTGCCGGTGGTGGAGCGGGAGCTGGCGGCCGCGGGAGCCAAACCCTACCGCACCCTGCGGGGCGCTCATGTCCGGGATCTCTCCTCGCTGCTCGGCCGCATCACCCTGCAGCTCGGCACAACCCCCTCCGAAGTCCTCGCCATGCCCACCGATGCGCGGCTGAAGCGCTATGCCGCCGGCCATCCCGATCTCGACCTGGAAGCGACCATGTTCGCCTACGGCCGGTACCTGCTCGCGAGCAGCTCCCGGCCGGGCGGTCTGCCCGCCAACCTCCAAGGCCTCTGGAACGACAGCAACCAGCCCGCCTGGGCCAGCGACTACCACAATAACATCAACGTGCAGATGAACTACTGGCCCGCGGAGACGACAAACCTTGCCGAATGCCACGTGCCGCTGATCGACTTCATCGTCGCCGCCCAGGAGCCTTGCCGCATCGCCACCCGCAAGGCATTCGGCGCCAATGCCCGCGGTTGGACCGCCCGCACCAGCCAGAGCATCTTCGGCGGTAACGGTTGGGAATGGAACATCCCCGCCAGCGCATGGTATGCCCACCACATGTTCGAGCACTGGGCCTTCACCCAGGACCGGGACTACCTGGCCAAAACGGCTTACCCGGTCCTCAAAGAGATATCCCAGTTCTGGGAGGACCATCTCAAGCGCCTGCCCGACGGCACTCTGGTCGCGCCCAGCGGCTGGTCCCCGGAGCACGGCCCGCGTGAAGACGGGGTCATGCACGACCAGCAGCTCATCTGGGACCTCTTCCAGAACTACCTCGAAGCCGCCCGGGCGCTTCAGACGGATGCCGGCTACCAGGCGAAGATTGCCCGGATGCAGAAAGACCTGGCGCCCAACAAGATCGGCCGGTGGGGACAGCTCCAGGAGTGGCAGACGGATCGCGACGATCCCCACGACACGCACCGCCACACTTCGCACCTGTTCGCCGTCTACCCGGGGCGTCAGATCAGCCCTACTCAGACGCCAGAGTTGGCGCGAGCCGCCATCGTGTCGCTCAAGGCGCGCAGCAACGACCATGGCGACCGGCCCTTTACCGTAGAGACCACCATCGGCGACAGCCGCCGGTCCTGGACGTGGCCGTGGCGGTGTGCCCTCTGGGCGCGGCTGGGAGAGGGAGACCGCGCCGGCATCATGGTGCGCGGCCTCCTCACCTACAACACCCTCAGCAACCTCTTCTGCAACCATCCTCCCTTTCAGATGGACGGCAACTTCGGCATCACCGGTGCCATCGCGGAGATGCTGCTGCAGTCCCATGCCGGCGAAATCGCCCTCCTCCCCGCGCTGCCCCATGAGTGGGCTGCCGGCGGCTCGTTCAAGGGGCTCAAGGCCCGCGGCAACTTCACGGTCGACGCCTCCTGGAAAGACGGCAGGGTCACACACTTCTCCATCCGCTCGCCCAATCCGCGCCCGGTCAAAGTCCGCGTCAACGGCGAAGTGAAGACCATCAACGCCGCCAGTCTGTCCGCCGAGCAGAGCGTCCTCGTGCAGCTACCCAGCGATGAGCGCAAACGACAGGAAACGGTCAGTCGGCGGTGGGCGCCTTTCGGCGTGAATCCACTATGAGACACCACCTGCCACCTATAGCGCGGCGCCTTGTGTTCCTTGCGTTGCTCCTGTTCACCCCCGTTGCTGTTTCGCGGGCCAGCATCCCGGTACGGGGGTTGCCGCGGACTGCGCGTGTCGCCGTCTTCTTTGAGCCCGGGTTTCCCTACTACGGCGTGAGCCCTCAGACATCGCCCCGTGACATCGTCCGGCGCCTGCGTGAGAACGGGGTAGACGCGGAGGTGCTGGGAGAAGACGCCCTGTCTGACCCGACGCGATTCAATGCGCACGCGTTCGCGGCCCTGGTGCTTCCCTACGGCAATACCTATCCGGCTAAAGCGTTTGCCTCCATACGTGCTTTCCACCAGGCGGGTGGCGCGCTCATTCTCTCCGGCATTCCTTTCACGCATCCCGTCGGGCGCAACAGCGCGGGCCCTTGGACCGATTTGGGGCACCGCGGCGAGCCGGCGCTATTTGGTCCGAATGGCGTAGGTGTCGGCGGCTTTACAGGACCGGGAACGGACACGGCTCCAGGTGTCGCCCCGGGCGATCCTCTCGGCCTCGCGGCATTAGGATTGGACTGGTCTTCGGCCGCTCGCTCGCAGCGACTCGATCCGGATACCCTGCCCGCGGGAGATGTGGTGATCCCGGCTCTGGGCGCAAAGCAGCGGCCGGTCGTAGCCATCCTGCTGCATCGCACACCGCCCTTTGCCGGTGCGGTCGACGTCTGGACCCATGCCGGGCCGGCAGGAGATCTGGAAGCCTGGGCCACGGAGCAGCTCCTGTTGCGCGGCACTCTGGCCGCGCTGGAGCACAAGGGTCTGCTGGGCCCCGCACAGCGCCGGGCCGCCTTCGCCCGCTTCGCGCGCCTGCCGAAGCCGCCCGTCTACGCCAACCTCGTTCTGCCCGCGCCGCCGCGACCCTACCCCACCTTTCAGCCGAAGATGCCGGTCCCGGCCCGTCACCTATACGTGGCGGACGTGCGCCATTTGACGCCCGATGAACGCATCTTACTCCTCTCTTTGCAGGGGCTCGTCAACCGTACACAGCCGCGGATCTATCTGGTCTTCCAAGAGGATGACCGCTTCTGGCTGGACGAGATGCGCCGTCAGGGGGACACAGACGATCCCATCCCGGTTACCGATCCACTGAGCCTGGTAGAACGGTTCCGCTCCGCTGCCAGGGGCGCAGTCGTTGCGGACCCCAAGGTGTATCTCAGCCCCTGCGTGGCGGCATGCCTGGCGGGCGCGGACAATCTGCTGATGGCCACCCCGGAGCTGGCGCGCCGGCTGCGGCTGCCGATCAAAGCCGACCTGCGCGGGAAGTTCAAGGGAGACGCGGACGCCCTGCGCTACATCCACAGGAACCTTCTGCCGCGTCTGAACCCCTACCTGGCGTGCTGCCTGGACCCGGCCATCTTCCACACGGGCGCGCTGGATCAGATCATCGCGGCAAAGGGAGCCGTGTTCTGGATCACGGGGACCCGCGCCCAGAACCTGCCGGGCGCCGAGGGCCCGCAGGAAACGGCCGAGGTGAAGGCCATGCTCGCGGCGCTGCCGGAGGGCGCGGTGGTGCGCGGCTTCTGGTGGCATGGGGAGGACATGGGCATCAACGAAGGTCCGGGAGTATCCCTGGCGAGCCGCTTCGGGAAAGTGACCGTCGTGAGCGACTATGTCGCGAACTTCTCGGTCTTCAGCGGCGTGCAGCAAGATACCCTCAGGCAGAAGCCGCAGGCGCCGCCGCCCCCGCTCGACCACACCAGGGTCTATCTGAGCTTCACGATGTCGGACGGCGATAACCTCTGCACCTGGCGAAACTACTTCCGGAACTATTTTGAGGATCCGCTGCACGGCACCATCCCCGTCGGATGGGGTCTGGGACCGACCCTCATCGATTGCGCGCCTACCTGGGCGCGCTGGTACTACAACCACGCCACTCCGAACGATGAGTTCCTCTGCGATGTGTCCGGCGTCGGCTATATCTACGGGCCGGATTGGGCCACCGCCCTCAAGGACCGCGGCGGAGCGTTCGCGGACTTCTACCGCTGGACGGAGCAGTACATGGCCCGGCTGGACATGCACACCATCCGGCTGATGAATGTCAGCGCTCCGGACATCGCGCGGGCGGCGCGCCTGATGCCAAGCGTGCGCTTCCTGATGCCGGACTACGGCAGTCCCGGCGGCATCCCGTACAGTGCTCTCACCTATGACCTGCCGGGCGGTCAGACCGTCTTCCGGGCGATCACCGGCGCCGACTCCGGCCCGGAGAAGCTTGCGGACCAGATCCGCCAGCGCGTGGGAAACACGCGCCCGGCATTCGTAAACGCCTTTATCTGGAACTGGGGCTCGAAGCTGTCGGACCTGAAGCGCATCCTGGAGCTGCTGGGGCCCCAGTACGTGGCGGTAACGCCGTCACAGCTCCACGCTCTCTATCGGCAGGCGCACCGCTAGGCCGATCTTCAGCTTGAGGCACTCTTCACGAGCTCGGCAATCCTGGCCTCCACGGCCGGAGTCAGCTCTTTCAGCGCAAAGCTGGTCGGCCACATGGCGCCGTCGTCGAGCTTTGCCTTGTCGCTAAAACCGAGCGTCGCGTAACGTGACTTGAACTTGGACGCGTTCTGGAAGAAGCAGAGGACGTTGCCGTCCTTGCAGTACGCGGGCATCCCGTACCAGGTTCTCGACGTGAGGTCCGGCGCGGCGGCCTTGATGATGGCATGGAGCCGCTCGCCCAGGGCGCGGTCCGGTTCCGGCATCTCGGCGATATTCGCGAGGGCGGCGCTTTCGCCGTCCTCCCCGCGCGCGGCCCTGCGCTCCTGGGCGAGCTCCTTCATCGCGGCCCGTTCCTCGTCCGTGAATACCTCGGCGGCCTTGCCGCGCGCGGACGGGCTCTTGCTGCTTCGCTTGCTGTCAGCCAATCTTGGCTCCTTTCCGTTACCGCTTCTTGGGTTCCAGGAGGGTGAACGTGTTGCCGAACGGGTCCTGGATGGTCGCGTCCACCCCGTAGAACTGGTCCGCGGGCTCGCGCAGGAACTTCACTCCCTTGGCGGAGAGCTCCGCGTAAGTCGCCCGGCAGTCGTCGCACTCG
The DNA here is from genome assembly GCA_964396385.1 of uncultured Chthonomonadaceae bacterium. GTDB lineage: Bacteria > Armatimonadota > Chthonomonadetes > Chthonomonadales > CAJBBX01 > CAYNFH01. The sequence goes on along the minus strand of CAYNFH010000094.1, from coordinate 2,756 downwards.
AACGCCCCTACGCCCACGCCGCCTCCGGCCATCAGGTCCCGCAGCAGGGCAGCCGTCTCTTCCTTCATCGCGTCGCCCGGCTCTACTTTCAACAGGCTAAGCTGGAAGTCCGGCTGCTTGGGCGCCGAGACGGTGAGCCAGCGGAATCCCGTTGGCGTGGTGAAGTCCATGCTCTTGGTAAAGCCGAGCTTGTTGACGTAGAAATCCAGCGCCTGGTCCTGGTCTAGGACAAACACCGTCGTATGCGTCAGTCGCGTGATCATTTGGACACCTCCACCGGAAAGTATGAGCGCACGCGAGGACTCGATGCTTATCGAATCTTGCTCTCCTCGCGGAGCGCGGCTTCCGGCGGGGCGAGAAAGCAGACCGGGACAAAGCGGAGGGTGCGGTGGAACGGAATGGCGAAGATGCGGCGGAACTCCGTAGGCGGATAGCCGTACCGGGCCGAAAAGGCGGTGCTGAAGGACGCCAGGCTCTCGTATCCCACGTCGAGGCAGACGTCGGACACGGACAGGCAAGACAGGCACAGGAGCCGCTTCGCCTCTTCAAACCGCAGCCGCGAGACATATTCCCACGGCGTCTCCCCAAAGAGCTCCTTGAAGAGACGGTGGTAGTGGTACGGAGAATAGCCGGCGGCAACCGCCGCGACGCGCAGGTCCGGCGATTGCCGGAAGCTCTCCGCCAGGTAGCGTCGCGAGCGAATCAGCCAGGCCGTGGTCTCTTGTGACGGCATGCCCGCCTGTTCGCCTGTCGCCTTGCCGAATCCTTCGGAGTCGCCACCACCCCTGGATTCTACTCCCTGCCCAGGCGGCGGTCGATCTCGGCGAAGGCACTGAGCTGCAGCCACGTTGGAAAGCGCGACCGGAGCTCCGCCGGGCCCTCGATCTTCAGGTCCCGGCACTGGAGCGCCGTCCCGAAAGACAGATCTCCCATCCAGATGCTGGTCATCGTGCCGACGTCGGTCTGCACGGTGAGGTCCGGCTGCAGGCCGGGATCCTCCATGCACAGGTCGATGTCGTCTCTCGTCAGCACCAGCCACCATCTACGGTACTGAGTCGGCGCGTCGCGGTACTGAAACTGAACCACCACCCGGTGGCCGGGAAGTCTGCGCTGGTCCACGCGCCGCCGCATGTCCCACATGAGCAGCCCCACGTCAAGATCCGCGGCCTCGAACTCGGCCCGCGTCCACTGCTTGCCCCAGACCCCGAGCTGCAGGACGATGGGCCGCAGCTCTTCGCCCGCCGTTGTCAGCACGTATTCGTCATAGCCGTTGCCCGAGTCGACGCGCTCCACTATCCCCGCCCGGGTCAATTCCCGCAGCCGCTTGGAAAGCAGGCTCCGCGACATCAACGGCACCCCGCGGTGAATGTCGCTGAAGCGGGTACTGCCCAGCAGAATCTCACGTAGAATGAGCGGCGTCCATCTCTCAGCGAAAACCTCGCTCGCCTTCGCCAGGGGGCAGAACTGGCCGTAGCCCGTCTTCCTCGCCATCGGGGCCTCACTTCTAGTCCATAAGGGGTCGGTACAGAAATTGTACTGGATCGCTCCCTCGAAGCGAGATACCATCTGGTCAGACAACAGAGTTTCCATTCCAGGAAGGAGGAAGAGAATGTGCTCCATCGAGTTGACAACCCTCGGAGGCGTCGGCATCCGCGTTTCCACCGAGGAGGTCGGCCGGCTCGCGGAGGAGGTCTGCGGCCAGGTAATCCTCCGCGGCGGCCCGGCCTACGAGGAGGCGCGGACCATCTGGAACGCGATGATCGACAAGCGGCCGGGCCTGATCGTGCGATGTGTCGAGACCGCCGACATAGTCCGGTGCATCCGCTTCGCGCGCAAGTACGGCCTGCTCACCGCGGTTCGTGGCGGCGGTCACAACATCGCCGGCACGGCTCTTTGCGACGGCGGCCTTGTGATCGACCTGTCGCTGATGAAGGCGGTGCACGTAGACCCCGAAGGCCGTCGGGCGAGCGTCGAAGCGGGCGCAACGCTCGCGGACGTTGACGCCGCGACACAGGCCCACGGTCTGGCCACGCCCGTAGGGATAAACTCCACAACCGGCATCGCCGGCCTTGCGCTCGGAGGCGGGTTCGGCTGGCTGAGCCGCAAGTATGGAATGACGGTCGACAACCTTCTCTCGGCCGAGGTCGTAACGGCAACCGGCGATGTCGTGCGCGCCAGCAGTACCGAGCACGCGGACCTGTTCTGGGCGATCCGGGGCGGGGGCGGCAACTTCGGCGTCGTTACGCGGTTCGAGTTCCAGCTCCATCCATTAGGCCCGGAGGTGCTGTGTGGCTTGATCGTCTATCCGTTTGCGCAGGCCAACTCCGTCCTCCGGCAGTACCGGGAGTATGTGGCGTCTGCTCCGGAGGATCTATCGGTCTGGACGGTCCTACGCAAGGCGCCGCCGCTGCCGTTCCTTCCCGCGGATGCGCACGGCACGGACATCATCGCGCTGGCCCTTCTGTACGCCGGCGACCCGGAGCAGGGCAAGCCGATGATCGAGCGGCTGTTCGGCTTTGGCCGGCCGTTGGGAGAGCACGTTGGGGTTATGCCCTACACGGCCTGGCAGAAGGCGTTCGACCCGCTGCTCACGCCCGGCGCGCGGAACTACTGGAAGTCGCACAACTTCGTGTCGCTGGACGATGTCCTGCTGGACATCGCGGTCGAGTACTCCCGGAATCTGCCCTCCGCCCAGTGCGAGATCTTCCTGGCCGCCCTGGGCGGGGCCACGGCTCGGCCCGCCCCGGACGCGACGG
>CAYNFH010000093.1:303-23520 GCA_964396385.1 uncultured Chthonomonadaceae bacterium | reverse complement strand
GTTCGGGTCCAGGGCGGAGGTCGGCTCGTCCATCAACACCACCTCCGGCTCCACGGCGAGTACGCGCGCGATGCAGAGCCGCTGCTGCTGTCCGCCGGAAAGATCGAACGCCGATTTGCGCAGGTTGTCCTTGACCTCGTCCCACAATGCCGCCTGCCCCAGGCTCTTCTCCACGATCTCGTCCAGGCGCCTCCGGTTCTTCTCCCCATGGATTCGGGGGCCGTACGCCACGTTGTCGTAGATGGACATAGGGAACGGGTTGGCTCGCTGGAACACCATTCCAATGCGCTTGCGAAGCTGTACCACGTCCACGCCCGGCGCATAGATGTTCTCACCATCCAGCGTCACCTCACCCTCCACCCGCGTTCCCCCGATCTCATCGTTCATCCGGTTGAGACACCGGAGGAAGGTGGACTTGCCGCAGCCTGATGGCCCGATCAGCGCTGTGATGCGGTTGGCGGCGATGTAGATGTTGACTTCCTTGAGAGCCATGAACGCCCCGTAATAGAAGTCCAGATCCCGGGCCTCCAACCGGACCGTGAGACTCTCTGGCGCAGAGGAAGCGGTTTCCGGCGCGTCCACCCGGATCTCACTGGCCACCACTGGCGCTCCCTCCCCCACAGGGCTGGCCATACTCCACAAGCGCTAAGGCTGTGAGCAGGACAACGTAGCTGAACTGCATTCAGTGTTCTTTCTGGTGGTTGTCGTCAGGAGCGTGGGCGCCGGGCTATCTCATAGCGTAGCGAGTACGGGTGGCAATGCGAGCGGAAAGGCTTATAATCAGCACCAGGCCCAGCAGCACCAGCGCCCCAGCCCACGCCTCGGCGATCCAGGTCGGATACGCGGACGTGGCGTACCGGTAGATCATCAGGGTCATGGAAGAGGTAGGCTCCGACGGCGACACGCTCACCTGATCGTTGCCGAAGGCCGTGAACAGGAGCGGAGCAGTCTCGCCCGCGACGCGCGCCACGGCGAGCATAATTCCCGTGATGATCCCGCCGCGCGCCGCCGGAAGGACCACGCGGGCAATGGTGCGGACGCGAGACGCGCCGAGGCCAAGAGAGGCTTCCCGAAGCGTGTTCGGCACCAGCCTGAGCATCTCTTCCGTGTTGCGCATGATGGTGGGGATCATCATGATCCCCAGGGCCGCGCCGCCCGCCGTCGCCGAGAAGTGCTTCACCGGCAGGACAAACGCGGCATAGGCGAACATGCCGATGACCACCGACGGAATTCCGTTCAGCACGTCGGCCGAGAACCTCAGCACGCCGCCGACGCGCGACTTGCCGAACTCCGAAAGGAAGATTCCACCCAGCAGCCCCACCGGGATGGCGATGACGCTGGCGATGGCGACCAGGACCAGCGTGCCTACGATGCCGTTCTTCATGCCGCCCGTCGGGTCCGTGGGATCCTTCGGGAGCTGCGTGAAGAACGACACGTTGAGCGCTCGCGCTCCCTGGACCGCGACGTAAACCAGCAGCAGGCCCAGCATGAAGCATGCGACCGCAGCGCAGACACTCATGATGGCGTGCATGGTAATGCTATTGATCCGTCTCCAGACTCCCCAGCGCGCCGTCCGGCGCGTCATCTCCGTCACAGCCCGGGTGAGCAGATAACCGATCGCAACGATCTCCACCGGCCCCCAAAGCCCGCGCCAGCCGTGTACACGCAGGTCTACCGCAGTCTGGAACACCGCGTACGCGACCAGCAATACTGGAACCGCCACACGCACCGCCCGACCCGCAACGTCTCGCGCGGTCTCAATGAGCGGGTTCTCTACGCTCCCCTGCCCTCCGGCCGACAGGTTTCTGGCGCTCAGCAGGATCAGCAGCCGGGCGAAGCAGTTGATCAGCAGCGTGATCACAAAGAGGATAAACGCTATCTCGATGAGCGCGGATCGCTGCATCGGCTCGGTATATGCCTCGTTGAACTGGTTGGCGAGCAGAGCCGGCATAGTATAGCCTGGCTGTAGGAGCGACGTGGAGATCTGCGGGTTGTTCCCCACCACCATGGCGACCGCCATGGTCTCTCCGATGGCCCGTCCCAGGGCCAGGATGATAGCTCCCACGATCCCGGAGCGGGCCGCCGGCAGCACCACGGAGCGGATGGTTTCCCAGCGGGTGGCGCCGAGGCCCAGCGATCCCTCCCGTTGGGCCAGCGGCACCGTCCGTATCACCTCCCGCGAGACGGCGGTGATGAAGGGCAGCACCATGATGGCGAGGATCAGGCCCGCAACCAGCAGGTTGGTGAGGAACGGGGGTCCCGCGAAGACGCGTGTAGCCCCGAAGTGAGCCACAAGCCAGGGATTGACGTGCTCCTGCAGCCAGGGACAGAGCACCAGGAAGCCCCAGAGGCCGAAAATAACGCTCGGCACCGCGGCCAGCAGCTCGATGACGAACGCAACCGGGGTGGCCAACCAGCGCGGGGCGATCTCCGTGAGGAAGAGCGCGGCCCCGACGCCGAGTGGCACCGCGATGAGGAGCGCCAGGGCGGAGCTGACACAGGTGCCGTAGATGAATGGCAGCGCGCCGTAGGCGTCGTGCGGAACATCCCAGCTCGACGACGTAAGGAGATGCCACCCGAACGAGTGGCGTGTGAGGGCCGACTGCAGGTAAAGACCCAACCCGATCCAGACGATCAGGAGGAGCGCCACCAATCCACCCGCGAGCGTCAGGCCCTTGAAGACGCTATCGCCGGTCAGCCTGGGAACGCGAGCCAGGGGTTTCGCGGGCGAGCGCGCGGCGGCCATCAACTCGTATCGTTCGTGCATCACGGACATAGGCAGAAACCAGAGCTTCAGGGCAGTATCGACCTGAGTCTAGCCAGAGCACGTTAAGGCGTGGTTATGGGTTTGTTAAGAGTGGGTTAACAGAAGGCAGGGAGGTAGGTGAGCGCTGAGAGGTGGGAGGCCACCGTCAGCTACGGGGGCTTGGCAGCTTTCCAGTCTGAGAAGACGCCCCACGCTTCGATGAGCTTGCGGATCAAGATATCGGATGTAACGGGCTTCAGCACATAGCCGCAGGCACCCGCCTTGCGTGCTGCCTCCTCGTAATCCGGATAGGCCGTGAGCATCACCACGCAGGTATCAAACTCGGCCAGGATGCGCCGCGTGGCCTCGATGCCATTCGTGCCGCCGCCCAGGTTGATGTCCATCAACACGATGTCCGGGCGCTCTCGCAGGACGGCGGCGATAGCTTCTTCCCCGCTCCAGGCGAGCGCCATGACGGAGAGGCCCACGCGCGCCAATGCGCGCCCGAGGCCAAGGACCGTCATTGCCTCGTCCTCGACGATGATCACACGCTTGCCATCGAGCTGCGCTGTGGCCCCTGTGCCTTCAGGCATGGCACGAACCCGTCCAGGTTCAGGTCTGAATGTCGATACGGCTTGCATCTCTCGGCCTCCCGTTAGCTGCTGGAATGCGACTGATCCCCCGGCCCGGCGGAGAGGGGCAACGGAACACCGCATCTAAGACGCTCGATCTACGTAATTGGGTTCGCCCATGAATCAAGGAAGTTGCCATTGACACAGTCGGACTATCTGGCGATAATAGATCCACATTTCGCGAAATGACTGGATATTGGACCCCATGGACGAAAACATAACAGCCGCAATGTTCAAGGCGCTGGGGGACCCTACGCGGCTCCACATCTTCAACTTCCTGTGCGGCTGCTGCTGCCGGGTCGCAGTGGAGGAGAGTGGGGACGTGCGGCCCGTCGTTGGTCCCACCGTCGGAGAGGTCTGCTGCCACATCACCGGCGCGGAGCGAATCACTTCCACTATATCCCATCACATCAAGGAGCTGCGGTTGGCGGGGCTCATCACCGTGGAGCGACGCGGCAAGAACATGATATGCGGCGCCAACCGCGAGGCTGTCTCGGCCTTGGCGCACTATCTCGGCGAGAGGGTCGATGCTCCAGATGGTGGCTGCTGCGAATGATGCAGTCTTGCCGGATTGGGTCAGTTACTACAGTCCTCTTCGTCTGCGTGCATAACGCGGGCCGGTCCCAGATGGCAGAGGCGCTGACCAACCACCTGGCCAGGGAGCGCGGGATCCCGGTCCGCGCCCTCTCAGCCGGGACAGTGGCGGGCGAAGGGATTAACCCGCTCGCGGCGCGGGTGATGGAGGAGATCGGTGTCTCGATGGAAGGCCGGCGGCCCAAACAGCTAACCCAGCAGATGGCGGACGAGGCTGATCGGATCGTCACCATGGGCTGCGGAGTAGATGCCGACGCGTGTCCGGCCAGCTTCCTTGTAACGGAAGACTGGGGGCTGGACGACCCGGCCGGGCAGCCGATAGAGCGTGTGCGGGAGATCCGCGACCAGATCCGGACGCGAGTGGAGTTCCTGCTGGACGATTTGGGCGCGGCCTCACCGGAGACGCCGGCATGACCCGCCGGTACGTGGCGGAGCTGGTGGGCACATTCGGAATCGTCTTCGCCCCGGTCGCCCTCTCCGGCGCGTCATCGCTGCGTGGCGCTGATGGGGGGCTGCTAGCGGCGGCTCTCGTCTCGGGACTCGCAGTCCTCACAATGATCGCCGCGCTGGGCCCGGTGTCGGCTGCGCACTTCAACCCCGCCGTGACGCTCGGCTTCGCTATCGCCGGACGGTTTCCGGCGCGCTTCGTTATCCCATACTGGCTGGCGCAATTCGCCGGGGCCATATTGGCTGCGGGGTCATGCGCGGTCCTGTTCGGCGCCGGGCACGGCGTACACGTGCCGGCGGTCTCCTCCGGCCGGGCGGTGGCGATAGAGGCAGTGCTCACGTTCTTCCTGATGCTGGTCATCATCGCGGTGGCGACGGACAGAAGGGTAGACGGGGCGTTGCCGGCGCTGGCCATCGGGCTGACAGTGGTGCTGGACGTACTGATCGGCGGCGCGGTGACGGGAGGCTCCATGAACCCGGCGCGTTCGCTGGGCCCGGCGTTGTTTTCCGGCGGATCGGCACTCTCGCACTATTGGGTATACACTGTCGGTCCGGTCGTCGGCGCTCTGGTGGCCGCAAGGCTGTACGAGGCTATTCGAGGCGGGGAAGATTTCGCCCAGGGCGCTCCGAACGAGGTGTACTGGGCACTTCGCGAAGCATCTAACATGGGCAGCCCCGCCGAAAGCGACTAGTTGCGCTGTTGCATCCTGCTCAATGAGCACGGCCATGGCAACGCCCTGCGAACGGGAGGAATGGAGACAATTCCCCCCAGGTGCACCGCCGTTAGCCAAATGCTTCAACCACGCAAGAAGAAGCCCCTGTTCCCAGAGGGGGGCGGGAACAGGGGCTCAGGTGCGGCAGCAGGCGGAGCTGCCGCTTTCCGGTTACTGGCAGTTCGGATGCGCGGCGTTAGAGTCGGTGGTCCAGTAGCAGATGTCGCCGATGGCCTTGTCATACGGGAGCGCCTTCGAGTGCCCATCTACGAACTGGACGTTGACCTGGTTCATGTGCCGGTTCGGGCCGTTCTGCAGCGCCTGGGCCGCGGGAGTGTTGACGCCGTTGTTCCAGCTCCAAACGGAGTTGCCGATGTTCTTCCAGTAGTATTGGTACTGGGGTCCCTGGGTCTGAGCGTACTGGCAGTCCAGATTGCCCGCATTGTTCACCAGCTTGCCGGACTCGTTGCAGACGTCCGGGGCAGCGCCGTAGTAGGTGGCATCCACCAGCTCGATACAACTGGCGACTCGAGGAACAGCGGCGAGAGCGACGACCGCCACCTTGCTGGTTCCACCGGAGAACGGATCCGCCGGGCTGAGCCACACGTCGTTGTGACCGTAGCTGTTCTGGCCCCCGTAGCCTACTCCGCCGCAGCCAACGGCTGTGTTGTTAGCGCTGCCTCCGCACTGCGCGCCGTCCGTGTTCCACTTGACCCAGCCGTTCGGCGTGGAGGGGCACTTGAACAGGTCGTAGTTCTTGACATACGGCTGGAGCAGGCTGATCCAGAAGGTCTTGTTGCGCGCGGCGCCGGTGATGGTGGCGTTGCCTACGGGATCCGCCAGAAACGGGTTGCTGTCGTTCCCGGAGTTGAAGCGGTGCGGGTACAGGGTCTCATCGTAGTCCTGAATGTACATTCCCGTGGCCAAGCCGATCTGCTTGGTGTTGGAAAGGCAAGCGGTCTGCCTGGCTTTGGCCCGCGCCTGGGCAAACACCGGGAACAGGATGGCTGCCAGGATCGCGATGATGGCTATCACCACGAGCAGCTCGATCAGGGTAAATCCGCGCTTCGGGCGCGTACCGTGCATCATGGCTTTTCTCCTTGGAGGGTTCAAACTGAAGCGATAACGGATTGCGTGGTTGCGTTTTCCGTTCGGGCAAAGGGTATCACGCCCTGGTTAACGGAGGGTTAGGCAGCCGTTAATGGAGCATTAAGTTGCGGTTAAGGTCCACGACGCGCGCTGGGACGGCGCGATGCGGCCTCTCTCAAACGGCTGCGAAGTACAGAGCATCCCCTATGTAACACGGGCGGCGCGGGCACTCTTCTGTGCCCTTGCCGCCCGTGCAGAAGGTTGAGCCCGCCGCGGAGCCTGCTTGTAATGGTCCCGCGGCGGCGGGGAATCGTACAGTTCGAGCCGCTCCGACTCCGGAGCCGGCAGGGGCAGCTCGCTTGCCAGCTTCACCAGCGCAATGAGACAGGCAACGCCCAGCTCAATCTCCGCGAATGCCACCGCCGCTGCGGCGCCCGCTACTACCAGACCTAGCCGGAACGCAAACCCGGCGTTCGAAAGCCCGCTCCGGCGCGGCTCATCCGCATCCCAATCCTCGCCATTGCGGACGGAGAGTCTCTCTGCCATTTTGTACTCCTGGTGAGCGTGCGTGGCCCGCGCTCAAAACAAGAGTATCTCTGCTGCGTTAAGCCCCACTTAAGCAGCGGTTAAGGTTCAGTTAAATAGCGGCAGAATCGTGCAGAGTCCAACATCGTTTGTCAACCGGTGAGTCTCACTGCTAAGAAGCCCCTGTTACCTCTTGGAGATCCGCAGCCAACGTCATTCCGGAGGCGGACTCCCGCACGGTGAGCGCCTGGTGCCGACGGCCGCTCGGAGTGCGGAGATGGCCCGCGTAAGCAGGACCTGGGCCTCATCCTCGGAGATATCCAGCCAGCCGGCCAAGTCATTAACTGAGTACCCACCATAGTAGCGCCGAATCAGGATGCCGCGGTCCGGATCCTCCAACTCTGAAATCAGGCGCGACAGCGAGTACGTTCCGTGCGCGCACCTCAGCCTCTGCCCGTTCTGCCCCAAGGCAGCGATCGATGCATCCAGATGGCGCATCAAATGAGCTCGGAGCGGAATGCCCCGACCCGGATCGTATCTCCTCAGCGCCACCAGAAAGAGGCAGTAGACCTGATCCGCGATCTGATGCTGCTGCTTAAGGGAACAACCGTATTGGCGGATCAGCCGCTTGATGACGGGCTGAAGCTCATAGAAGATCTCGTCTCGATCGAAGGAGTCCATCCGGGGTCCGTTCCTTTCGACATACCTGGAGGGGAGCTCGATGCTTGGACTTGTAACTTGGCACCGCTCCTCAAAACCTTAACCTCAGAGGCATACCTGATTCATGCTGCCGTGCGGTATAACTATCGAATTGCCGATACTCATCAGAGAATTGCATCAACGCCAGAAACAGGGAGCTGCGCTATGGACCTCGAATTATTCCCGCTGCTGGTAGGAGCGGCCATCGGCGCGTTGTTCGGCGCGACCGGCAAGCCACTGGTAAAGCGCGTACTTCGCGGCTATTTTGATACGGTTGACAGAGCGGGACGCGTGATTGCCAACGCACGCAACAACGGGCAGGAAATGATCGAGGAGGCGCGCTACGAGGTCTCGGAGGCGGTTGCGCCGCGCCGGCGTGGACGGCGTCCGGCGGCAAGCACTGCAGCGGACGAAGGCGCTGGGAACGGTCGGCGCACAGGACGCGGGCGAGGACGCGCCGCGCAGACCACTACCGGAACGCGTGGACGGCGAACACGTCGCGCCAATACGGCTGAAGGTGGCGAGTAGGCCGGCAAGCCGCCCCGGCCCGAGCGGCCACTGAGCGCCGTCGGCCGGTACTCGACCCTTCACTGCGCACCAAGTTTGCGAGCGTCTCTGTTCACGCAGGACACGCGCATGTAGTAGCGCGGATAGTCTTCCGGATGCGGTAGCACTCCACCGCGATCTAGTCGGACAATTCTGCCGTCATCGAGCCTCTCGTAACTGCCCGCGGGCACAACCTCACCACTCTTGTAGAGGTGCTCCAGCGTTTGGTCGGACGGCCGCAACATGCGCACTGCGGGGTGCACCATTTTGCTCCTCCTGAACCCGTCACTGTTTAGGGTAACGCCGGGGCGTTAAGCCCGTATTAATCGGCGGTTAATGTTCAGTGAAAGCGATAGGGCACTAAAGGTCCTCATGACTCTCGATATCCTGGAGCCGGGCATCTCGGTTCAAAGCGACATTCCCGGGCGCATTCGACTTCGAGCGCCGCACGCAATCGCGGATGCCGCATCCGCACGCCACGTTGAGGATTGGATGCGGGCGAATCTGAGTGTGCGTTCCGTGACAGCGAACGCCGCAAACGGGAGCCTCCTCGTTGAGTATGTCCCGTCACAGCTAGATGCAACGCGGATCGTTCGCGCGCTGGAAGACGCGGTCCTCGGGAGGCATGGGGCTGGCGCGCCGAAAGCTGACCGCAGGCAGTATTCAAGCGCAACGAATGTGCGATCCGAAGGGAGCCGCACGTCCCGTACTCGCGGACATACCGAGGCACGTCGAGGTACGCGCTGGCTTTCCGAGGTGGTACATGCCGCCGTTCCGGGCCGTATCCGATTCCGGTCCGAGCTCATCCGCCTCTCCCCTACCCTCACTCTCGCCGTCGAATACCGCCTGCGGAATATCCGGGGCGTTACCCACGTCACCACCAATCCACATAACGGCAGCGTGCTGGTGGAGTTCGATGCAGGTGCGACCAACACAGCGGCCCTGCACGAAGCGCTCGAATCCGTGCTCGCGCGAGAGCGGCCCGCTCCCAGTGGAGTACTCCCGCTCGCCCCCAACGGTCATCGGCCCGCGCGTCGGCAGGAGAATGGCCATACGCAGCCTGCAACTGCGACGGCGATTCCCGCCCGCGATGACGATTCGCCTGCCTGGTTCACCGAAACGGTGGATCAGGTGGCGGTCCAGCTCCGGACCAATCCGCAGAACGGCCTCACGCCCAAGGATGCCGCCAAACGGCTGGGCCAGTACGGCCGGAACGAAGTGCCGGACATCCCGCGACGCCCACGCTCCGCCATCTTGGGCGAGCAGGTGGTCTCCGTTCCGGGTCTCATGCTCTCCGCGGCGGCCATCTTCTCGCTGCTCACCGGCGCCGCGATCGACGCGGTGTTTATTGGCGGCGCCATCGTCGCCAACGCGGCGATCGGGTTCTTCACGGAGGACTATGCCGAGCGGACCATCCAGTCACTCCGCCAGGCGCGAACTCCCCACGCGCGCATCCTGAGGGAAGGCCGGCGCACCAAGATCGATCTGGCGGAGGTGGTTCCGGGCGACATCCTGCTGCTGGAGCCCGGCCACGTCGTGGCAGCGGACGGCCGCGTCGTTCGGGCCGACAACCTGTTGATGGATGAGTCGCTGCTCACGGGCGAGCAGGCGGGCCAGGAGAAGACGCCGCAAGCGTTGCGCCGGACCGACGTCCCCATCGCCGAGCGCAGTAACATGGTCTATGCTGGCTCCGCCGTGGAATCGGGCAAGGGCGCGGCCATCGTCACGGCTACGGGCCTGCGGACCGAGTTGGGCCGTATCCGCACCCTGATAGGCGAGGCCCCGGACACTCCGCCGCCGATGTCCCGCGAGCTCCAGAAGCTGGGCGGCACCCTGGCAGTGCTCTCGGCAGCCGCCTGCACAGTCTTCGCGGCAGTCGGCCTGCTCATGGGATTGCCGCCGCTGGAGATCCTGGCGGTCTCCGCTTCCCTGGCCGTCTCCGCTATTCCGGAAGGACTGCCCACCGTTGCCACCACCACCCTGGCGCTGGGGATGAAGCGGATGCGCGCCCAGAACGTGGTCATGCGGAGGCTTCAGGCCGTAGCGGCCTTGGGCAGCGGCACGGTGCTCTGCGTCGACAAGACCGGCACGCTCACGGAGAACCGGATGAGCGTGCGCAGCTTTACCCTGGAGGGCGAGGATACGGAAGTCGCCGGCACCATCGCGCCGGACGGGATCCGGTTCATCCGCCGCGGGCACACGGTCGCGCCGCAGGAAGACCCCGTGCTCATGTCCGCGCTCCAGGTGTGCGCGCTCTGCACGGAAGCGGAGCTCCAGCCGAAGCCCTCCGGCGAGCTGGATGCAACAGGCAGCTCCACGGAGCAGGCGTTGCTGCTCACCGTCGCCGCGGCCGGAGTGGATGTACCCCGCCTCCGCGCCGCCCACGAGCGCGTTGCCATCCAGGGCCGAGGACCGGAACGCAACTATATGGCATCGCTACACCGGACGCCGGATGGGCGCGAGGAGGTGCTGGTCAAGGGCGCGCCGGAAGAGGTGATGGAGCTCTGCTCGCGCGAGCTGACCGCCTCGGACCCTGTTCCACTCTCCCCCAAACGGCGGGGTCAGCTCCTCGTCGCAAATAGCCGCCTCGCCGCGCGCGGCATGCGGTTGCTGGGCCTGGCACGCCGAGTCCTGGAGCCTGGAGAAACGTGGCACGGTGCGGACCGCATCCTCTCCTGGATTGGACTGGTGGCCATGGAGGATCCGGTGCGCGGCGGCGCACGGGAGGCCGTGGAGGAGCTCCGTGCCGCCGGTATCCGCACTCTGATGCTCACCGGCGACCAGCTCATTACGGCTGGGACGGTGGCCCAACAGGTGGGGCTTGGCGAGCATGGACAGGTTCGAGTGGCCTACGCCTCGGCCATTGAGGAAAGCCTGGCCAGCGGGCAGCCGCTGCCGGACGCTTTGGCGCGCGTCTCGCCCAGCCACAAGTACGAGATCGTGCGGATGCTCCAGGAGCGCGGCCACGTCGTGCTCATGACCGGAGACGGCGTGAACGACGCCCCCGCGCTGAAGGCCGCGGACGTGGGGATCGCCATGGGCGTGCGGAGCACACAGATTGCCCGGGACATCGCGGGGGTTATCCTGCTGGACGACAACCTGGCCAGTGTACCCATCGCGGTGGGCCTTGGGCGCACCATCTACGCCAACATCCGGAAGGCGCTGCGATTCCTGCTCTCCTCCAACCTGGCGGATATCGGGCTCGTCGGCGCGTCGCTGATGCTGGGGTTGTCGTTCCCTCTCACGGCGGTCCAGCTCCTCTGGATCAATCTGGTTACCGACGTCTTTCCCGCCATCGCGCTGGCGATGGAGCCCGCGGAGCCGGGAGTGATGCGCCAGCCTCCGCGTCCGCCCCAGGAGCCCATCCTGTCCAGACCGCTGTGGCGGATCATTACGCGCGAGTCGGCCATCATCGCCCTGGCCACTATGGCGAGCTATCTGTGGGGCATCGGCCGGTATGGAGCGGGCGCGCAAGCGCGGACGATGGCGTTCTCCACCATCACGTTCGGGGAGATCCTCTACGCGCGGGCCTGCCGCACGGAGCGTCCCCACCCGCGGGGCGAGGCGCCCAAGCCGAACCGGTATCTGGCCTACTGCCTGGCGGCTTCGGCGGGCGCACAGGTGCTCGCGCTGCTCCTTCCGCCGCTCCGGGTAGTGTTCGGCACCGCTCCTCTAGCGCTGGCGGACTGGCTGATGGTCGCCGGGACCTCCAGTTCCATCCTGGCCCTGGCGGAAGCTTCCAAGCGGCTGCCCGCGGCGCCTGAGCCACGCGCGCTTCCGGCACGGCGCGAGCCGGCCCTGCTCCCCGCGTAATAGCAGCGGTGGAAACAGGGCCGGAGCATCCGTCTGGGCTATCGTCTCTTGTTGAACCGCAGCTAACCGCCCGGCGTAGTCGTTGCGGGCTTCTTGTCGTGCTGCCGGTGCCACTGAATCATGGCCTGCCTGTTGTCGCCGGGAATGACCCCCGGCGCGGCATTAGCCGCGGTGACTCTGTTATGCGAGCAGCCCGACAGGAGGCTGCCGAGCGCCGCCGCGACGAGGAGAAGCCATATGGTCGATTTCATGTTGCTGACCTAGGGGTTGATGGTGACGAGGCTGGTGTAGAAATCACTTACAGCCTGCTGGCAGGTTTCGTTGTTGGACTGCAGCGGATAGCCCGATGCATCGAAATTGCTGCTCGGTACGGTGTTCGGGTCCGCGCACCACTTCAGCGCATCCGTCTTACTGGCGGGCCTCCCCACCAGACCGTAGCCGGAGTACTCGCCGGCCTGCATCTTGATGACGTGCGCGTGCCCATCGGCGAAGACGTAGTTGAGGTTCTGCAGGTGGCGCAGCCCCTGCGTGCTGTAGCCGTCCGGCAAGCGGCTCAGGATGTTGTCCATCGCGACGGAATAGCCCGGGTTGTCATAGGTATCGCCGAAAGCCACACAGTCGGCCGGCGCGGTGATGGCGGCGAGGGTCTTGCCGGGGCGGAGAGTGTGCCCTTGCGCGTCAACGGTCTGTGTCATGGAGAGGCCGTATCCGGCGTCACTGACCCACCCGTCATTGTAGCCGTAGCCCATACACCGGGGCGAGAAGGGGTTGTTGGCATCCGTGCAGCCGGCAGAGTCGGTGCGGTCCGGGCACATCATCATATTCCAGTTCTTGATGTACGGCTGGATGGCAACATACCAGTAGATTCTGGGCTTTCCGGAGACTTGGTTGGGAGTCGTCTCATCATAGTCCTGGGTGTACATGGCCCAGGCGAGCCCGGCCTGCTTGCAGTTGCTCAAGCAAGAGATGGCGCGGGCCTTCTCCCGCGCCTGGGCGAAAACAGGGAAGAGGATGGCGGCGAGTATCGCGATAATGGCGATGACGACGAGCAGCTCGATCAGGGTGAAGGCGGTACGCTTCATGGCGGGCTCCTTTCGGGAACTGAGCGACCAAACACCGACCGGCAACCAACGTATGCCGGCAGCATAGATGGTTACATTGTAAGCTGCAAGGGGTTAAGGACAGCTAATCCCAACGTAATGGTTGGGTTAAGCTTTGGTGGGGAGGAGCAAGGTGAAAGTCGCGTATCTATGGTCTGCGGTATCTATACTCACTCTCGCGCTCTGCTGCGGACGGGCGCAAGCGGTGGCGCCGCTCGTGCCGCAGAAGCCCATCGTAGTGCCGGGCGGCGCCGGGCGGTACGACTACATGGTCGTGGATGCGCCGCTGCGCCGGCTGCTGGCATCTCACAAGGGCACCGGCACGCTCGTGGTGCTGGACCTTTCCGCCAACCGAGTCCTGGCCTCCGTTCCGACCGGCGAGCAGCAGGGAATCGCCGTGGATGCGGCGGACCAGAAGTACTTCGTGGGCGATGAAAAGGAACAGAAGGTCGTAATCCTGGATCGCCGGTCTCTGAAGAAGATCGGCGAAGTCTCACTGCCCGGCCCGGTGGACGCCGTTGCGTTTGAGCCGCGGTCGCGGCGTGTATACGCAGATCACGATGACGGGCAGGAGGTATGGGTCATCGACGCTCGGACGCATAAGGTAGTCGGAAAGGTCCCGGTGCCGGGTGCGCCGGAGTGGGTGGAGTACGATCCTCGCACCAACCGGCTGTATCAGAACATTAAGGCGAACAATACCGTGCAGGTGATCGACCCTTCGACCGATACCGTGGTCGCGGTCTGGTCCACGGCACCGGCCGAGTCCCCGCATGGGCTCGCCGTGGACTCACGCTCCGCCCGGCTGTTTACGGCGGGAAGCAACGGCAAACTGGCGGTGCTTGACCTGAGAACGGGCAAGCGGATAGCTTCCGTGGACATTGCGAAGGGCGTAGACCAGATAGCCTTCGATCCGGGGAACCGGCGCGTCTACTGCGCTTGCGCCGGCTTCATCTCCGTGGTTCAGGAGACCGCCGCCGGAGCGAAGCTGCTGGGCAATGTCGCTATGCCAAGGGGCTCTCACACGCTGGCGGTGGATCCGCGCACGCACGCCGTCTGGATTTCGTACGCGGACAGCAGCAACAGCTACCTACAGGAGTACCGGCTTCCATAGCGCTGGAAAGCATGGCGGTGACGGGGACAACGACGAGTAGCTCGATCAGCGTGAAGGCCGTGGGTTCCATAGTGGCTCCTTATTGGAAGGATAATGGGATCCGCACGGACCGGAGAGTCTACGGACGCGGTGTCCTGGCAACCTGGTTATTGGCTCCAGGGGCCGGTTTGGTTGATACACGCCGCAGGGGCACGAAGACCGCTACCAGTACGGCTAGGAACAGAAGGAGAACAAGAACTTCAATGAGCATGAGAGCGGATAGCCGCCGCCGGTACAGGATCATGTCTAGAGCTCTCCGCTGAATGGAAGTCGACCACAACAGAGATGGCCGTACGCAAGAGAGCTTAGCGGTAACTGATTAAGTGGGCATTACGGGGCGGTTATGGAGGCGTTAAATCTTGGCGCATTATGAAGGGGGAACAGGGATAGTGAAGGTGAAGGTGCTGCCGTGGTTGAACTCGCTGTCCACGGTCACCTGTCCCCCGTGAGACTCTACGATGTGCTTGACAATAGAAAGACCTAGACCGGTGCCGCCTGAACGGCGTGAGCGAGCCTTGTCCACGCGGTAGAACCGCTCGAAGATCCGCGGCAGGTCCTTCTCCTGAATGCCGATGCCGGTGTCTGCCACGTGAACCGCCACGCGGTCCGGCAGCCTCTCCGCGGTGAGCCGCACCTGGCCCCCGCCGCTGGTGTACTTGATGGCATTGTCCACCAGGTTTACGAGCACCTGCTCTATCTGGTCGTGGTTAGCTTCCACGCGGAGCCGCGCCTGCACCTGGCCGTCCAGCGCGATGCCGGCCTTCTCCGCCTGCGGCTGGAACCGCGTGAGCACTTTCTCGATCAGCGCGGAAAGGTTGAACGGCGCCTTCTCAGGCGACCGGGACTCCGCGTCAGACAGGATGAGCAGGTCTTCCGAGATGCGCGTGAGCCGCTGCACCTCCGTGACGATGGTGCCGAGGAACTGCCCGGCCACCTCTTCATCCTTCATGGCTCCATCCTGGAGGGTCTCCGCCATGGCCCGAATGGAGGCGAGCGGCGTACGCAGTTCGTGAGACACGTTGGCGACGAAGTCACGGCGGATCTTCTCCAACCGGCGAAGCTCGCTCACGTCCCGCCCAACTACCAGGAATGGGCCGGCGCTCCCACCGATGGGCGAGGCGGAGACGATGAGCGCGCCCCCTGCCGGCAATCTCACCTCGCGCTCGACCAGCTCACCTCTTGCACGGGCCTCAGATAGGATGTCTGTGATCTCCTCGCATACGTGCTCGGAGGCGAGTACCCGTCGCCCCAAGGCGTTTGCGCGCAGCACCCGTCCGGAGGCGTCCACCACGAGGACCCCGGCGCCGCACTGCTCCATGAGCGCAAAGTACTCGTCTTCGGTTGATGGCTGATGGCTGATGGTTAATGGAGCAGACATTCGGCGTTCAGGCACTCAAGCGATTGAAAATCCTAAATTCAAAATCGATAATGTTCAGGCCGCGGTAAACTTGTAGCCGACGCCGCGTATGGTCAGGAGCCGGCGCGGCTGGCCGGGATTCTCCTCGATCTTCTCGCGCAGCCACCGGATATGGACGTCGACGGTCTTCTCCCCAACGTAGGCGTCCGGTCCCCACACGCGGTCCAGCAGGGTCTGCCGCGTAAAAGCACGCTCCGGGTTGGAGGCGAGAAACTGGAGCAGATCGAACTCCCTGGGAGGAAGCGGCACCAACCGTCCGCCGACCGTGACCTCGTGCCGCTCCGGATCGATCACGAGCTCCCCCACCCGGATAGTCCGGGCCTGGGGAACGGGATCGGCTCCACTCTGGCGTCGCAGGACCGTCTTGACCCGCGCCATCAGCTCCCTCATGCTGAAGGGCTTCGTCACGTAATCGTCGGCGCCGAGCTCCAGGCCGACCACGCGGTCCGTCTCCTCCGCGCGCGCGGTAAGCATGATGATCGGCACGGAGTACCTCGCGCGGATGGCGCGGCACACGTCGAACCCGCTTGCGGAAGGCAGCATCACGTCCAGAATGATGAGGTCCGGATTCTCGGTGCGGGCAAGGTCCATGGCGTGCTCCGCGTCGCTGGCGGTGACGGTCTCAAATCCCTCCTTGCGGAGGTTGTAAGCCACAGCCTCCAGGATCGGAGCTTCGTCGTCGACTACGAGGACTTTCATAGGGTCCGGACGCTCGGGCGTTCACGCGCTCAAGGCGCACATTCTCACCTATCATTGTGCATTCTGGGACGAGTTTTGTTAAGAGAAGGTTAAGAACCTATTAAGATGTTGTAAAGAGTTGCAGCTAGTCACGATGTCTCGCCACCATTGACGCGCGCCGGAAGCACAATGGGTCTCCCCGCGTCCGGCCGGCACGCCACGCGGAGCCCGGCGCCATAGACCTCTGCCAGGACCGCCTCCTGAAGCACCTCTCCAGGTGCTCCCTCCGCAGCGATCCGGCCGTTCTGGAGCAGGATAAGCCTGTCGCAGAATTCGGCCGCCAGGTTGAGGTCGTGCAGCGCCGCCAGCACGGCGGTCCCGTCCCGCTCGACGAGTTCGCGAAGGACGGTCAGGAGGCGGCTCTGGTGCGACAGGTCTAGATGCGCGGTCGGCTCGTCCAGGAGCAGAACCGGAGCCTGCTGCGCTAGGGCGCGCGCGATGAGCACGCGCCGGTGCTCTCCTCCGGAGAGCGCCGTGATGGGCCTAAGCGCCAGATGCGAGACATCGGCTTCCTGCATGGCCTGCCGAGCGGCCTCGAAGTCCTGCTCCTTCTCACCCGCCAGGCCCGCGACGTGGGCGTACCGTCCCATGAGGACGACCTCCCACGCGGTGAAGTCGAACAGAGCGGGCTCCGTCTGGGGCACGAAGGCGATGTGTCGGGCCCGCTCCCGCGCGCGGAACGACGAGACCGGCCGGCCGTCCAGCAACACTTCGCCGGTCCTGGCGGGCAGCGCATGGGTGAGCACCCGCAGCAGAGTGGACTTGCCGGAACCGTTGGGGCCGATGAGGCCGACGAGCTCACCTGCGTCCAGGTGGAGCGATATGGCGTGGAGCACGTCGGCGGAGTGGTACCCGGCCGATACCCCGCGCGCTTCCAGTCGCATGGGGGATTATAGCCGATCAAGGATGAAGGACGAGGGATGGATCCAGAGCCGGAGAACGGCGGTCCGAAGTCGGAAGTCCGAAGTGCGGGAATGCTCCTGCAGCGCCTGGGCCATATAGAAGGACAGGCCGCGGTTTTCCCCCCGGAACCGCGGCCTGTCACTTACCTTCGATGGAAGAATGAAGTCTGCCTGCGCTTCACATAAGCTCCGCCAACGAAGGATCCGGAAAATCTGGTTGCTGTCCCGGTGGGCTCGTTGCCGGCGCTGCGGTGTCCGTTCCCACTAGACGTGTACAATTATACTAGAATAATTCGGCGCGTCAAGGGGTTGTTTGCATATTTTTCAGGAATTTTTCTCAGGAGAAGCCCTGCCGGCCTGCCGGCTTGTCTAGCCAGACTAACTGCACGCCGGTTCGCCGGCCCGAAGCAGCCGAACGGGCAGGTGTCCACTTCAGCGGGGGAACATCCGTCTGCTGGCCCGACCGAACCGTTATCGGCGCGACCTCCTCGCCGGTCCACTTGCCTCCAGCGGTATGGAAACGCGACTTCAGGTAGTCGGACAGCGGTATCGGAATCACCGTCTGGAACGGCGTGACCGGTTCCAGTGCCGCAACTCTGCGCACCATGCGATACTCGCCCGGCGCCAGATTGGGCAGAATGAAGCTGCCGTCCTCGTGCACGGACACATTCAGCGTTCGCGGCTGCGACCACGCGCTCCCCTGGCGGAGCTGAAGCTCCACCTGGAGCAGCCCCCGGCCGAAGGGACGATCCCCTACCATGACCGCCGACCCGATCGCGCCGCCGGCTGAACCGTCTGACGGCAGGAACGGCGATTGCGGATCCTGCACCTCTAGCGGCGGATTACCTCCGCGTCCCAGCCGCACAATCAGCGCCATCCGCGAGCTCTCCTTGCCGGCCGGCAGCACCACCAGGAAGGCGTCGCCATCCCAGACTTCACCAGACCAGCGCTCTCTGCCGTATCCCAACTGCAGGTCGATCGTGCCTGCAGGCCCGGAGACGGCCTGCAGGCTCACCCGGTCGCCGGCGCCCGGATCCGGAACGCTTACCTGCGCGGGCTGGCCATCGCCCAGCACCAGGTACTCCGGCAGCATGCTCCGCGGCAGCGGAACGGCGGCGGAGGTGTCCAGGAGTCGCGCCGCCTTCGGTCCGGCGACAACGCTCAGGCCCGGCGGCAACGTTCGAGCAATGGTTGCCGGCAGCTCCCGCGGGGCGAACCGGCCGAAAATACGGGGACCGTTTGGCAACGGCATTCCAGGCAGGTGGAATGGAATGGCCTCGTGGCCGGAGGAAGTCTCCACTCGGAGCGTACCGTCAATCGACTTGAGCGCACGGGCGGACGGGTCCGGAGCCTCCATGTTCTCCTGAAAGATCATCCCGCCGGTAACCGGAATCCGAACCTCCGTGCCCGGCTGGCAGGTGAGCGTGCGGCCGGAGGAGTCCACCGCACGCAGTGTGTGGGGATCTATGTCGACCAGCAGGTCGCCACCCGTGTCGCCGAGCACCTCCAGGCGCAGCGCGAACGGCCCCATCGGTCCGAAGTATGGCATGCCGAAGGAGTTGGGCGGCATGAGCAGGCTGCGGATCGAGTGTACGGATAGGGTGTAGGCGCCCGCGCGGCAAGCCACGTTGGCGGTCAGCCGCGCCTCCGGGGCGGAGCCGGGCAGCGGTCCCGGTCCCCCGGAAGGCGAAAAGGTGAAGGGGGATGGAGGCGCTACCCGCGGTCCCACAGGAAGCGGGCGGAAGCGCCGGCGATGAGCCTGTGGTTCCTGCCAGAAAAGCCTACCTACGAAGGCGGCCACCAGGACTATGGCCAGGATGGTGAGGATAACCGGGCGAGGTTTCATGGATTAGGTGATGGGTGATGGGTGATAGGTGACAGGCAGAACAGGTTTTTCACCACCTAAGCCCTGATTCGAGTGAAGTGGCGGGCGCCCACCTGGAGCACCACACCGTCCAGCTCTTGTGGAGTCAGCTCCAGACCGGTATCCCGCGCTTTCTCCCCGTTCAACTGTACGCCGCCCTGCTCGATGAGCCGGCGCGCATCGCCGGTCCCCTTTGCCAGCCCGGCGGCGACGAGAAGCCGGCAGATCCAGACCCGGCCGTCCTTGAGCAGGTCCGGCTGGAGCGTGAACTCCGGGATCTCCGCCGGCCGCTCGTGCCGTGCGTGGACCCGATCGAACTCTGCGTCCGCCGCCAGAGCCGCCATAGGGCCGTGGTAGATCTCCACTACCTCCCGCGCCAGCCGGCGCTTCACGTTCTTGGGATTCTCCCGACCTGCCCGCGCATCCTCTATCAGGCGCTCAACCTCATCCATGGGCACCTGGGTGCAGAGCTCGAAGTAGGCCGGCATGAGCTCGTCCGAGATGGACATGAGCTTGCCATACATGTCGTCCGGGGGCTCGCTGATGCCCACGTAGTTGCCCAGCGACTTGCTCATCTTCTTCTCGCCGTCCAGGCCCACCAACAGCGGCGTGAAGAGCGCGACCTGCGGGTCCTGCCCGAACTGTGTCTGGAGGTCGCGGCCCATCAGGATGTTGAAGGTCTGGTCCGTGCCGCCCAGCTCGATGTCCGCCTCGACGGCAACCGAATCGTAGGCCTGCGCCAGCGGGTACAGGATCTCGTGCAGTCCGAGCGGTATGCCCTCCTTGAGGCGTCTCGTAAAGTCCTCGCGCTCCAGGATCCGGGCGACCGTGACCCGGCTGCAGAGCCGGACGATGTCCGCGAAATGGAGCGGGGCTAGCCACTCGCTATTGAAGCGGACGGTGGTGCGCTCGCGGTCCAGGATCTGGCTGAGCTGGTCCACGTAGGTTCGGGCGTTCTCCTGGATCTGCTCCTCCGAAAGCATGGGCCGTGTGGCGGAGCGGCCGGAAGGATCGCCGATGAGCGCGGTGCCGTCGCCGATGATGAGCACCACCTGGTGGCCCAGGTCCTGAAACTGGCGGAGCTTACGCAGGACGACGGCGAACCCCAGGTGGATGTCCGGCGCGGTGGGGTCCAGCCCGAGCTTGACCTGGAGGGGCTTGTCGGTCTTCCGGCTCTTGGAGAGCTTCTCCTCCAGCCCATTCTCGGGGACAATCCCGACCGTCCCCCGCTTCAGGAGCGCAACCTGTGCCTTTATATCCAAACTAACCCGATCCTCCCAAATGGTCACACATAGCGTACCCGGATCGGGCTACAGGTCAGGCTAAGCGCTGGTCTGGAGGTGGGTGTAGACGGATTCGGCAGCCTGGCGGTTCATCTTGGGGGCGGAGGCGAGCTCCTCCAGGGTGGCGCAGCGAACCTTCTCCAGCGAGCCGAAGTGCTTGAGGAGTGCGCGGCGGCGCGTGGGGCCGATGCCGGGGATGTGGTCCAGCGCGCTCTGCGTCTGCTTCTTGCTCTGGAGCGTGATTCGGTACGCGTTGGCGAAGCGATGGGCCTCGTCGCGGATGCGCTGCATGAGGTAGAGCGCCTGAGAGGTGCGGGGCAGGATGACCGGGTCCGGCTCCTTTGGCACGAAGATGTGCTCGAACCGTTTAGCGAGGCCGCAGATGGGCAGACTCATGCCGACGGTCTCCAGCGCGGCCACGCCGGAGGCGAGCTGTCCCCTGCCCCCATCCACCACGATGAGATCCGGCAGCCGCGCGAACTTGGGGTTGCCGGCCTTACCCTCCTGTAGCCGGCGCGTAACGACCTCGCGGATCATGGCGAAGTCGTCTGGCTTGTTCTCGTGGACCTTAATCTTGAACCGGCGGTACTCGGCCTTGTCCATCTGGCCATCCGTGCAAACCACCATGGAGCCCACGAAGTGATCGCCCTGGAAGTTGGAGATGTCGAAGCACTCGATGCGGCGGGGCGGCCCCTCCAGGCCCAAGGCCTCGCCAAGCTCCGTCAGCGCGCGCTCCGTGTTGCCCAGCTTGGCGCGCATCTCCGCCTTGATCTGCTCCAGCGCGTGCCCCGCGTTCTCGGCGGCCATCTCCACCAGCCGCTTCTTGTCGCCCCGCGAGGGCACGGTGATCTCCACCTTGCTCCCCCGCTTCTGCCGGAGCCACTGCTGCACAATGTTCACCTCATCAATGTCGCACGGCAGCAGGATCTCCTGGGGCACGTAGGCGGCGTCCTGGTAGTACTGCTTGATGAACTCCTGGACGGCCTCGCCCTCGGAGTCGTGAGTCGTGAGTCGTGAGTCGTGAGTGGCCTCGTCAGGTTCTTGGACCCCCGGATCCTCCAGGAGGAAGGAGTTCTGGCCGATGAGCTTGCCGCCGCGGATGTAGAACATCTGCACGCACTTGCCGCCGTCCTCGCCCACCACGGCCACCACGTCCTGATCGATGGCCTGGGAGCTGATCACCTTCTGGCGCGACATGACTTCTTCCACGGCGCTGATCTGATCCCGCAGCCGGGCGGCGCGCTCGAACTGCAGGTTCTCCGCGGACTCCTCCATCTGCTCGCGCAGGTCCTTGACGATGCGCTCCGGCCGCCCCTCCAGGAAGGAGATAACGTCTTTGACGGCCTGCCGGTACTCCTCCTTGTCTGCCAGCCCGGCACAGGGCGCTAGGCACTGGCCCATGTGGTAGTAGAGGCAGGGCGCCTGCACCCGCTGACCGGTGAACGGTTTCCCGCACGACACGATGGGGAAGATGCGCTTGATGAGGTCCATCGTGGCGTAGACGGCGCGTGAGCCGGAGTACGGGCCGAAGTACTTGTTGCCGTCCTGGCGCACACGCCGGGTCAGCAGGAGGCGCGGAAAGGGCTCCGTGAGGGTGATGCAGAGGTAGGGATACTGCTTGTCGTCCCGCAGCCGCACGTTGTAATGGGGCTGGTACTTCTTGATGAGGTTGCACTCGAGGACTAACGCCTCGAGCTCGGTCTCGACGACGATGTACTCTAGGTCCTGCACCGCCTCCACGAGGCGACGAGTCTTGGGCGTGAGGTTCGCGCTCTTCTGGAAGTAGGAGCGGACGCGGTTCCGGAGGTTGACGGCCTTGCCGACGTAGATTATCTGGCTGTTGTGGTCTTTGTAGAGGTAACAGCCGGGCTTGGCGGGCAGGGATTGAAGCTTTTCCTGGAGCTCGGGGCGGCGCATGGAACCGTACTTCTAGGGACCATTTGGGATTACCTATTATACAACAGCAGCCGGTGGCAGGGCCGATCACCGATACGGAATCCGCGCCGCCACCCCGCCGGAGGCTAAACCCACCGGCTATTGGAGGAAAACCCCTTTGGGCTGCTGAGCCGGCTTCAGCCGGGTTTCCTCTCAATAGCGCCGGGGTTCGAGCCCGGCGCGGTGTGGCGGTGCGTTAGCCCTGCCGCCTGCCGTTCACGCGGTGCGCCGGTAGGGCTCCTCGCCATACTGGTCCAGCTCTTCCGGCGAGAGCGGCTCCGTGGTCTGGAGGAGCAGGTTCATCTCCGCCTGGGTCGCCAAACCCGCCGACTGCACGGGAGGCGCCCAGGGCCGGGTCCGCGGGGCGGCACCGCCCATCTCCATGCGGAGACGTGGCGCCTCTTGCTCCACGCGGTTCAGCGCCTTCTCCCACTGCGCCCGCATCGGCCGGATTCCGCCGCCGCCAATCGCCACGATGGCCGAGCCGGTGACAATCGCCAGCAGGGCGTAGAAGAGGCCGTTGACGATCATCGGCGCGATGTTGAGCTGGCTCAGCGCCGCAAAGACTCCCACCACCACGATGCCGATAGAGGCCGCATTCGCCAGGTACCGGCCGTAGCTCAATCCGCCGAGGGCCGCCTGCACGATCTGCTTCACGGCGGAGCCGATGAACCCGGCCACCACGATGATGGCGAGGGCCACGAAGATGTTCGGCAGGAACGCGATCATACGGTTCAGCACGTCACTGATGGCATTGGGACCGAAGACGCCGAAGGCGATCTCCAGAGTGAAAAGCCAGACGCCGTAGTAGACGAGCAGCGCCACGATCCCCGCGGCGTCGTAGCCGGAGCGCTCCAGCGTCTCCCGGATGCCCACGCGCTCGATGACGCTGTCGAACCGGGTGCGGCGGAGTCCCTTTACAGTCAGGTCCCGCAGTGCCCTGGCCACGAAGTAGCCGATGAGCAGGACGACCAGGAAGGCGACGAATCGCGGCACCCACACCATAAAGGCCGTCCAAGCCGCG
>CAYNFH010000093.1:0-293 GCA_964396385.1 uncultured Chthonomonadaceae bacterium | reverse complement strand
AGCCGCGGCCAATCCGGCGGTGTTCACATCCATTCTCTTACCCCTCCCACACCGCGGCCGTGGCCGCGGTCCTTACCGCGCGTCTGGACGCGCGGTACTTAGGACGCCCGGCCGGGAGGAATCGTTCGGGTGGAGGCGGGACAGTGCAAAGAGAAAGGCGGCCTAGCTTGCCGTCGCCTTTGCTCTTGTGCGCTTCTTCGGCGGCTCGTACAGGGGCTGGTGGGTCAGGACCTTCTGGAGGAAGCGGCCGGTGTGAGATTCGGGTACCTGGGCGACCTCCTCGGGCGTGCCGG
>CAYNFH010000092.1:0-23597 GCA_964396385.1 uncultured Chthonomonadaceae bacterium | reverse complement strand
CCAGCTCCGCGAGAAGATCGGCGTCATGTTCGGGAACCCGGAGACCACGCCGGGCGGGCGCGCGCTCAAGTTCTGGTCCAGCGTGCGCATGGAGGTCCGGCGCACGGAGACGGTCAAGATCGGCACGGACGCCGTGGGCTCACGGACGAAGGTGAAGATCGTCAAGAACAAGGTGGCGCCGCCGTTCCGCCAGGCGGAGTTCGACATCATGTTCGGCCGCGGCATCTCCAAGGCCGGCGGAATCCTGGACATGGGAGTGGAGCTGGGCATCATCAACAAGGCTGGGGCCTTCTTCAGCTACAACGACATGCGGCTGGGTCAGGGTCGGGAGAATGCCCGCATGTTCCTGGAAGAGAACCCTACGCTCATGGGCGAGATCGAACACCGCATCCGCAACAACGGCGAGATGCCGGCGGTCCTCACCATGTCCTCCGCGGAGCGCGCCGCCGCGGAGTAGAGAGACGGAAGAATTACCACAGAGGACACAGAGGACGCTGAGACTCTTTGACAGGATTAACAGGATGAACGGGATTCCTGAATCCAGTCAATCCTGTAACTCCTATCTAGACTCCGGTTCCTCCTCTTTGCTCTCTGTGTCCTCTGTGGTAGAATCTCCGTCTTCCGTCAGCCACGATGACCGAATTGGAACAGGCCCGGCTGCTTGCCGAGCGGTATATCGACTACCAACCTCGCACCAGCGCCGAGGTGCGGCGACGTCTCGCCAAAGGCGGCTTCACGGAGGAGGTGATGGAGCAGGTGGTAGCGGACCTGGAGCGCGCCGGCCTCCTGGATGATTCCCGCTTCAGCGCGGACTGGGTGGAGAGCCGCAATCGGCGCAAAGGGCTGGGACGCGTACGGCTGGCGGCGGAGCTGCGCCAGAAGGGCGTGAGCCGAGAGCAGGCGGAAGAGGCCCTCCAGGACCTGGACCCGGAGACGGAGCTGGAGGGTGCGCTGGAACTGGCGCGCAAGCGGGTCTCCTCCTATCCCCCTGAAGATCCCTCGTCAAAGCGGCGACTTGCCGCCTTCCTCCAGCGGCGCGGATACGGCTGGGATACCATAGAGCAGGTATTCGTCAGACTGTACGCGAATACAGAGTGAAGGAACTCCCGTTCCTGCCAGTCATCGGCGCGCGCCCACGCGTCGAACCCCTCGCTCAACCTCAGACATAACTGTCTGGAGGTGAGGGTACCGTGCTATACATCGTAATCGGGGTGATCATCGGCGTCGCGGGGACCGCGGCGGCGGTGTTATGTTATGTAGTCTTCAGCCGGAATGCAGATAGGGCCAGGCTGCTCGCAGAGCAGCAGATGGCGGAAGCCGAGCGCATCAAGAAGGACGCGCAGGAGCTGGCCGAGACCCGCAAGCGCGAAGCGCTGATCGAGGCCAAGGACGAAGCTTACCGGCTCCGCGCGGAGATAGAGCGAGAGAACCGCGAAAAAAGAGCGGAGATCCAGAGGTTAGAGCGACGACTGGCGCAAAAAGAAGAGACCCTTGAGCGACGGCTAGAATCCGTCGATTCCAAAGAGCGCGGCCTCCAGCACCGGGAGGCCGAAGTGGAGGCCAAGTGCAAGGAGGTGGCTGAGGCGGCGCTGCAGCAGCGCGCGGAGCTTGAGCGCATCTCCGGGATGAGCGTGGAGGAGGCCCGCGGTCTCTTCCTCAAGACAATTGAAGAAGAGAGCCGGCACGATGCGGCCAAGCTGATCCGTGAGATCGAGGAGGAGGCGAAGCGGGAAGGGGAGCGGCGCGCGCGCAACATCGTCACCGGAGCTATCCAGCGCTGTGCCGTGGATCAGACCTCCGAGACCACGGTGAGCGTGGTGCCGCTGCCCAACGATGAGATGAAGGGCCGCATCATCGGGCGGGAGGGGCGCAACATCCGCGCCTTCGAGACGCTCACCGGCGTGGACCTCATTATCGACGACACACCGGAGGCGGTGGTCCTCTCCGCATTCGATCCCATTCGCCGGGAGATCGCCCGCATCGCGCTGGTGAATCTCATCGTGGACGGCCGCATACATCCGGGGCGCATCGAGGAGACCATCAACAAGGCGCGGGCGGAGGTGGAGCAGAAGATCCTGGAGGCGGGTGAGAACGCCGTCCTGGAGACGGGGCTCACGGGCATCTCGCCGGAGGTTGTGCGCCTGCTGGGCCGCATGAAGTACCGCACCAGCTACGGCCAGAACGTGCTCATGCACAGCATCGAGGTGAGCCACCTTTGCGGCCTGCTGGCGGCAGAGGTTGGCGCCAACGTGCAGGTGGCTAAGCGAGCGGGGCTGCTCCACGACCTGGGCAAGGCCATCGACTTCGAAGTGGAGGGACCGCACGCGGTGATCGGGGCGGACATCCTGCGCCGCAACCGGGAGTCGTCGGAGGTGATCCACGCCGTGGAGGCGCACCACTACGACGTGGACCCGAGCAGCGTAGAGGCGGTGCTGGTCATCTGCGGGGATTCCATCTCGGCCGGGCGGCCGGGGGCGCGCCGGGAGACGCTGGAGACCTACGTCAAGCGGCTCAAGAAGCTGGAGGAGATCGCGGACAGCTTCCAGGGCGTGGAGAAGACCTTCGCGGTGCAGGCCGGCCGGGAGATCCGCATGATCGTCCGGCCGGAGCAGATAGACGACCTTGCGGCCATCAAGCTGGCACGCGATACGGCCCGCCGTATCGAAGAGGAGATGGAGTATCCGGGCCAGATCAAGGTGACCGTCATCCGCGAATCCAGAGCCGTAGACTTTGCGAAGTAGGTATGCGTCGGGGCGATCTGCGTAACGATGCGCAGGCCGCATCCGTCTAATCCGTTGCGTTCCGCCCGCGGGCTAGGAAGCGCATCCCCCGATGAAGATCCTGATGGTCGGCGACGTCGTCGGCAAGCCGGGGCGGGAGGCGGTCCATAGCCTCCTCCCGAAGCTGCGGACGGCTTACCGGCCGGACTTTGTGATCGTCAACGCGGAAAACTCCGCCGGGGGGCTCGGGGTCACTCCGGACATCGCCATTGCCCTGCTGGAGCGGGCGAGGGTGGACGCCATCACGCTGGGCAACCACGCTTGGGCCAAAAGGGACATCTACGGCTACCTGTGCGAGGAACCGCGTATTCTGAGGCCCACCAACTACCCGCCCGGCGCGCCAGGGAGGGGGTATGGCGTCTTCCAGACGCCGGTGGGTCGAGTGGGCGTGGCGGTGTTCCAGGGCCGCACGTTCATGGAGGCCACGGACGACCCGTTCCGCGCGGCGGATGGCGTGCTGGAGGAGGTCCGCCGCAGCACTAAGATGGTCTTTGTCGAGATACATGGCGAGGCGACCTCGGAGAAGCAGGCGTTCGGCTGGTATCTAGACGGGCGGGCCAGCGCCGTGGTAGGCTCTCATACCCACGTGCAGACCGCCGACGAGCGGATCCTGCCCGGAGGTACCGCCTATCTCACGGACGTGGGCATGACCGGACCTATCGATTCCGTAATAGGGATGAAGAGAGAGATAGTCATACCCCGCTTCCTCAGCCAGCTACCCGTGCGGTTTGAGGTGGCGGATGGGCCGGCCGTGCTCTTCGGGGTCCTCGTTGACGTGGACCAGGAGACCGGCAAGGCTCGCTCAATAGAGAGAATAAGAGCGGAAGAGTAGTGCGATTTTCGATTTTCTGTTTTCAATTTCCATTCGGGTAATCGAATACTCGAGATTGAAAGTGGAAAATGCACAGGAGGCATCTGTGAAACTACACGACCTCGGAATCGGTTTGGGGCTGCTTGCCATGGGAGTTGCTTGCCAGGCTCAGGGCATGCAGGAGATCCGCCTTTACGCGGGCGAGCCCGTCACCCAGAGCGGCGTCAAGCTCCTGCCCTGGGGCAGCGGGACCGCTCAGGAGACGGAAGAGCACGTCTTCATGGGCAGCAAGTCCCTCAAGATAACGACCCATGGGGACTATCAGGGGGCGCGCCTGGTCTTCCAGAATCCCCTCAGTCTTAAGTCCGTCCTGGACGACAACACGGCCTACCTCCAGTTCCTGCTGGTGCTGCCCGGCAAGGACACGACCGGCCGGATGGGCGGCGACTACGGCAGCATGATGCGGGGCATGATGGGCCGGGGGGGCGGCCGGAGCGGAATGGGCTATCCCGGCGGGCCCGGCGGCATGGGCGGGCCCGGAGGACCTCCCGGTGGCATGTACGGCGGCATGATGGGCCGGGGCGGACGAGGCGGCAACGCAGACATGACCAAGCCAAAGCCGGTGAGCCGGCTGCGCGTTGTCCTGGGTACCACGGACGGCAAGAGGGCAGAAACCTACCTGGACCTGGATACGGCTGTGCGGTCCAACACCAACCCGGACTGGAGCACCCTGGCGGTGCCGGTCGCCGCGCTTAAGGGTCTCAAGGATACCAGCGGCGACATCCAGGAGATCGACATCTTCGGCGACTCCCCGTCCACGCTCTACCTGGGCGAGGCCCGGATAGTCCATGACCAGACGCCCATCCGTATAGAGGACCTGGGGGACCAGCAGGGCGTGCCGGTTAACTCCGAGCTCACCTTGACCGGCGCAGCTGACGCGGGCCTCAGCCCGGTGAAGTACGAGTGGACCTTCGACACGGAGCATAACCCCGGAGTGGACGCGGAAGGCAAGACGGTCAAGCACACGTACAGAAAGGCCCTGAGGGATCCGCAGGGCAACACGGTTCCGTACATCGTGACGCTCACCGTCCGGGATCCCTACGGCATCAAGCAGCCCGCCTCCCGCACGTTCAAGGTGTACGTCACACTGTGAACTGACAGAGGACGGAGCAGTGTTGTCATTCCGAGCGTAGCGAGGAATCTGCTGTTCTTCGGCAGACTACGCACAGCTACCGTATGGCAGGTCCCTCGCTATGCTCGGGATGACATACATCCCGATCGCGCCGTGCTACCATCTGGTATTCCCCACCTCCTCCAGAGGGCGGCCTTTGCGGTCCGTAACCGTGAAGGCCAGCTCAATGGGCTTGCCGCAACGCACTACTTTCACCATCACCCGATTGTCGCCCGGCTGGAGCGTTACGTCCGCCGCGGCGGCGAGATCGTTCAGCGACGGCCGGAAGGGCTCGTGTGAGTGGCGCAGCAGCACGCGCTGGCCGTTCAGCCAGGCCCTCACGCCGTCGTTGGTGTGCAGGATCAGCCTGGCCGGGGTGGTGGAGGGCACGTGCAGCGTGGTGATGCCGTATACTACACCGGGAGAGCCATTAAACAGCCTCTCCAGCCCCATCACGTTCTCCGGAAAGGCCATCCGCTGCCAGCGCGTGAGTCCGCCGTCGCGTGCCAGGTAGGCGTTATCGAATCCCGGCTTGTCTTCCGGCTCGTAGGCGTGATCGAACCCTTCCTCCGCAATGTTCTTGAACGGTCCCACAAACCACCAGCAGGACCCTCCCAGCAGCGCCACGTCCGCCGTTACCGCCGGACCGCTCTCCGGGCTGAGCCCGACGGCGGCCGTATTTCGAGGCTGGAGCGGCACCGTTTCCGGCACGCGAAGCACAAACCCGTAACGGGCCATCCCACCCCGGGCCAGCATCTGCCGCTGCCCCTGCGAGCCCGGCACCGCCACCTGCCAGCCGTCCGGGACGCTGATCTTCACGTGGCCCAGAAAATCCTGCTCGGAGCGGTTGCGGATCTCTACGGTAATGGTCCGCGCGGTATTGGGCACAATAGCGGGACCGGCATCCCCGTAGTCGACCGTCAGCTCGAACCCACCGGTGTGATAGATGGCGAAGTTGGAAGGGGCCGTAAAGAGGGGAGTGACGAGCTGGTTGGTTGATAGTTGATGGTTGATGGTTGATGGGCCGGAGGCAGGCGAGCTGGCGAGCTCGGCTTCCAGGTCCGCCATGATGTCGTCCGCGGATCCTCCCCCGGAATTGGGGACCTGTGGGCCGTCCGCGCCCGCAGTCGCGGTGTCCAGAATGGCTCCCCCAGCATTGGGGGCCGGGGGGCTCTCCGGCGCATTCTGTATAGCGGAAGCATCCTGAGCCGACTCGGTGGCGGGCGCTTCAGCAGGGGGTACTTCAGGCACGGGGCCAGGAGCCATTGCCGGCTCGGGAACCGCCGTTTCTGCCGTGAGCGTGGATTCTGGAGTAGAACCGGCGAGCTCGGCGGCGAGAGGGCTCAGCGGAATCGCGGCCGGCGCCGCGACGGGCTCAATCGGCGCCGGTGCGGTGGGAGCGGCCGCCTCCAGGGAATCTACGAGCGCCACGTCTGGGCAGAGCGTAGCCACCACTCGCTCGCCTGCTTCCACCGTGTGGTCGGTCAACTCCGCCGTGGTCCGTTCCACGTCCAGGTTAGCCACTCCCCATCCCACCACCGCCGCGTCCCCGATGGGCTGGAGCCAGTTGGGCGGAAGTCCTGTCTTGCCAGCAATGATGCCCAGGAGCGCCCCCAGCGCCGCCGTATTAGTCTGGGTGGCATAGCCAAGATTCGCGGTGGTACAGAGGCAACTCCCAAAGTCCTGGCCGTACATCCAGCCCACCATGCACCATCCGATGTTCTGCGGCGCGTCCGTCACGTTATCGCTGCCGGCTGCGGCCATGACACGGCTGCGCGCGTCCAGCAGCGACGCCTGTCCTCGGTGCGCCTCCCGGGCGGAGCGCACTGCCCTCGCTACACGGCAGTCCGGCGGGATCATCGCGAGGCCGATGTCCAGAAGCGCGTCCCGATCACTCACAAAGAAGGCGGCGCTCTCCATGCCGGCCCAGAACATGGCCGCCCAGACGCCCTCCCCGGCGTGGTCTATCACCGCATCCGTATAGGCTCGCCTGGCGGCCACCTGAGGTGCGCCCGGCGCCGTGAGCGCCCAAAGGTCGCATCGCGACACGGCCCGCACCGCGCCCTTAAACCAGTTATTGAACGCGCCGGTGATGGGAGGGCAGAGCCCCCGGTGGAGGCTGTAGAGCGCCCACCCGTACTCGTCCCAGGGGTAGGTGATATGGGCCTGCCACTGGTTGGAGAGGTCGTCTGAAGTGAGCTCGATTCCCTGCGCCCGGAGCGCGCTCAGCCAGACAAACTGAAAGTCCAGCCCGTCAAATGCGGCGGGCTGGCCTGGGACTGGCTCGTAGAACTCCAGCGCGTGGATCTCCCGCCGGCCGTCGAATGGAGCGCCGAGCGTGCCGCCGATGTTCTTGCCAAGCCAGCCGCCGTACACTTTGTCGCGGTACTGCTCCCGGGTGAT
This sequence comes from uncultured Chthonomonadaceae bacterium, assembly GCA_964396385.1. Classification (GTDB taxonomy): domain Bacteria; phylum Armatimonadota; class Chthonomonadetes; order Chthonomonadales; family CAJBBX01; genus CAYNFH01. Next base: position 16,432 of record CAYNFH010000092.1, on the reverse strand, counting down.
GGTGAGCGCCGCCATGCGCCTGCCCTCCTCTTCGTGGTCTCCTGGCCCATTCTAGGCAACGGCCGACGACGCTGTCAAGGGAGCCTCGGCCGTGCTACGATATTGGCGCTATGTCATCCCTGCTGGCGGTATGCGCCGCCGTACTCCTCCTGCTCTGTGCCGCGCCCCTGCGCGCCGACTCGGATTTCCGAGCCTATGGCGAAGAGGCGCTGACCCAGATCCAGCAAGACCTCTGGATGCCGGACCGGGACCTCTACGCCGATTCGGTGGAGCTGGGCAGGCCCGACCGACATCCCGCCTTCATGTGGGGCTGCGGCGTGCAGCTCTCCGCCCTCACCCTGGCAGCGCGCGAGGACCACGGATGGCGCAAGCCGCTCTCCCGGTACCTGGAGGGTCTCAAGAATTACTGGGTCAAGCACGACGGCATCGCCGGCTTCGACGTGCTGCCCGGTCCCAAGCCGGTCGACCGTTACTACGACGACAATGCCTGGATGGTCCTGGCGCTGCTGGAGGCGTACGAGGACACCAAGAACCGGGCGCTGTTGACATGGGCCATAGATACATACCGTTTCGTGCTGAGTGGGGAGGACGACAAGCTGGGCGGCGGCATCTATTGGCACGAGCAGCGGAAGACCAGCAAGAATACCTGCGTCAACGCGCCAGCCGTGGTGGCCTCGCTGCGGCTCTACCGCATCACCCGGAGGCCGGAGTACCTGGAGAACGCGAAGCGAATCTACGCGTGGACCAACGCCCACCTGGAGGACTCCGATGGACTCTACTGGGACAACGTCGCCTTTGATGGCAGGGTGGAGCGTACGAAGTGGTCGTACAACACGGCCCTGATGCTCCGGGCCAACTGCCTGTTCCACGCTGTGGCGGGGGAGAAGTCCTATCTGGAGGAGGCAGAGCGGATCGCGAAAGCAGCTTCAGCGCGCTGGGTGGATCCGGACAACGGCGGCATCCGGGACGGCGGGCAGTTTGCCCACCTGCTTTGCGACGCCTTCCTCGCGCTCTACCAGGAGGATGGCCGGGAGGAGTGGCGAGACACCGTATCCAGGGCGCTCAACTTCGTCCACCACGAGGTACGGGATTCGAGCGGCCACTATGGCCACCATTGGAACGTCCCCGTCACGGCGCCGCTCAAGAAGTACACGCTTCTGGATCAGGCCAGCGCCGCCCGAGGGTTCTGGGCCTACTTCTCCTTCACCCACTTGGCCAGCACGAGCGCGTCGCGGTAGTTGTCGCCGCCCATCAGGTACTCGCGGCTCCGCCGGCCTTCCTCCACGAATCCGAGGCGTCGGTAGAGGTCGATGGCCCGGTCATTGGTAGCGAACACTACGGTAGAGAGCTTGGCGATTCCGGGGTGTTTGGCGACCCAGGCGAGCATGGTGTCCATCAACTCGCTGCCCACGCCACAGCCGCGTACGTCCGGCTGCACCGTCATGCCGAAATGCGCGGTGTGGCGGATCCGGGCAAGCTGCCCGCCATGCAGATCCAGCGAGCCTATGACCTTCCCGTTCATCTCCGCCACCAACCAGAGCGAATTGCCCTGCTCAAGCAGGTCGGTGAGCTTCTGCGCGGCATCTTCGATGGCGAAGTCGAACTCAGGCAGCGTTCGGACGAAGAAGTCCTCGCCCTCCTTGATGGCGTCTCGCTGGAGCGCGAGCACGCTGGCGAGGTCCTCCTCGACGGCCATGCGGACAGTAAAGACCCGGCCGTCCAGGGTCTGGCAAATTCTGCGCTGCATATCGCACTATTCCACAGTTGCAGCAATCCGAACCAAGATAATTACAGGGAAGAGTTGAAGAACGCCACTACCCGGCGCTCGAACTCGGCGGGCTGGGTGTAGTGGGCCATGATGTGGTCTGCGCCGGGCACGGTCCAGAGATGTTTGGGCTCGCCGGCCGCCTCCAAGAGCCGCTCAGTCTCCGCGGGCGGGCAGAGCCGGTCCGCGCCGTCCTGGATGAGCAGCAGCGGACGCGGCGAAATGCGAGAGACCTCCGCCAGCGGAGAGACGTCACAGCAGGAGCACCCGATCAACCTCTCACCGATGAACCGTACGGGCCAGGCCATTAGGCCCGAGCCGCGTCCGAAGACCATGCGGAAGTGGTTGTCGAGCGCGTGATCCAGGCGCGCGAAGGGGCTCTCTGCCACCACGGCCCGTATCTCCGGGCAGCGGGCCGCGCCCATAATGGCTACCGCGGCGCCCATGGACTCGCCCATCACGCCTTTCGGCAGGTCTCGCGTCTCTGGCCGCTCGCGCACGAACTTGACGGCCGCCAGCAGGTCCTCCGTCTCCCGGTAGCCGATAGTGCAGAGGGATCCACCACTCTCGCCACGGGTGCGGAAATCGAACAGCAGGGTGGAGTAGCCGTGGTTGTGGAGCATAAGGGCGGGCTGGAGCATGGCTAGCCGCGTGCTGTCCACGCCGTGGCAGAGGATCACAAGCCCCTTCGGGTGGGCTGCCGGGACCAGCCAGCCAGCCAGAGGTGTGCCGTCCGCGGACTGAAACCGCACCGCCTCGAACCGCATTCCATTCCGTGCGGGCGTAGTGGTCATAGAGCTCGGCTTGGGTTTCAGTGTGCCCCAGGCGATAGCCGCCGCCATGCCCACGTAAACGCCCAGGAAGAGCAGCAGCCACATAGCGATACGACGGACGGAGGACCGACGACGGATGACGGGTGACGGACGGAGCGTTGAATTTGCTCCGGCATTGTTCTTGCGACTGACCATTGTATCACGCATGACGAGTGGGCTCCTTCACGTGGTTTCAATCTGTCATCCGTACTGCGTTCGGTCCGAATACGTCCGTCCTCCGTCGCCCGTCATCCGTCTGTGACGCACGGGATAGGAATGCGTGCCGCGCGCGTATAATATCGCGAAAACACGCGCATAGAATCCGCCTTGAATATGCAGACCCCCTGGGCCATCGACCTCGGCACGACCAATACGCTCATCGCCCGCTGGCAGGGAACGCACGCAGAGACCATCCAACTCGACCCCGTCGCCGAGTGTGAGCCTGCATGGCAGACGCCTCTCATACCTTCGGCTGTCTTCTTCGAAGACTCGAATCGCGGCTACATCGGCAAGCAGGCCCTTGCCGCGGATGAGGTGATGCGCGCCACGTTCGCCGGTCGGCTGACCCCCATCGCCCGCTCCTTCAAGCGGACCTTGGGCCGCGCCAGCCAGCAGCCGGTGGCGGAGGTGAGCCACACACCCATCTCCGCCCGGCAGTGCGCCACGGTGTTTCTCAAGCACCTGCTGGACCTCACCAATCAGCGGGAAGTGAGCATAGCCTCCAACGCCATCCCCTCCTGGAACCTGGTGCGCCGCTTTGTGGCGTGGGCGCGTCGCGAGGGGCTGGTGAACGACCTTACAATGACGGTCCCCGTGGAGAGCTTCGAGCCCTACCGGATGGAGCTCTCCAACATCGCCCGCAAGCTGGGGGTGCAGCGGTTCAAGACCATCGATGAGCCGGTCGCGGCGGCCCTCGGCTATGGAGTGGACCTGACCGACGACCGCAACCTCCTGGTGGTGGACTTCGGGGGCGGCACGCTGGACATCGCCGTGGTCCGCACCAACCTGGCCAAGGGCGGCGAGCGAGGGCCGGGGCCTGGTCATCGGCGGGCGGAGGTGATCTCGGCCCGAGGTCTCATCCTGGGCGGCGAGACGGTGGACGAGTGGGTCACGGACATGGCGTGCGCCAAGATGAGCGCCCACGCCGACAAGATGCGCCCGATCATCCGCATGCAGGCGGAGATGGTGAAGAAGGAGCTCTCCGGCAAAGTTCTCACCACGGATGAAACCTACTTCAAGCTGCCGGGCATGGAGCCGCTCCACGTAAGCCGACAGGAGTTCCTGGAGACCCTGGAGCGGAGAGACCTCTACAAGCTCCTGGAGCGCGTGACGGAGGCCGCCCTGGAGGACGCGCAGCACCGCGTCACCGTGGCGGACATCGACGCCGTCTTGCTGGTGGGCGGGTCCACGCTGCTGCCCGGCGTTCGAGACCTGTACGAGAGGCTGTTCGGGGCCAACCGCGTCCACTACTGGGAGCCGTTCGAGGCGGTGGTAAAGGGGGCGGCCATCTTCGGCGCGGGCTACTACGTGGACCAGATCATCCACCACGACTATGCCATCCGCGTCTACAGCGATGCGGCGCAGCGCCCGGAGTACGAGCTGCTCATCCGCCGCGGCACCCCGTACCCCACGCCGGAAGGGTTCCAGACCCGCTACTACGCCGTGGCCCCGCGCCAGCAGCTCTTCAGCCTGCCCGTGTGCGAGGTGGGGTACGCCGGTCGCCTCTCTTTAGGCTGGCGGCGTCGCTCCAACGGCAACGACTACTGGCTACCGGAGGGGAACGAAGAGCAGGAGTGCGTGGTGGCCCTCAACGAAGGGGACGCGCTCCGTCTCTCCCCGCCCGGCGAGGGGCCGCAGGCCCGCCTCCGCATCGACTTCACCATCGACGAGGGCCGCTGGCTCTGCGCCACCATCCACGACTTGAAGCGCGAGCGGGACATCCGTACGGATGAGCGCGTCGTCCGCCTCCGTTAGTCCCGCAGTAACCGGTAAAGAGTCGGGAAGGTGGCGCGGTGGTCGCCCTGGATGTAGAAGCTCTCGCCGCCGTCCGCTACCGTGCGCACCAGGATGGTCTTCCACGGGCGGTAGTAGTACCGCGGATCAGTCTGCGGCGGCTCCGCCCCGAAGTCGTGCCCCAGGTCCGGCAGGTCAAACACCGCGGTGGTGAAGTGGGCGATCTCCCGTTCCTCCTGTCGCGCCACATTCCGCGCCATGGAGAGCGCCTTCAGGTAGACCTCCGGCCCCATCACTGCGCTGCCGAAGTTGAGCAGGACGCCACCTTCCAACCCGGTCACGGATTCCGCGAAAATGAGGAAGTCCCGGTAGGAAGTCTCGCCCAACGCGGCTCCGTCGCAGTTAGTGTGCTGGTGGATGATGTCCTGCCCGATGGCAACGTGCACCGTCACCGGGACCTGCAGCCGGTACCCCGCCGCCAGGATGCTCACGTCCCGATGTGGAAGGGCTCCCTCTTCGATGGCGCGGCCGATGGCCTCTCCCAGCCCTAGCCCATCCCGGGCGGCCTGTTTCGCGACGTCGTTGATGGCCCCTGTCTCCTTCCACATGCCGAACTGGCCTGTGCGAATGTATCTCGCGACGCTTTCTGTTGTCGCTCCGACGAGGGCCAGCTCGTAGTCGTGGATGGGGCCGGCGCCGTTCATGGCGACGTGGGTGAGGAGGCCGCGCTCCATCAGGTCGATCATGAGCCGTGAGTTGCCCCTGCGGAGCACGTGCGCGCCCATGATAAGGATCACGGCAGCCCCGCGCTCTCGCGCCCGCCGGATCCGCTCTGCGATCACCGGGAGATCCGGATTCTCCAGCGTGGGCACGTCCGCATCGAGCGGCAGCACGGCTCCCAGAGTGAGGTCGTGCGCCCGCTCTCGCAGCGGCTCCAGCACCAGCCGTGACCTGTCAAACTGCTTAAACGGCATAAAGACCTCCATTAGCCGCAAATAAACGCGAATAAACGGAAATATCCGAAAACAGATAACCCGTCCGCAGGAAACCGGTGGCCTGGCGAGCGACTGTCTCATTGTGGGACTCCCATTCCCGTCCATTCGCGTTCATTCGCGGCTAATTCTCCCCCGGCTGGCGGCGGTGAACGCGCCGGCGGTGAGGGCGGCGAGCATCAGATAGAGCCCGAACCGGAAGGAGACGGGCCGGTACTCGAACCGCACGATGTGGCGGCCCGCCGGGACCGCGACTCGGCGGAAGACGTCGTCGCGCGCCACCGGTACCTCCCTGCCGTCTATGGAGGCGTGCCAGCCGGGATACGCCTCATCCGCGAGGCGCAGTTGCGCAGAGTCGGGCGAGTGCACGGAGAGAGTTAGGTGGTCAGGCTCGTCCTCTAGCCAGGCCACGGTGGCCGGCGTGCCGTCCGCGGTCATCGCATAAGCGCGTCCGGGGACGGCAGTCAGCACATAGACGTGGAGCGGATCTACGTAAACCTCCTGGGCGCCCTGAATATCCAGCGGAGTCTGGCTCACAATGCATCGCACCCCGGCGGAGGGGACCAGCGGGTTCAGCGGGTTCTTGGCAAAGACCATGTTGCCCACTTCCGGCGGACTGGCATCGGCTTCCGGTTTGGCCATGCGGTTCATGAACGCTTTGTACGCCCCGGGGAAGAGCGAGTCGTACCCCTGCACGTCCCGCAGTCCGTATACCAGCGCGCCGTTGGGCGGCAGGACCGCGCTCGGTCCGCCGAAGCTCCAGCCATGGTTCACGGGCAAGATGCGGTCATGCGCGGCTATCCGGGCAAGGGTATCCGTGAACCTGGTTGGCGGGTACACCTCCGCCCGCTCGGCGGTTAGGTTGTACCCGAACCCGGTGACGAACAGGTCCAGCGTCACCAGTCCGACGGCGGCCGTTGCCGCCCGCCGGGCGGGTATCCGGCCGGCGGCGAGCCCTCCCACCAGTACCGCACCTAGCAGGAAGAGCCCGGGCTGCACCAGCATCCGCGACTCCCAACCTCCGGACGGGATTCGGCCTCCCAAAGTAATTACCATGCCAATGGCGCATATGGCGATGACCGTCCATGCTGGCCGTCGCGGGCCAGAACCATCGGACGCGGACAGCGCGTCCAAACCGAGGCCGGCCAGCGCCGCCAGCGCGAACGTCCACAGCACCAGTACCCGTCCCGGAGACCCGGACGACCCGAATCCCGGCACCCCAAAGTACAGCAGCGCGTCCACCACCGTGCCCAGCGCCATCAGGAGCGCGAGTACGGCAAGGCTGGCGAGGAAGTGGACGTAAGAGGACGGAGGACGGAGGACGGGGGACGGAGCCGGAAAAGGCGCTGTGAGTTCCGTGGCCGGAAGTTCGGATCTGGATTCCGTCCGTCCCCCGTCCTCCGTCTGCCGTCTTCCAATCGCCTGAAGTTCTGAACGCCTGAACGCCACCGCAACCGCGTATCCGGCCAGCAGCAGCGTTAGGATCCCGACGTAGAGCGCGCCTTCCGCATAGTTGAAGAGGGTACCGGAGCGGCTCGTGCCCGTGTAATTACCGCGGGAGGGGTTACCAAAGTAGTCCGGCAGGAACAAAGACGCAACGCCGGAGGCCGGCACCGCGTAAGCGGTGTAGGCGGCGTATCCCTGCGTGGTAGGGGTGCCGGCGCGGTGTGAGCGGCGCGAAAGCTCCACGGTCGGTAGAAGCTGCGGACCGGAGAGCAGGAACGCCAGCCCCACGGCCAACGCGAAGAGGGCGAGCCATCCGACTGCGCGCCGCCGGAAGGCCAGGTAAGCCGCGAAGAGCGCGGCGGCCAGCAGCACGTAGAAGGCGATCTGGAGGTGGCCTCCCAGCAGGCAGAGGCCCAGCGCAAAACCCAGCGCTACCACCCGGCGCCACCCCGGCGACTCCGCCAGCCTCAGAGTAAGATAGAGCGCCAAGGGCAGCCAGCATGAGGTGCAGAGGAAGGTAGGGAGCTCCAGCCAGGACACCTCCCAGGTGGAGAAGGCGAAGGCGACTCCCGCCACTACGCCCGCCGCGTCACTCGCGCCGAGCCCGCGAAGGAAGAGCCACATGAACGCAGCCGCGAATGTCAGATGCAGCGCGGCCGTCCAGCCTGCGGCCCTCGTCGGCGGCAGCAGATAGTAGAGCAGATTCCCGGGGTAGAGCACTGCGGACTGGCTATTGCCCACGAACGGTGTCCCGCAGAACAGGTAGGGGTTCCAGAGCGGAATAGCCCCCGCGCGCACCGACCGCGCAGCAAAACTGCGCCAGGGATAGAACTGGCCCACCGAGTCGTACATCAGCGGGTTCCAGGGCGGCCGATCTTCCGGCGCGTAGCTGGCCGCCCAGGGCTGCAGGTAGCGCAGCAGCTCCGCGGGGACGAGAACGCGGGAGGTGAAGAGGGCGCGGCAGAGGAATAGGCAGGCGAGACAGGCGAAAAGCGCGATGGGCCGGACGGATCGGAACGTCACGGGCGGCGTCGGGGTCCCAAGGAGGGGGCAGGGAGGTGCACCGGCCTAGAAAAAGCCCATGTTCTTGATGGCGACCTCGTTGCCGGGGTCCTGGCGGAGGACCTCTTCGAACTCTGCCTTGGCTTCGTCGTACATGCCGAGCATGGCATACGTCAGGGCGAGGTCGTTGCGAGAGGTGACGTTCTTGCCGTCGAGGTCAGTGGCCTTCTTCAGTTCTTCCAGAGAGGCGTCGAACTCACCGGTGAAGCCGTAGATCAGACCAAGCTGGTGATGGGCTTCCGCGCTCTGGGGCTCTTCGGCAATGGCCGCCTCGATCTCCTTGAGCGCGTCCTCGTAGTTGCCTTCGATTTTGAGCGCGATGGCCCTTTCGAGGTGCAGGTTGCCCACCATACCCATGTGGAAAGCTCTCCTCTGGCGCGGCACCCGTCCGGACTTGCCAGGGGAACCGGAAGGAGTTATGCCCGACAGGAGCAGCAGCCGCCCTGGGAACCGTCCCCAAATGACTGCTCAGTATATCATGGCGGTTTTTGAATTGCAAGCAGCGAAGTTAACAGCCGGTAATCGGCACAGGATGGGAAGGAGCGAGAATGAGCGGGCAAGAAGTCACCCCGGTCCTCACCCAGGATCAGGTAGCCGGCTTTCATAGAGACGGCTTTCTGGCGCTACGGCGCCTGGTGCCGGAGGACGAGGTGGCCTGGCTGTGCGTGGTGTACGACCGACTTTTTGCGGAGCGGGCCGGGCGCGAGTTCGGCGACCAGTTCGATCTCGCGGGTGCCGACGAGGAGGGGACAGAGGCGCGCCTACCGCAGATCCTTAACCCCGCCCGGTACGCACCGGAGCTCAAGGAGGGGGAGTACCGAACCAGTGCGCTGACCGTCGCGCGCCAGCTTCTGGGCCCGGAGGCGCAGCCCCAGGGAGAGCACGCCATCTTCAAGCCCGCCCGTGTAGGCGCGGAGACTCCGTGGCACCAAGACGAGGCCTACTGGAACCCTGCCATGGACTACAGCGCCATCAGCATCTGGATCCCGCTCCAGGAGGCGAGCGTGGAGAACGGCTGCCTGCATTTTGTGCCGGGCAGCCACCGGTGGGACGTGCTGCCGCACCACTGCATAGGGCACGATCCGCGCGTACACGGCCTCGAAGTAGACGCGGCAGACACCTCCTCAGCGGTGGCCTGCCCCATCCCGGCCGGCGGCGCTACTATCCATCATAACCGCACCGTCCACTACGCCGGTCCCAACGTATCGGACGTTCCACGCCGCGCCTATATCCTTGCCTTCGGGGTGCCGCCAAAGCCGGCCGCACAGCCGCGCAACTACTATTGGAACGCGCAGAAGCGCACCGCGCGCCAGGAACGGGCTAACCGCGGCGCGGCCGGGAGTGGGTCGTGATTCGCGGCGCGCCTGACCGGAAAAGCAGGGAAGCCGGCAAGCTATCCATCCCAGAGGTCCAGGTCACACGGCATGAGGTCGGCATTCCGGGGCTGCCCGCCAGCCTCCATGGGGCCACCATCGTCCAGGTCAGCGACCTGCACCGCGGCTGTGGCGGGACGGATGGGCTCATAGAGGCCGCCGTAGGGCACGTGAACCTGATGGAGCCGGACTATATCTTCATGACCGGAGATTTTGTGGACGGTCCCAAACGGGATATTCTGCCGGCCGTCAAGATAGTATCAGGCTTGCGCGCACGCCGGGGCATCTTTGCCGTTCTCGGCAACCACGATCATCGGGGAGACCCCACGCTCCTCCTCAGCGCACTGGAGGCCGCGGGCATCACCGTGCTCAACAATGTCGCGCGGGAGATGGAGGATGGCTTCTGGATAGCCGGTATTGACGATCTTCGGGAAGGCAAGCCGGACCTTCCAGGCACCGTTCGCGCTCTGCCGCCGGGCCGGCCTGCTATCTTGCTCTCGCATGAGCCGGCCGCGCTGGACAAGGTCCCCCTGGACCTGCCGCTGTTCATCCTCTCCGGCCACACCCACGGCGGCCAGTATGCCCCCACTCCGTGGTTCGCCGCCTTCGTCTGCGCCTTCCACCTGCATACGCGGTACGTGGCTGGGTGGTACGGCCGCGGCAGGTCCAAGCTGTACGTCAATCGCGGTATTGGCGTAACCGGGGTCCCGATGATGGCCCGGCGCATCAACTGCCCGTCGGAGCTCACGGAATTCACGCTTCGCCAGGTGCCGGACGGGGAGATTACCTTCCGGCAGTTAGGCTGATTTACGGGAACATTAACCCGAGCCCCCGCGTCAATACCAGTGTCGCGGCCCCGTTTTCCGCCGTGTAACAAATTGAATAGCCGCTTGGTACAACCAGACTAGCGTGCTAACGTGGCCCTGCATGTCACGTTCTTGACGAGGCCAAGAGCGCCTGGGTCGGTGGATGCGTCCACCCGGCTCGGGCGCTTTTGCTTTGTTCTGAAGGATTTAGGGAGAACACAATGCAGACCGCCGCCTTTCAAAACACGATCCCGAGCCAGGATACCCAGCTTGAATTCAAAGCTGCCTGCAGCCTCGAGAACATGACCGATGAGCAGCTCGTGCGGGAGTGCACCGCCGGAAATAGGAAGGCCTTCGACGTCCTGCTGCACCGCTACGAGCGTCCTATCTACCACCTTGCGTATCGCCTCGCGGGCAACCACGATGATGCGCATGACATCGCCGCGGAGGCTGCCCTGCGCATCTTCCGGTCCATCGGCACCTTCCGCTGCGCGATCACTCTGCCTGCCTGGATAAATCGGATTGTCGCCAACGTGTTCTACGACATGCGGCGACGACAGCAGCGTCACCCCGCTTCCTCGCTGGACGCGCTCGCCGAGAAGACCGGCGGCAAGCTGCTGGCGGCAGAGGACAACAGCCGCATCTCTCCACACGTGCACGCCGAGGAGAACGAGAAGACCCGCATACTGAACGAAGCCATCGCCGCCCTGCCGGACTACCAGCGAACGATGGTGACCCTCTTCCACTCCGAGGGCCGCACGTACGAGGAGATCGCGAGTATGATGGACATCCCGGTGGGAACCGTCAAGTCCCGCCTGAATCGCGCCCGCCTCGCCCTGAGGGAGATGCTGGCACCGCAGATGTCCGCTCTGGTGAACTAGCGCTTCGCGGCGCTCCCTCGGGGGCGCCTGGAGGATATCGATAATGTCTGGCTACGTGATTCTCTGGTGGATCATTGTAGGCGTTATCGCCGGTTTTCTCGCCAAGGCCGTCGTCCCGGGTGAAGGCCCGGTAGGCGTCCTGGGTGACCTGGTCGTGGGCATCGTCGGCGCCATTATCGGCGGGTTCCTGATGAGCTTTCTGGGCCTCGCCGCCGGCGGCGGCATGCTCTGGACTATCGTGGTGGCCTTCATCGGCGCCGTCGTTCTGCTGCTGATCCTGAGGGCCCTCACCGGCCGGCGGGCGGTCTACTGATAGGCGCGCCGTCGCTGATTCACCGCAAAACGCAATGGGAGCGGGGCGGAACGCCCCGCTCCCAATCCCACAAAGGAAAGAGCCAAACCTGCACTAACTAAACACACCCATCGACTTGGCGAGGAGTGCCATGGAACCGTCCGCACAGATATGCGCTAACCGACGTGAATTCGAAGTCCTCTTTTCTCGCAGTTATCAGCGGGCCTACAATCTTGCCTACCGCTACACCGGAAATGAGAGCGACGCGGAAGACCTTACCCAGGATGCCTTTGTAAGAGCCTGGGGGTCCTATCACCGCTACGACCGCAAACGCTCCTTTGAGGTCTGGCTGCTCCGCATTCTTTCCAATCTCGCCATCGACCGCTGGCGCCGCCAGTCTACGTCCCGCACCTATTCCCTGGACCAGGTTGTCTGTTCCCAGGGTGCGGACGTGGAGCTTGGCGCCATCGTGCCGGACAGGGCCGCCGGTCCCGAGCAGCAGTGTATCTCCCGAGCCGTAGAGGAGCAGATTCAGGACGCCTTGAGCCTGCTGCCGGACTCCTACCGGCAAGCAATCATCCTGACGGACATCGAGGAGTGGAGCTACGAGGAGGTCGCCACCAAGATGCGCTGCCCGGTGGGCACCGTACGGTCGCGCCTCCACCGTGGGCGCCAGCTCCTGCGCCAGTACCTCCGCCAGATGCAGGCGGATGAGATGGTTTCGATGCAGTGAATAGGACCCCACCGCCGCTTCCCACCTTCGTAAGGGGAGGGAGATGCCCCCTCCTTACGCAAGAGGGGAAAGGGGGAGGTTGGCTGGAACAATCGTTCTCAGCCGGGCGTCCTGTTAGCACACTGTTACGACCAGCGAGAGACGTGCAGTCCGCACCCAGGGTGGTCGGCCGCTGGAAACCAGCAGAGACAGTAATGGAATCTCGAAAGGAGACCCAGTCCGTGAGCGTCAACAATGTGAACGATACAAGCGACTCCAACTGGGCGCCCCTGGCGATCATTCTCACGGTGGTAGTGGTCGCGCTGCTGCTGGGCTACTTCTTCTGGTATGCCCCGGCTCAGACGAACGCGAACCCGAGCTCGACCACTGTAGTGAATACGCCCGCGCCCGCGCCGAGTGCGCCACCAACAATAATTACCCCGAGCGCGCCTGGCACCCCCGGCCCTGCCGGCCCTGCCGGCCCTGCCGGTCCCGCCGGTCCTGCCGGTCCGTCCGGATCATCCGCTCCGTCGGCACCGTCCGCGCCATCTACGCCGTCCGCGCCATCTAGCGGCGGCGCCACCGGCGGAAGCACAGGCGGCACGGGAGGCGGCGGCTACTAAGGTAAGATGCGCCATTGAGCGCCGCGATTGCGCAAGGCGATGCGGCAACGGGCCGCATCGCCTTGCATTTGTCCCTTGTGCCGCGCCCCGGTCCATAGCCGGGGCGCTTCTCTTACTATGGGAACCGAAATAGGTAGTGAGAAGAGGCCGGAGCGCCATCGCGCTTCGCAAACCCTGAGTCGCGCCCTGCTCTTTGTCCTGTTTACTTTGATCCTCCTGGTAGCTATCCCAGTGGTCATTGGGTGCGCGGCCGACTCCGCGCAGACGGCGGCGCTGGAAGGGCTCCGTCTTCCCGCCGGGCGCCAGCAATTGATGGGGCACGCCCGCACTCTGCGGAACGTAGAGGCTGTTGTCACCGTCGTGCTAGGGGTGCTCAGCCTGATCGCTGGCTCCATTGTGCTGAGGGCTCAGGGCTTCATCCTGCGGAGCATGGACGCGCTGGCGGAAGAGGAGAGCAAGCTATCTGCCGCTGAGCAGAACATGCGGCACCTGGCCTTTGCCAATGCCCGCCGGGTGCGGGAGCTGGAAGCCATTTTCTCCATCTCGCAGGACCTATCGCTGCAGGGCGGCACGGATCGGATGGTGGGGCGACTAACGGAGGAGGTGGCGCGCCTGTTCGGCGCGGAGAAGTGCCTCCTCTGGCTATGCGCCCCGGACAACAAGTCGCTGGAGCCGCAGTTTCCGGCGTTCGGGTTCTCTGTGGAGGAGTTGCGCGGAGTGCGTCTAGAGCTGACGCCGGGCGGCTGGGCCTACTCCGTTCTGCACGACGATGTCCCGGCGGTTGGGGCACCGGCCAGCGCGGGAGAGAAGGAGGTGGCGCAGCGGCTGGGACTGCGCTCGGCGCTGGCCGTCCGGCTGGCGGCGAGCGGGAAACTACTGGGGGTACTCGCCGTATATAATAAACAGGACGGCTCCCCGTTTACGGACGAAGAAGCGCAGCTCCTCCGAACCTTCGCAGGTCAGGCGGCTTTCGCCATCCACAGCGCCCAGCTCTACGGCGAGGCCAACCGGCGAGCGAACCTGCTGGCCTGGGCCATGCAGGAAACGCATCACCGGATTAAGAACAACCTGCAAGCGGTGTCGGCCATCCTCGAGGTCCAGGCGATGGACCTGCAAGGTGAGCCTGTACCGCCGGAGACGCTACGTGACGTTGTGCGCCAGATCCGCACCATCGCCGTGGTGCACGACCTTTTGAGCCAGAACCGGCAGGGGCTGGACGAGGGGTCGGTCAGCGCCCGCACGGCCATTGAGCGTCTGGTGCCGGTGATCACCATGGGCCGGATGGACCGCCGCATCCGGACCAAGCTGGACGTAGACGACGTGCCGCTCAACAGCAAGCTCGCTACCTCCCTGGGCCTGATAGTGAACGAGCTGGTGAGCAACGCACTGAAACACGCCAATCCGCCTCACGGCGAGCTGGAGGTCACCGTTTCTCTGCACGCGGCGGGCGACGCGGCCACGCTTGTTGTCCAGGATAACGGCGCCGGCTTTCCGCCTGGGTTCGAAGCCCGGTCGCACTGCCATGTAGGAATCGACCTGGTCCGTATGCTCGTCGAGCGGGACCTAGCGGGTACTATCCAATTTACGAACGCGCACGGCGGAAGGGTGGAAGCCCGGATCCCGCTGATGAGCGCCTCCCGAGGGGCAAAATATGACTACCAGTTCGCAGAATCTACGCGCTCTCATCTGTGAGGACGAAGGCGTAACGGTGATGCAATTGCGCAAAGCCCTCCTTCGCGCCGGCTACGAGGTGGTAGGCGAAGCGGTAGAGGGCGAGCAGGGCGTGCAGATGGCGCGAGAGATGGAGCCGGATTTCGTCATCATGGACCTGAACATGCCGGGTCTGGACGGGATCCAGGCAACCAAACGGATCATGGACGAGCGCCCAACACCCGTGATTATCCTCACGGCGTATAGCGACGACAAGTCCGTGGACGACGCGCTGGAGGCCGGCGCCTGCGCCTACCTGGTGAAGCCGGTGGCCAGCGAGCAGCTCATCCCCGCCGTCAAGACGGCCATCGCCCGGTTCGAGGCGATGGAAGACGTGAAGGGCGAAAATGAGAACCTGAAGGAGGCGCTGGAGACCCGTAAGCTGGTGGAGCGCGCCAAAGGCATCGTGATGGTTCGCAAGAAGATGACGGAGGCCGAGGCCTTCCGCCACATGCAGAAGATCTCGCGGGACAAGTGCCAGACCATGAAGGTCACCGCCCAGGAGATAATCAACGCGGACAGCATCTTCTCCTAACTGCTCGTACGCCGCGGTGCTACTTCAGGCCCTTCGCGCTCCGCAGCGAAGGGCCTCGTTGCATCTTGCCTCGCAAGGGCCTCAGCAGAAGAGGCGGCGGTAGAGGTTCGTCTGGAGGATGTTCTCGGGGTCGCAGCGCCGCTTCAGCTCCAGGAATCGCTGCACGCGCTCCTCCTGGAGGTACGCGCTCAGGCTGGCCCGGTTGAGCGTGCTGTCCTTGGCGAAGTAGAACCGCCCTTCGGCCTGCACCACCAGCTTGTCCAGTTCGGAGGCCAGCTTCCACAGCCGCTCCCGCCGGCGAGCCGTGACCTTGAAGTCTAGCGCCAGAGAGTAGCCGTCCAACGAATGGGTCATGAGGAACGGGTCCGGGCGGTGCCGCTTGAAGACGCCCAGATAGGGCACCAGCCCGCGCTCCTGGCAAAGCGAGATCTGGGCCGCGAAAACCCGCTCCACATGCTCCTTGGGCACAAAGCTCTGGTACTGGATGAGCCCGCCCGGCTTGTACGCCCACTTCCAGTTGGGAACATAGTCCAGCAGAAAGGCGAAGCCCGCGTGTGACTGAGTGTGCACGTGGCCGCTGTGCCGGCGGCTCATGTGGAACTTGGCCGCGTTCACCATACGGGTGCCCCAGTCGTTCACAAACGGCTTCATCATCCGCCACATCATGCTCTTAGGTACCAGGCCGAATAAGAAGGTGTCCGGCAGCTCCTGGTTCTCTACCCGCAGCGTTTGGGCCGGGTTGGGGTCGTCCCCAGCATGCAGGTAGTTGGCCTGGTGGATGAGGCCGCGCCCTAAGCCCTTGCCGCGGGCAAAACAGTCGATCCAGCCTACAAGGTAGTCGGCCCCATCCAGCCGCTCCTCAAAGACCCGGAACATCTCCCCGAGATCGGCGGCGGAGATCGGCTCCACGTTGAGCAGGCCGGAATAGACCCGCTTCATCTTGAGCGTGATGCTCAGGAAGCAGCCCAGCATCCCGAAACCCCCTATAGCGGCGTGGAACAGGACCTCGTACTGAGTGAGGCTGAACACCAGCACATGTCCCCCGGGCCGCATCAGCACGAACGAGAGGATGTGGTCGCCGAAGGGGCCCGCGCGGAAGTTGTTCTTGCCGTGGATGTTCATGGCCGCGCAGCCGCCGATGGTGGGATACATGGTGCCCGGCACTACGGAGGGCCACCACCTATCCTCGATGGCGTACTGCCACATCTGCCGGATGGTCACCCCCGGCTCCACACGGATCACGCCCTCTTCCGGCTCCCAGTCCAGGATTCGCGTCATGCGCGTGAGATCCAGGCAGATCTCCTCGCGATTGAGGGAGGCGTCTCCATAGCTGCGGCCCGCGCCCCGCAGCCCCACCGTGAGGCCACGCTCGCGCGCCAGCGCGAAGACGTCGCGCACGCCCTCGCGCGTGCTAGGCCGGTAGACGTAGCTCATGGCGCTGTTCGCCATGCCCCACGCCCACACACGCTC
>CAYNFH010000091.1:0-23958 GCA_964396385.1 uncultured Chthonomonadaceae bacterium | reverse complement strand
ACCGGCTCATCTTCGAGGCCTTCCAGCAAGGCGACGGCACCACCAGCCGCAAGTACGGCGGCACCGGGCTGGGCCTCTCCATCAGCCGCGAAATAGCCAACCTTCTGGGAGGCGAGATCCGGCTGCAGAGCGCCCCCGGCGAGGGCAGCACCTTCACGCTCTTCCTGCCGGAACGCTACGCCCCCACGCAGCACCGCGCCGATGACCGAACGGTTACGGAGACCGCGCCCCGTTCCGGCGGGGAGGGCGGCAGCCGGCGGGACGTGCTGCCCCGCACGGCGGTAGTGTCCACGCCCCACTCCATGGGAACGGTTACCTCCGGTGGCGGAACGGCAACCGCCCTGGCCGAGACGGAAGTGGAAACGATCGGCGCCCCGGAGGCAGTTGTGGTGCAGGATGACCGCGACGAAATCCACACGGGCGACCAGGTGCTGCTGATCGTGGAAGATGATGCTAACTTCGCCAAGGTGCTGCTGGACCGGGCGCGGGAGAAGGGCTTCAAGGGGGTCGTTACTACCGCGGGACAGGCGGTCATCACGCTGGCGCGCAGGTACCAGCCGGATGCCATCACGCTGGACATCGGACTTCCGGACGTGGACGGCTGGACGGTACTGGACCGGCTAAAGCACAATCCGGAGACGCGGCACATTCCCGTCCACATCATCACCGGTATCGAGGACCCCATGCGCGGTCTCAAGCAGGGGGCGCTCGCGTTCCTGCAGAAGCCGGTCACTCGCGAGGCGCTGGACGATGCGCTGAACCACATGAAGCGCTTCATAGAGCGTAAGGTCAAGCGGCTGCTGGTGGTAGAGGACGACGAGACCCAGCGCAAGAGCATCATGGAGCTCATCGGCAACGGCGACGTCCAGACCACGGCGGTTGAGACCGGGGCGCAGGCCCTGGATGCGCTCAAGACCCAGGAGTTCGACTGCATGGTGCTGGACCTCGGACTGCCGGACATGACCGGCTTCCAGCTCATCAAGCAGATCCGGGACCAGGCCGCTCTCAAGGAGCTTCCGGTTGTTATCTATACCGGCAAGGACCTGACGCGGAAGCAGGAGACGGAGCTTCGTCGCCTGGCGGATACCATCATCGTCAAGGACGTCAAGTCGCCTGAGCGGCTGCTGGACGAGACGACCCTCTTCCTTCACCGCGTGCAGGCCAACCTGCCGGACTCCAAGCGGCAGATGCTGGACCAGGTCCGCTTCAACGACCCGATCCTGGCTGGCAAGAAGGTACTCATCGTGGACGACGACGTCCGCAACATCTTTGCCCTGACGAGCCTGCTCGAGCGGCAGCAGATGCAGGTCCTCTATGCCGAGAACGGGAAGGACGGCATCGAGCTGCTCCACAAGACGCCGGACGTGGACGTGGTGCTAATGGACGTAATGATGCCGGAGATGGATGGTCTTGAGACCACCCGGCTCATTCGGCAGGAGCCGCAGTTCAAGAACCTGCCCATTATCGCCCTCACAGCCAAGGCCATGAAGGGAGACCGCGAGAGCTGCATCGAGGCCGGCGCTTCGGACTATATTGCCAAGCCCGTTGACACAGAGCAGATGCTCTCGCTCCTGCGCGTCTGGCTGTATAAGTGACGGCGGACCACGGACCGCAGACGACGGAATCCGGATCGTGGTCTACGGTCTGTGGTCTGTGGTCACTCTCCGGCGAACGGCCATCGCGGCCTCGCGTATAACTGAACAGGGGCCAGGCGCGGGTGGCAGTAGAAGCGATACAAGTGAATATGGCGGGGGAGACCCCGCAAACGCCTACCAGGGCAGAGTTGGAGGCTCTGGAGATCCACCTCCTGCTGGAGGCGATCCTGAGGGCCTACGGCTACGACTTCCGGGAGTATGCCTACGCCTCACTCAAGCGGAGAGTGCTCCACTTCATGCGGAGCGAAGGTATAACCACCATCTCGGCGCTCCAGGAGCGGGTGCTGCACGACCACACCGTTATGGAGCGGTTTGTGCTGGCCCTCTCTGTAAACGTGACGGCACTCTTCCGGGACCCGGAGTTCTTCCTCACCTTCCGGCAGCGCGTGGCACCCTGGCTGCGCACCTATCCCTTTGTCCGGATCTGGCACGCCGGCTGTTCTACAGGCGAGGAGGTCTACTCCATGGCGATTCTGCTCCAGGAGGAGGGCCTGTACGACCGCTGCCGCATCTACGCCACGGACATGAATGAAGACGTCCTCCGGCAGGCGCGGGATGGCATCTTCTCCCTGGAGCACCTGGAGCAATACTCCAGCAACTACTTCAAGGCGGGCGGGCTCAAGTCGATAGGCGAATACTACACCGCGGCCTACGGCAACGGTATCTTTCGCGCCTCCCTAAAGGAGAACGTGATCTTTTCCCGGCACAATCTGGTTTCGGATGGGTCCTTCAATGAGTTCCATGCAATTCTGTGCCGTAACGTGCTCATCTACTTCCGGAAGTCGCTCCAGAGCCGCGTGCACAAGCTGCTCTTCGAGAGTCTGGGACGCTTCGGGGTGCTCGGCCTTGGAAGCAAAGAGAATATTCAGTTCACGCCATACGAAAAGGAGTTCGAACAGCTCCAACCTGGAGTGAAGCTGTACCGAAGGATAGGTTAAAGGTTACAGGGAAGTACGCCCGAGTCGGACCTATCGCTAGGACGTACTCTCCCCGCCTTCCCCTGTAACCTACAACCTCTAACCTGGAACCTAAGGCGAGAGATGGAGCGGTTGGTGGTGATGGGTACTTCGCTGGGCGGGTTGACGGCCCTGGAGACCATCTTGGCCGGGTTGCCGGCTGCATTCCCGGCCGCCATTGCGATGGTCCAGCATAGGAGCACCGAATCCGGGCGGGGACTGCTTACCGTGCTCCAGCGCCATAGTGCGCTGACCATTAAGGAGCCGCAGGACAAGGAGGAGATCGTCCCGGGCCGCATCTATCTCGCTCCCGCGGACTATCACCTGCTGATCGAGGACGGTCATTTCTCGCTCTCAACAGGAGCGCCGGTCTCATACGCAAGACCGTCGGTGGACGTGCTGTTCGAATCGGCGGCGGACGCATACGGACGAAATACCATCGCGGTGGTGCTGACCGGGGCGAACCACGATGGCGCCTATGGGGCGCGGATGGTGAAAGAGGCCGGAGGAGATCTCATAGTACAGGACCCGGAGACGGCGGAGAGCCCGGTTATGCCGAGGGCCACGATTGCGGCGGTGAAGCCAGACGAGGTGCTGCCCCTCGGTCGAATAGCCAGCGCCCTGGTTTCACGACTGATGCCGAACACTGGCGCGGCCCCTATCGGCGGCCCAACATAGGGCGCTAAACGCCCTTGCGCGCAAGGAACCGTACAGGTAGATAGTAGGAAATGGCAACTGGCTCCATAAAGCATCAGAAGGCAAATATTCTGCTGGTGGACGACCGGCCGGAGAATCTAGTCGCGCTCGAGTCCGTCCTGGCGGACCTGGATCAGAACATGATCCAGGCGCGTTCCGGGATGGAGGCGCTCAAACACCTCCTCAAGACGGATTTTGCGGTGGTCCTTCTGGACGTGCAGATGCCGGACATGGATGGCTTTGAGACCGCCTCCCTCATTCGCGCCCGTCCGCGCTCCCAGCACACCCCTATCATCTTCCTGACGGCCATAAACAAGACGGAGCGCCACGTCACGCAAGGCTACTCTCTGGGCGCGGTGGACTACGTCTTCAAGCCGTTTGACCCCATTGTCCTCAAGGCCAAGGTGGCGGCCTTTGTGGAGTTGGACCGCAAGACCAAAGCGCTCCAGCAGGAGGTAGAGGGGAGACAGAAGGCGGAGGAGCAGGTCCGCCGCCTCAACGAGGACCTGGAGCGGAGGGTGATGGAGCGGACGGCCCAGCTTGCCGCTGCGAACCGGGAGCTAGGGCGGGAGATTGAAGTCCGAAAGAGGGCCGAGGAGGAGGCCAAACGGAAGCAGCGGGAGATCCAGGCGCTCAACCTCCGGCTGCAAAGGGCCATGACGGAGACGCACCACCGCGTAAAGAACAACCTCCAGATCATCGCCGCCATGCTGGACATGCGGCTGCTGGAAGGCGAGCGGTCCGTTCCGCGAGAGGAGATCCACAGGCTCGGCACGCAGGTCCGTACACTGGCGGCGGTGCACGACATCCTCACGCAGGAGGCCAAGGAGGACGGCGAGGCCCACACTATCTCGTCGAGCGAGATCCTGGAAAAGCTGCTGCCTATGATCCAGGAGACCGCGGGGCAGCGCGAGATCCACTACGACGTGCAGGAAGTCCGCCTCTCCGTCCGCCAGGGCACCTCCCTCGCCCTGGTGGTGAACGAGCTGGTTGGAAACTCCCTCAAGCACGCCGCCGGCCGAATAGACGTGAGCCTGCACGTGGCGGGCGACGACGCCGTTCTGGAGGTGGCCGACGACGGGCCGGGGTTCCCGGACGGATTCGACCCGCAGGTTGCGGCCAATACGGGTCTGGAGCTCGTGGATCACCTCAGCCGCTGGGACCTGGGAGGAGAGGCGTGCTTCGCCAACCGGCCGGAGGGCGGCGCGCTCGTAGTGATCAACATCCCCCGGCAGCAGTTTGACGCACCACTCGAAGCGCTTCCCGCGTAAATCCACCGAAACCGGGGCCGCTCCCCGTCGTCTGATTGGCAGGCATGCTGCCCCCCCGGCACGCCTGATGTCTAAGTTCGCAATCCGGAAGAAGCGCCTTCGCGGCGCTCCCGCGTACACTCAGCCCATGCAACATACAGAAAACAGGACTCGCTCCACCCTGCTCGTGCGCGCGGCGGACAGCCGTGTTGCAGACTCTAGTGTCGTCTGCCCCATGGTCGCGGCGCAGGGCTATAACTTTGTCAGCCAACTCTGCTCTCAGGATATTGTCTTCCCGGAGCATGAAGGGCCGCTCTCCATCAAGTGCGTCTTCAGCGGTACGGAGGTGTACGAGGTGGACCGCACCCGCTATGCCGTGGATGAAGGCTGTTACCTGGTCCTGAACGACGGACAGAAGTACGGCAGCGCCATCGAAAGCCGGCAGCCGGTGGAGTCCTTCTGCATCTGGTTTCGGAAGGGGTTTGCCGAGGACGTCCTGTCCAGTCTCATCACACCAGCGGACCGGCTCCTGGACGAGCCGCGGACGCCCGCGTCAAACGGGCTGTTCTTCTTTGATCACACCTACGCGAATGACCAGCACGTGACACCTGTGATACGCCAGATGCGGGCTGCTCTGTGCGAGGGGTGGATCACTCCTGATTGGCTCGATGAGCAGTTCCACGTACTGGCCGAGCGGCTGCTGCAGGCACATCGCAACGTCTATCGCGAGGTGGAGCGGCTCCCGGCCGTGCGCCACTCCACGCGAGTGGAGCTGTACCGCCGCCTGTACGCCGCGAGGGATTATCTGGAGGCAAGCGTCTCTTTGCCGGTTACCGTAGCAGAGCTCGCGGGTGTCGCCGCCATCTCGCCCCACTACTTCCTGCGGCTGTTCAAGAGCGCGTTCAAGGAGACGCCGCGGGAGTACCATGCCCGCCGGCGGATGGAGCGCGCGCGGGACCTCCTGTTGCGGACGGAGATGCCTGTAACAGACATCTGTTACGAAGTTGGCTTCGAGAGCCTGGGCTCTTTTAGCTGGCTGTTTCGTCGCCGATACGGCTCGCCGCCATCCCAGTTCCGGCGGCTGGCGGAATCGGCGCAAAATGGCGATCCGGAAGAAGCGTGATCGCCCGCCCGCTCCGTACAATGGAAGCTGCTGAAGGAGCGGGGTCCTTCCGTCGCCGGCTCACCGGGGGGCGACGAAGCGACTGGTCGGGCCCCATCCCGTAGTAAGCGCCATGGAGCGGCGCGAAAAGAAGAGGCTGTTGTCCGGAATGCCAGGCCGGGCGGCAGCCTTTTCTATTGCCAAGGAGAAAGGGTGAATCGTCCCCGGGAGCGGAAGTGCCCGAATTCCTTTTCCGGCCCTGAACACCTGAACACCCTCCGGGCTCCGGTCCCTCACCTCTCACCTCTCACCTCTGCATGAAGGTCATTGTCGACCGGCGGCGAATCATAGGGCTGGCCGCAGCTATACCGGCGGCTAAATCTTCACGACGAGAGCCATCATGCGCGCATTACAGTATGCCAGACCGCGGAGCATAGACGACGCGGTCGCTATTCTGCAGCAGACGCAGGGCCGTGCCCGGATTCTGGCCGGCGGCACGGACCTGATTGTCCAGGTGGCGGGAGACCTGCGGGACGTAGACATCTTTGTGGACGGCAAACGGATCCCGGAGCTTTCCGAAGTGTCCTTCCATCCCTCGGAGGGGCTCACGCTGGGCGCCGCCGTGCCGTGCTGCCGTATCTACGAGGACAAACAGATTCGCCACCACTATCCTGCCCTGGTGGACGCAGCTTCCATCATCGGAGGCACGGCCATCCAGAGCCGGGCATCCGTAGGCGGCAATCTCTGCAACTCCGGGCCGGCGGCCGACTCTACCCCCGCACTTATCATTCATTCCGCCCTTGCGCGAATCGCAGGTCCCCGGGGCCGCAGGGAGGTCCCGGTAGAGGCGTTCTGCACCGCCCCGGGGCGCAACGTGCTGGAGCCGGACGAGCTCCTGGTATCTCTCTTCCTCCCCGCGCCCCTTCCGCGCACCGGCTCACGTTATCTCCGGTTCATCCCCCGGAACGAGATGGACATCGCCGAGGTGGGCGCCGGGGCGAGCTTAACGGTTTCCGATTCCGGGGACATAGTCGCGGCGCGGATCGCTCTCGGAGCAGTCGCCCCTACCCCGCTGTATGTGCGTGCGGCGGGTGACACGCTGGTAGGTAGCTTGCCGACGGAAGAAGCCTTCGCAGAGGCGGCTGCCGTTGCCCAGGAGGCCGCCCGGCCCATCACAGACATGCGCGGCACCGCGGAGCATCGCCGCCACCTGGCCGCCGTACTCACACGCCGCGCTCTGCGTGGCGCTCTGGAGCGTGCGCAAGCAATAGGAGCGATGGCATGAGCACACAGATACTGTCGGGCAAGGTGCCGGTAAGCGCCACCGTCAACGGCGAAGAGACGGACTGGCTCTGCGAGCCGCGAGAGACGCTGCTGGAGGTCCTGCGGGACCGACTGGGGCTGACCGGCGCCAAGGAAGGGTGCGGCAACGGCAACTGTGGCGCCTGCGCCGTCCTGATTGACGGCCGGCTGGTGAACTCCTGCTGCATGCTGAGCGTGGAGGCCGAGGGCTCCAACATAACGACAGTGGAGGGAATCGGCGCACCGGAGGGGCTCACGCCGCTCCAGCAGGCATTCATGGAGGAGGCGGCCCTCCAGTGCGGCTTCTGCACGCCGGGATTCCTGGTCGCGGCCAAGGCGCTGCTGGATCGCACCCCCCACCCCACCGAATCCGAGATCCGGTGGTGGCTGGCCGGAAACCTCTGCCGCTGCACGGGGTACGACAAGATCATCCGCGCGGTCCAGAAAGCGGCCGCCGACGGTTCGAGGGCATAGAGATGACGACTGAATCCAAGTATCGCGTTATCGGCACGCGGCCGGTGCGTCCGGACGGCGTGGACAAGGTGACGGGCCGCGCCGTGTATGGGGCGGACGTGAAGCTGCCGCGCATGGCGCACGGCCGCATCCTGCGCAGTCCGCACGCGCACGCGCGGATCCGGCGTATCGATACCAGCGCCGCGGAGAAGCTGCCCGGCGTGCTGGCGGTCATGACCGCGCACGACCTTCCGGCGGTGAACGCCACCGTGGCGCTGGGCGAGGGCGGCGACGTGAGCATGCGCCACGCCAGCAACAATGTCATGGCGCACGAGAAGGTGCTGTACGAGGGCCATGCGGTGGCCGCGGTGGCCGCCACTAATCCGCACGTCGCGGCGGAAGCGCTCAAGCGCATCCGCGTGGAATACGACGTGCTGCCGCCGGTAGTGGACGTGCGCCGGGCCATGGAGCCGGACGCTCCCCTGCTGCATGACGACCTCTACACGGAGACAGGCGGCGAGAAGGCGGAGACGCCCAGCAACGTCGCGCGCCACCTGATCTTCGAGGAAGGAGACGTGGAGCAGGCCCTCGCCAGTGCCTTCGTCACGGTTGAGCGCGAGTTCACCTCCGCGACCGTGCACCAGGGCTACATCGAGCCGCACGCGGCGGTGGCGGAGTGGCGGGCCGATGGACATCTCACCGTCTGGTGCTCCACTCAAGGCGCATTCCCGGTACGCACGCAACTCAGCCAGATCCTCCAGCACCCCCAGTCGCTCATCAAGGTCATCCCTACGGAGATCGGCGGAGGCTTTGGCGGCAAGATTTCGGTCTACCTGGAGCCGGTGGCCGCCGTGCTCTCCCGCAAGGCGGGCCGGCCGGTAAAGATGGTGATGGACCGGACCGAGGTCCTCCTGGCTACCGGTCCCACGCCGGGCACCTACAGCCGCGTGAAGATGGGCGTGGACTCGCAGGGCAATATCACCGCCGCGCAGGCGTATCTCGCCTTTGAGGCGGGAGGCTACCCGGGCTCGCCGGTAGGGGCGGCCTGCATGTGCGTCTTCGCCCCCTACAGGCTGCGCAACGTGCGAATAGACGGCTACGACGTGGTAGTGAACAAGCCGAAGTCCAACGCTTACCGTGCGCCCGGCGCGACGCCCGCGGAGTTCGCTACGGAGACGGTGGTGGATGAGCTGTGCGAGCAGCTCGGGATGGACCCGCTGGAGTTCCGGCGCAAGAACAGCGCGGTGGAGGGCGACTGGCGCGCGGCCGGTCCGCCCTATCTGCGCATTGGCCACCTGGAGTGCGTGGAGGCGGCCATCGCGTCCGAGCACTGGCGTACGCCGCTGGAGCACTGTGGCTCAGACGGCAAGCGCCGCGGACGAGGGGTAGCCAGCGGCTACTGGATGAACGGCGGCATGACCTCTAGCTGCACGGGCCGGCTGAACAACGACGGCAGCGTGACCCTGCTGGAAGGATCCACGGACATCGGCGGCACGCGGGCGTCCGTCGCCATGCAGTTCGCGGAGGCGCTGGGCATCGAGTACGCGCAGGTGCGACCGCAGGTAGTAGACACAGACACGGTCGCCTACACGGAGGTGACGGGCGGCAGCCGCGTGACGTACGCCACCGGCTATGCCGCCTATGAACTCGCGCAGGAGATGAAGCGCACCATCTGCGCGAGGCTCGCCGAGGTTTGGGAGGTCGAGCCGCAGAGCATCACCGTGAACGGTCCGTGCTACTCCTCCAACGGCCACAGCGCCACGCTAGCGGAGGTGGCCAAAGAGCTGGACCGGCACGGCAAGCACGTGCTCTGCTCTGTCACCTTAGACCCCAAGGGGAGTGGCGGCGCGTTTGCCACCCACATCGCGGACGTGGAGGTGGATCCCGAGACGGGAAAGGTGGACGTCATCCGCTACACCGCCGTACAGGACGCCGGCACCGCCATCCACCCTTCCTATGTGGAGGGCCAGATGCAGGGCGGCGTGGCGCAGGGAATCGGCTGGGCGCTGAACGAGGAGTACTTCTACGACCAGGACGGAATCCTGAAGAACACGTCGCTGCTGGACTACCGCATGCCCACCTCGCTCGACGTGCCTCTAATCGACGCTATCATCGTGGAGGTCCCCAATCCCGGCCACCCGTACGGCGTACGCGGTGCGGGCGAAGTGCCCATCGTGCCGCCACCCGCCGCCATCGCCAACGCCGTCTATGACGCTGTGGGCGTTCGCCTGCGCAACCTGCCCATGACGCCCGCCCGCGTCTGCGCAGCGGTGCTTGATCGTTCAGAGTAACGGAATTCGGGAAGGGGATGGCGAGGCTCCCGCTGGGGAGGCGAGCGTGCGCAGCCTCCCTTGCCGAACAGTGCTGTTGGTAGGGCATTATGGTAACTGTCCATATCCCGGCTCCCATGCGGTCCGTGACCGGCGGTGAATCGGAAGTGAAGGTGGACGGAGTCACTCTCAGCGAGATCGTGGATGCGCTTGATGCGGCACATCCGGGCATCCGGGCGCGGCTGGTGGAGGGCGACCGAATCCGCGGCAATCTCGCCGTATTCGTCAACAGCGAGCAGGTGAGCGGCAGCATCCGCACGCGCGTGCCCGAGGACGCGGACATCTACTTCATGCCGGCAATTGCAGGAGGGAAGGATTCACCACAGAGGACGCAGAGCACACAGAGATTCGGGTAAGGCGACGAGGGCACAAGGGATGACGCGTGCCCAGATTCCGAAATCGCCGTGTCGCCCCTTCGCCGCGTCGCCGCGTCCGCATTTCTCTGCGCTCTCTGCGCACTCTGTGGTTCCAGTTCTATGCACAGTCTCCCATTCGACAAGCCCGGG
Organism: uncultured Chthonomonadaceae bacterium; assembly: GCA_964396385.1. Classification (GTDB taxonomy): domain Bacteria; phylum Armatimonadota; class Chthonomonadetes; order Chthonomonadales; family CAJBBX01; genus CAYNFH01. The sequence goes on along the minus strand of CAYNFH010000091.1, from coordinate 13,708 downwards.
CGGTTCTGGCGGGGGAACCTGCACACGCACTCCACGTTGAGCGATGGCATGCTCTCCCCGGAGCAGGTGTGCACGCTGTACCGCGAAGCAGGATACGACTTCCTGGCGCTGACGGACCACTTCCTGGAACGGTACGGCTACCCGCTCGCAGACACGCAGCCGTATCGGCGCACCGGTTTCACCACGATCATCGGGGCGGAGCTGCACACGGGCAGAACGGACACGGATCAGCTATGGCACATCCTCGCCGTGGGGCTGCCGCTGGACTTTGCCCCCTACCGGCCCGGCGAGACGGGTCCGGAGGTCGCCGCGCGGGCGCTGGAAGCCGGAGCATACGTCGCCGCAGCCCACCCGCAGTGGTACGGTCTGACGGAGCAGGACGTTCGCTCGCTCGGCCCCATCCACGCCGTGGAGGTGTACAACGCCACCTCCGTGGACCATAACGACAAGCCGGACAGCCTGTACATGTTGGATCTGCTGCTCATGCGCGGCCTGCGTTACAACGCGTGCGCAACCGACGATACGCACTCCAACCCGGCCCGGCACGACGCCCTCCGCGGTTGGGTATGCGTTAAGAGCGAAGCGCTGGAGCCGCAGCCGCTCCTGGGGGCCCTGAAGGCGGGCCAATACTACTCCAGCACCGGCCCCCAGATCCACGACGTGCAGCTAACCGCCGGCGATGCGGTGCGGGTCCGCTGCTCCCCTGCCGCGCGCGTCTTCGCCACCGGGTACGGCTCCGCCTCGTCCTCGGTCTTCGGGAACGGCATCACGGAGGCGGAGCTGCCTCTCAAGCCGTTTCGCGACAGAGGCTGGTTCCGCATTACCGTCCGTGATGAGCTCGGCGGCCGCGCATGGTCGAATCCCATCTGGCTAGGATGACGGAGGACGGGTAACCGACGGAATCTTTCCGGCGCCTGTCGTCCGTCCGCCGTCCCTGAAAGGAGATTTCCATGGGTGATTCTCACCTGGGCAGTACGACGGTGGCCCAGATTGCCGTGGTCGTACACAACATCGAGGAGGCCGCGAAACGATACTCCGATATCCTCGGCCTGCCGGTCCCCAATGTCATCATCACGCAGCCCGGCAACGACGTGAACATGACCTACCAGGGCCAGCCCTCCAACGCGCAGGCGAAGCTGGCCTTCTTCAACCTGGGCCAGGTGCAGCTCGAGCTGATCGAGCCGATGGGCGGCAACAGCACCTGGCAGGAGGCGCTGGACCGAAAGGGCGAGGGCGTGCACCACATCGCGTTCTGGGTGGAAGGCATGCAGCGCAGCGTGGACTTCCTCAAGGACCACGGCATCCCCATGGTGCAGCGCGGCGACATGGGAGAGGGCCAGTACGCCTACTTCGACGCCGAGCAGCCGCTGGGCCTCACCCTGGAGCTGCTGGAGAAAAAGCGCGAATCCCGTGCAGTCGCGTGAGCCGATTCCGCAGTCGGCGCAGGCCGACTTTGCGCTTTGCGTAGCCCGCGGTTTCAACCGCAGGGCCCCCGCCGTGGGATAGCAGGTGAAGATCACCGCCATCAAGCCGCTGGTCTGTCACGCGCGGATGCGCAACTGGATCTTCGTCCAGGTGCTCACCGATCAGCCTGGGCTGTGGGGCTGGGGCGAGGCGACGCTGGAGTGGCACACGCGCTCCGTGGTCGGCGCCATCGAGGACATCGCCCCGCTGCTCATCGGCGAGGACCCCACGCGCATCGAGTACCTGTGGCAGATGATGTACCGCCAGCACTTCTGGCACGGCAACAACATCGTGCGAGGGACGGCGCTAAGCGGGATCGACGTGGCGCTCTGGGACATCCTGGGCAAGGTCCACGGGGTGCCGTGCCACAGGCTCTGGGGCGGGCCGGTGCGGGACTACGTTCGGCTGTACGCGCACCTGGGTGGCGGCAAGATGGAGGACTTCTACCAGACCTCCCCGGCGGATGCCCAGCGGTTCGCGGAGCTGGCGCGGCAGGCCGTCGCAGAGGGATTTACCGCGTTCAAGACGATGGCGGTGCCGGAGACCATGCCGCTGGAGGGCCTGCGCCCCATCCGGTACGCGGAGGCGTGTGTGCGCGCCATGCGGGAGGCGGTGGGCGAGGCGGTAGACATCATGGTGGACTGTCACGCCCGCCCGTCGCCGCGCATGGGGCACCTCTTCGCCAAGGCGCTGGAGCCGTACGGGCTTTACTGGTTTGAGGAGCCTTGCTGGCCGGAAACGGTGCAGGACATCGCGCTCATCCAGCGGGCGGTGAGCACGCCCATTGCGACCGGCGAGCGGCTGGTGGGCATCCACGCATTCCGTGAGCTGCTGGAGGAGCGCGCGTGCAGCGTGATCCAGCCGGACATCACCCACTGCGGCGGTCTCTCGGAGGCGCGGCGAATCGCCGCCCTTGCGGAGGCGTATCGCGTCTCCCTCGCGCCGCACAATCCCCAGGGGCCGGTGAGCACGGCCGCATCGCTGGAGCTGGGCTTCGCCACTCCCTCCTACATCATTTGCGAGGCGGTGCACCTGGACGTGCCATGGCGGCAGGACGTCTGTAGGGAGTGCTTCACCGTGGAGGAGGAAGGCCGCGTCGTCCGGCCCGGCAGCAGTCCCGGTCTGGGGATCGAGATCAATGAGAAGGAGGTCGCCAAACACCCCTTCGTGCCCGAAGTCCCCATGCGCACCTTCTACTCAGACGGTAGCGTCGGCGATTGGTAGCTAGATGAGTGTTGCGATCATCAGCGGCGGCATTGGTGACATAGGCAGCGCGATTGCGCTTGAGTTGGCGCGGCGCGGCGCCGACGTTGCGCTGGGCGACGTACGGGAGGATGCCGAGGCGGAGCCACTGCTGGAGGAGCTGCGCCGGCTGGGGCGGAAGGCGCGCTACGACAGAGTAGACGTGTCGGATTCCGCAGCGGTACGGGAGTGGGTTGCTCGCGTGGAAGAGGACCTGGGCGTGCCGGACCTCATCATCCCGAACGCGGCGATCGCAACGCTGGCGGACACGCGCGCGCTGACGCCGGAGCAGTGGGACCGGGAGCTGAGCATCAACCTGAGCGGCGCGTTCTACCTGGCGCAGGCCGGAGCGCTCCGGCAGATAGAGCATGGCGGCGCGGGGCGGATCGTGTTCATCGGGAGCTGGGCCGCCCACGCGGTGCACGTCCACATCCCCACGTACTGCGTGGCCAAGGCGGGCCTGCGCATGCTCTGCCGGTGCATGGCCATGGAGCTTGCCCCCTACGGTATCCGCGTCAACGAGGTGGCGCCGGGCAAGGTAAACGCCGGGCTGTCCGCCAAGGTCTGGAGGGACCAGCCGGAGCGCAGGGAGCGGGACCTGGAGCAGATTCCAGTCGGCTACCCCACCGAACCGGAGGAGGTCGCGCTGCAGGTAGCCCACCTCTGCGACCCGGCCAACCGGCAGATGACCGGCAGCGTACTGCTGATGGACGGCGGAATGTCCCTGCTCTCCGGTCGCGGAGCGGAGTGAATGGGCCTCGCCTTTCGGGAGCCCTCCTTTGCCGGCCGCATCGGCGTGGCGCGGGAAGACATTACGCCGCCGGACGGCATCTATGCGCGTAACTGGGGCGCGGCCAGGCACGACACCGCGACGGGAATCCACCGGCCGCTCACCGCAACGGCGATAGCGCTCATCTCTTCGCAGACGGAAGTCGGAGCGGGCGAGCCGGTGAGCGGGCAAGCTGGCAACTTCCGAGTCCGGTCTCACGACTCACGACTCGCGACTTACGACTCCTCCCCGCCGCTCGTGCTCATCGCGGCGGACCTGGGCTGGTGGCGGACGCCGCAGGACGAGTGGTACATACGCGGCGCGGTCCTTGATGCGCTCGATCTGGAGCCTGACCGCCTGCTGCTCTGCCTCTCCCACACGCACTCTGGCCCTTCCCTATGCCGAGACGACGAAGAAAGGCCCGGAGGTCACCTGGTGCTCGACTACCTCGAGTGGCTGCGGGAAGCGCTTGCCGACGTGGCGCGCTGGGCGCTGGAGGCGGCTGAGCCCGCTACGCTCACCTGGGGCGCGGACGTATGCAGCCTGGCCCAGAACCGTGACCTGCCGGACCCGGCAGGCGGCCGGTTCCTGTGCGGTTATGGCTCCGGCTGCCCGGCGGATCAGACGCTGCTGGTAGGCCGTGTGACGGCGGAGGACGGCACACCCGCAGCCACCCTGGTCAACTACGCCTGCCACCCAACCACCCTCGCCTGGCAGAACCGCCTCATCTCGCCTGACTTTGTGGGGGCCATGAGAGACGTAGTCGAAGAACATGCGGACGGCGCGCCATGCCTATTTTTGCAGGGAGCTTCCGGCGAGCTCGCGCCCAGGGAGGGTTACGTGAAGGATCCGGCCGTTGCGGACGCGCACGGACGCAGCCTCGGGTTCGCCGCGGTCTCGGCCCTGGAGGAGATGCTCCCGCCCGGAACGGGACTCGCCTACCGGGGTGTTCAGGAGTCCGGCGCACCTCTGGCCCGGTGGGAGCAGGTACCGGCGGAGCCTCCTAAGGTCCTGGACGCCCGGATGATCGAAGTTGACCTGCCGATCAAGCCGCTGCCTTCGCTACCGGAGCTGGACGCCCAGATGGCGGCATCGACCGACAGATGGCACCGCGAGCGCCTGGTACGCAATCGGCAGGTGCGGCGGTCCGTGGGCGACGGCGAGTCGCTGTCGCTGCCGATCTGGATCTGGCGCGTGGGCGATGCCGTCTTCATCGGGGTGCCGGGCGAGGCCTACTCGCGGCTGCAGGTCGAGCTGCGCGCTGCCTTCCCGGACCAGGCTATTATCTGCATGAACGTGGCGAACGGCTGGTACGGCTACCTTCCGCCCGCGGAGCTCTATGGCGAGGACCTCTACGCCGTATGGCAAACCCCCTTCGCCCAGGGCAGCCTGGAACGCGTGATCGAGGCGTGCCGGAACGCGATCTGCGAGGTGATCGGATAAACAGACCCAAGTCAGCCGCGGTTTTTGAGCGCAACCGGCGCTTCATTCCGGGAGGGATGGTTTCGCTCAACCGCAAGGTCGAGCCGGAGATCGCCTTCGTGCGTGGGCAGGGAGCGTACCTGTGGGATGCCGACGGCAGCCGGTATATCGACTACCATGCCGGGTTCGCGCCCTACTTGCTGGGACATGCGGACGCGGAGGTGGACGGGGCGGTGAAGCGCGCTATCGAAGAGGGCTGGACGCTGGCCGGCTCCGGCGCGACACCGTGGGAAGGTCGCGCAGCGGAGCTGCTGGCGGAGTGCGTACCCTCCGTGGAGAAGGCGCAGTTCGCCACCACCGGCTCGGAGGCAACATACCACGCCATCCGGCTCTCCCGCGCCTACACCCGCAAGACCGATATCGTGGTGATGCAGGGCGGCTACAATGGCTGGCACGACGAGGTCGCCTGCAACGTCATGACGCCCCTGGAGCACGTCGGCCCCCGGGTGAGCCGCGGCGAGTATCCGTTCCGCGGCCTCTCCGCTGGCATGCGTCCGGGCGTGGAACAGCACGTCCACGTGGTCAATTTCAACGACCTGGAATCGGTGGAGTGGGCTTTCCGGAGCTACCCCGTGGCGTGCCTGTTGACCGAGCCTATCCTCCAGAACATCGGCATGGTCAAGCCGGAGCACGGCTATCTGCAGGGGCTCCGGGAGCTGTGTAACAGGCACGGCGTGGTCTTCGTGCTGGACGAGGTGAAGACCGGGTTCCGCCACGCGCTGGGCGGGTACCAGTCGATCGCCCAGGTGACGCCGGACCTCACGGTGTTCGGCAAGGCCATCGCGAACGGGTACCCCATGGGAGCCATTGGGGGGCGGTCGGACATCATGGACCTCTTCGACCATCCGGACCCGCAACAGCGCGTGATGATCTCCGGCACCTACAACGGCCACCCACTCACCATGGCAGCCACCATCGCCACCATGGAGCGGCTCCTGCGCGAGCGGGACACGCTCTATCCCCGGCTGGAGGCGCTGGGCGCGCGGATGGAGGCGGGGCTAAACCGCCTCTTCCAGGAGCGCGGTATCACCGCCACGGTGGCGCGGCAGGGGTCGGCGTTCTGCGCCTACTTCATGGATCATGCGCCGCGGGACTGGCACGACATCGCGGAGCACGACGACATGGACTTCGACCTGAGGTACCGCCGCGCCCTCATCGACCGCGCCGTGTACCACTTCCCGCTCGCCACGAAGCAGGGATCCATCTCTGGGGCGCATACCGAGGCGGACATCGACCAAACGCTGGAGATTACAGCGGAGGTATGTCATGGACTCGTTTGAGCTATGCAAGTGGTACCAGCCGCTGCGGGTGGCGGACGTGTGCGACGCGCTGGACGGGATCGGGTACTTCGACCTCACCCTGATGTCGCAGGAGGTCCGGCCTCTATGGCTGGGAATGAAGTTCTGGGGCGCGGCGCTCACGGTGCGGTGCGTGCCCGCAAACCGCCCCATGTGGAAGCTCTCCACCACGGAGGAAATCGTGGGGGCGCACGGCGCCTGGTTCGCGCGGGTGGCGCACCCCCGGTTCAACGACCAGATCCGCCCCGGCACGGTCATCGTCACGGACAGCGGTGGGGCCCGCGAGGTAGGGTTCTGGGGCTCCGAAAACAGCCTGAATGCAGTGGCGAGCGGGGCCGTGGGAATTGTGACGGACGGCCACTGCCGGGACACGCGGGAGGTGGCCCTCCAGAAGACCCCCATCTGCGCCAGGGCGCGGGGAAGGACTATTATCCCGGGCCGCATCGAGGTGGCGGACGTGCAGACGAAGATCGGGTGCGGCGGCGTGCAGGTGCGGCCCGGCGACATCGTGGGCTGCGACGATGACGGCGTCGTTGTAGTGCCGCTGGAGGTGGCGGAGGAGGTGTCGACCCACGCCCGCTCCGTACTGCTGGCGGACATGCGCGCTCGCCGCCGCCACTACGACCGGCTGGGCATGGCGCCGGACGCGACCGTGGACTTCGAGGCGGTGGAGGCGTACTACTCCGGGTTGGGACAGCCGTGATGGTACAGGAAGCGAGCCTGCGCCGCCTGGTTCTGGCGCGGCTGAATCCGGGCGACGACGTGCTGCTCGGGTTGCGGGAAGCAGTGCGGGAGAGCGGGATCCGGAATGGCGTGGTGCTGACCGGCATCGGGTCCGTGAGCCGGTACCGCGTACACGTGGTCAGAACCACCAACCTGCCGCCCGGCGACACCTTCTTTGAGGACGAGGGCCCCTACGACATCCTGAGCATCACCGGCTATGTGCTGGACGGCCGGGTCCACGCCCACATCACCCTCTCCAACAAGGAGCAGGCTGCCGGCGGGCACCTGGAGGAGGGCTGCCGCGTACTGACCTTCGCCGTCATTACCCTCGCGGACACGGACGCCCCCAGCCTCGCCGACTGGGACCGCGTCGGCCCGCTCTAGGTCCGATCCCTCACCTGATTCCTGACTTGATGGCGGCCCTACATATCGCATCCGGACATTTTTTGCCGTCAGTCCGAAAAAGGTGGAACTTTGGAGCAGGCTGCTGAGACTATATAGGTGTGTCCTTTCTGCCTGGCGGCCCCTGCCGAGGTTGTGTCCTACGTAAACCTCGGCAGGGGCCTTGTCTTTGGATTTTCAATTTCCAAATTTACAACTTGGCACAACCACTATTGAAAATTGGAAATCACCATGTCAATCTCCAAGCTGGATAATCGCGGCATCATCGTTCCCTGCCCAAACTGCGGGCAGAAGAACCGTCTGCCGTTCCAGCGGATGGGCGAGAGCGGCACCTGCGGCCGCTGCCAGGCCGCCATTCCGCCTCCGTCCGAGCCTATCGAGGTGCCGGACGAGGCCCTCTACAACCGCCTGACGACCGAATCCGCCATCCCGGTGGTCGTGGACTTCTGGGCAGAGTGGTGCGGCCCATGCCGGATGGTCGCCCCGGAGCTCGTCAAGGTAGCCGCCGCGGCCAATGGCCGGTTCCTGGTCGCCAAGGTGGACACGGAGGCGCTGCCCGGCGTCTCCCAGAGGCTTGGCATCCGTTCCATCCCCACCCTGGCTGTCTTTCACCGGGGCCGCGAGTTGGCCCGGGAGTCCGGCGCTCGCCCTGCCGCCGCCATCCAGCAGCTCATCCATCAGGCGCTGGCAAGTAGTCGATGAGGGGATGAGGCATTGGGGCGATGAGGCGTCGCCGGATTCCGGGTTCATCCCTCATCCTTCATCCTTCAGGCTGGAACGTTCTTCTGCCCGCCCGCGTCTCCCCTTTATCTAGAGGCAAGGAGGCCATTGCCATGCGAGTTGAGCTTGGACAGCATATCAAAGACCGGGAAGGAAACGACGTGGGTCGCGTCCAGTACCTGATTTTGGACCCAGACACGCGGAACGTGAAGACCGTGGTGGTGGAGCGTGGATTCCTGTTCAAGGACGACATCGAAATCCCGCTGGAGCACCTCCAGACGGCGCCGGACGACGCCATCCACGTCGACCGCTCGGCGCAGGAGATAGACCGCTATCCCCGCTTTGACCGCGGCGCCTACTCCAACGCCCCCGCGGACTTCGTTCCGGCTGGCTATCCGCCCATGGGGCTGCTCTGGCCCGGCGCATATCCCAGCGCGGCGACCCCGAACGCTTACGGCTATCCGGTCGTCGCTGCCGGCATCCTCGCGGACAACACTACATCGGACACTGGCGCCCCGAACCGGACGGATCAGACTCGGATCGCGGAGGAGCGGCGCAACGCGGTGATCACCGAAGGGTCGGATGTGGTGACGCGAGACGGCCAAAAGGTGGGCGAAGTCGGTCAAGTCGCCTTCGATGCCTCTACGGGGCGACCTCTGGGCCTGACCGTCCGCCGAGGCTTTCTCTTCACGAAGGACACCGAGATCCCCGGCAGCCTCATCGCGAGCGTGGACGACGAGACCGTGTACTTGAACGTGGACCGCGCGCACTTCGAGCGCGGCGAGTGGGAACAAGCTGCGTGAAGGGGTGAAGGGGTGAAGGGGTGGTGGAGCCGCCTATTCGAGCCTTTCGAGCCTTCCCCTGGTACGTTACTTCAGAGGGGTTCTGCGGGAATGTGCACAAATTACCCCTTTCACCCCTTCACCCCTTCACCCCCTCAGCTCTACCCCGCGCTGAACCGGTACACCGTCACCTCGTGCAGCCGCTGGCCCGGGCGCAGGATGGTATTCGGGAAGTTCGGCTGGTTGGGCGAATCCGGGAAGTGCTGCGTCTCCAGGCATAAAGCGTCATGCTTCTGGTACGTGAAGCCGTTCTTGCCGGTGAGAGTACCGTCCAGGAAGTTGCCGGTGTAGAGCTGGACTCCCGGCTGGGTGGTGAACACCTCCACCGTGCGGCCGCTGGCCGGGTCGTGTACGCGGGCTGCGAGCCGCATGTGGCCCGCCGCGCCGTTGATGACGAAGTTGTGGTCATAGCCGCCGATGCTGGCCGGAATCTGGTCGATCCGCGCCCCGATAGGCATGGCCGTGGTGAAGTCCAGCGGCGTCCCCTTGACGGAGGCGATCTGCCCGGTCGGTATTAGCGTGTCGTCCACGGGCGTGTAGCGGTCCGCGTTCAGCATGAGCTCGTAGGCGAGGACGTCGCCCTGGCCCGCCAGGTTGAAGTAGCTATGGTTGGTCAGGTTCACCGGCGTGGCCTTGTCCGTGGTCGCCACGTAGTCTATTTTCAGCTCGTTGTTGTCCGTCAGGGTGTACGTGACGGTCGCGGTCAAGTTGCCGGGGTAGCCCTGGTCGCCATCGGGGCTCAGATGGGTGAGCCGGAGAGAGGGTCCGTCGTGGCTGCGGACGGGCTCCGCCTTCCACACCACCTTGTCGAAACCCACCAGCCCGCCGTGCAAGGAGTTGGGACCGTTGTTGACAGGCACGTGGTAGGTCTGTCCGTCCACGGTGAAGGTGCCCTTGGCTATTCGATTGGCGTACCGGCCGATGAGCGCCCCAAAGTAGGGATGCCCCTTATGGGTGGCATCCTGCGGGAGGTACTGGTCCAGGTTATCGAATCCCAGGACGACGTCGCCCATCTTGCCGCTGCGGTCTGGCGTGTGAAGCTCCGTTACGATGCCGCCAAAGGTCATGATCTTAGCGACCATGCCGTTGCGGTTGGTGAGTGTGTAGAGGTCCACGGTGGTGCCGTCCGGGGTCTTGCCGAAGTCCGACCGCTGGATGCTGTCCTTGCCGGACGGCTCCGCGCCGCTGCTCACGGCCGCGCAGGAGACCATTGCGCCCGCAAGCAGGATGGCCGCCATGGCCGGTATCTGTTCCTTCATGGATCACTCCTGTGTGAGGTGATGTTACTGGCGATTTCCTTCGGCTCTTGGAGCGCCATCTCCTGTTTGTAGGAGATTGGGACGGGAAACCTGAAATAGGAGAGCAAATGCATCCCACTACCTCAAGGGAGAGATTATGAGCTACAGCAGCAGCAGGCGCGAGTTCCTCCGGACCGCCGCCATAACTGGCCTCGGCGTGCTGGCGGCGGATGCCGCCGCCTGGGCCAAGGACAAATCACCCAACGAGCGTGTCCAGTTCGCCTGCATCGGCATCGAAGGTAAGGGCGAGAGTGACAGCGACGACGCCAAGCGCCTGGGCGAGATCGTCGCCATCTGTGACGTGGACGACAACAAGCTCGCCAATGCCAAGCAGCGGTTCCCGAACGCCAGGCAGTTCCACGACTACCGCGAGATGCTCCACACCATGGGCAAGAGCATCGACGCGGTGACGGTGAGCACGCCGGACCACCATCACGTGCACGCCTCCGTCCTGGCGATGAGCATGGGCAAGGCCTGTTTCACGCAGAAGCCGCTCACCCACAGCATCTGGGAGGCGCGCCGCATGGGCGATCTCGCCCGCAAGAACCGCGTGGCCACGCAGATGGGCAATCAGGGCACCGCCAGCAGCGGTCTCCGCAAGAACGCCGCGCTGGTACGCTCCGGCGTCATCGGCAATGTCACGGAAGTCCATGTCTGGACCAACCGGCCCATCTGGCCGCAGGGAGGACCGCGGCCATCAGGCGAGACTCCTCCGCCAAACCTGCACTGGGAGCTCTGGCTTGGCCCCGCCCCGAAGCGGCCCTACGCGCCCAACGCGTACCACCCCTTCTCCTGGCGAGGCTGGTGGGACTTTGGCACGGGGGCGCTGGGCGACATGGCGTGCCACACAATGAACCTCCCATACATGGCGTTGGAGCTGCGCAACCCCACCTCCGTGCAGGCCGAGACCTCCGGCACCAATCACGACAGCTACCCCAACTGGTCCGTCATCCACTACCAGTTCCCGGCAAACGGCAAGCGCGGTCCGCTTACCATGGTCTGGTACGACGGCGGCAAGCTTCCCCCGGCCAGCCTGTTGCCGCTGGAATCGGACGAGAAGGAGCCTAGCTCCGGGTCGCTGATCATTGGCGACAAAGGCAAGCTGTATACGCCGGGCGACTATGGCGGAGGCGGCCACTTCTTCGACACCAAGGGCGAAATGATCGAGCCCGCGAGCCTACCGACCGTGGAGTTTCCGGAGTCTCCGGGCCACTTCGAGGAGTTCATTCGGGCGATCAAGGATCCGGGCCAGCCGGCGATGTCCAACTTCCCGAACTACTCGGGCCCGCTGACTGAGACGGTGCTTCTGGGCAACCTGGCGGTGTGGGCGGACGGCAAGAAGATAGAGTGGGATGCGCACAATCTCCGGGCCAGGAACGCGCCGGAAGTGGAGGTTATCGTACGGCCCAAGTACCGGGCGGGATACAAGCTGTAGCAGGACGGAGGACGGCAGACGGGTGACGGATTCGGATTCCGTCCGCCGTCCTCCGTCTTCCGTCTTAAGGCAAGCTTGACCTGCAGCCACGTAACCCGCTATAATGGCACAGACAGATGAATAGTCTTCCGGCTTTGGCATGAAAGGAGCCCGCCTTGCAGCTCTCCTTCAACAAGCTCAAGACGTTCAACGACTGCGCCTTGAAGTATCGCCTGGCCTACATCGAGCGTCTGCCCCGCCCTCCCATCAAGTCCCTCGCCTTCCATCGCAAGCTCCACGCCGCTCTCGCCAAGTACCACATATTCGCCCGCCGCGACGGAGTGGTGCGCCTGGACGAGCTCCTCAAAGCCAATGAGGAGATCTGGCAGGTGGCCCGCGAGCCGGAGATCCGCAAGACCAAGCCCTTCCAGGAGGCGGAGGAAGTGCTGCGGCTCTACTGGGAGGTGGAGCAGGCGCGCGCCCGCGTGGCCGCCTTCACCGAGCACAAGGCCACCGTCCACTTCGGCCCCTACACCCTCACCGGCGTCATCGACCGGATCGACTTCACCAACACCGACGGCTACTCCGTGATCGACTACAAGCTGGATCGTGAGATGCCCAGGGTGAACCGGGCGGACGGAAGCCCGCAGCTCTCCTTCTACCACCTGCTGGTGAAAGAGGCGCTGGGCGTGGAGCCGGAGGACGTCCGGCTCTACTACCTCCGGCACGGCGTAGAGCAGGTGAGCACCCGCAGCCGTGACCAGATGCGCCAGACGGTGGAGTGGATAGACGAGACCGCCTCTAACATCCAGCAGGAGAAGCGCTGGCTGCCCTGCGAAGGCGACGCCTGCCGCACCTGCCCCTTCTGGAGCCACTGCCCGGCCAAGACGGGCCGTGAGCGTCCCAACGAGCCTGTCTGGCGCCAGGGCGAACTGCAATTGGCGGGTTGATGGGTGATAGTTGATAGTTAATGGCTCCGGAATCGGGTCCATCAACCATCAACTATCAACCATCATCCTATTTCTGCCTGATAAACTCCGCCCTCTTCGCCCATTCGCTCTGCGGGAACTGGTCCAGCAGCCGGTTCCACCCGTTCATCAGATTGTTCACGTCGTTGGTGGACTTGTAGTCGGCCACGGACGCCCAATAGAGGGCCTCCGGCTCCCGGTCCGCGTCGCCGCGGGTCATGTGGAGCGCCTCCGGCGCAAGCTGCTTGGCCCGTGTGAAGTCGTGCCCATTGATGGCCGCCTGGAGCCGCGCCAGAGCGAGCTCACCGATCAGGCGTTTGGGGTCCAGGTAGCCCTGTGAGCGCCGGACATCCGTGCCGTCCGGGGTCTCAACGATGATGGTCGGCGTCCAGACGGAGTGGAAGCGGTCCATCACGTCCGGCTGATCGACGACGTTGTACTGCACGGGGACAAAGTGGGCTTTGATGTACTGCTCGACTTCCGGGTTAGGGTACGTCACGGCACCCATGGTCTTGCAGCCGCCTCAGCCGGGGTTAAACAAGTCGACGAGTACCAGCTTCCCCTGTTGTCGCGCCTGTGGCCGCGCCTCCTCCACGGAGTCCAGCCACGCAATATTCTCTCCAGCCATCTTCCTACCTCCTGATAGTTTGGTCTTGTCGGGAGTCATAACTCCCCACCGGGGGCTATTGTTCCGGTAGTATGGCCGCGGATGCTTCGGTCTGGACCGACCGCCCTACGCTCCAATTTGACACGCGCGTGTCAAATTCTCATAGCAGGAGAACTGCCTCCAGTAGCGGAAGCCCTCAACGTAGCATCGCTCTGCCTGTACCGCTGACCTCGCCGGTGGGGGTCCTGCCCCACGCGGATAGAGAAAGGAGCGCGCCCATGTCGGACGATCTGCTCATCACCCGCGTCCGTTCGCAGACCATCGCCGGAGTCCCCGGCCGCAGCCTCAACACCGCCCGGACCAACCACTTCGTCATCGACGACGGTGCCGGCGTAGGCGGACCGGGAGAGGCGATGACGGCGGACGAAGCCTTCTTCTCCGGCGTCAGCGCCTGCGCCGCCCTTCTTATCACGAGGCTC
>CAYNFH010000090.1:0-24304 GCA_964396385.1 uncultured Chthonomonadaceae bacterium | reverse complement strand
GCATCCCTGGGAGTCAGCACCCGGGAAACGTCGTCCACCAGCGAGATGTGCGCGCCGCCATCCGGAGTACGCGAAGCGAAAACAATGAACCCTTCCACCGATACCGCCGTATGCGCGGGAAGGCCGCTACGGACGAACTCATCCACCGTAATGTACTGGTTACCAGCCTTGGGAACCGCCGGCCGAACGGCGCCGACCGACTGGGCGGCGGGACGGCCCTTGTGGGTCTTGTGCTGGCGAGGCGCGGCGACGGCCGATGTCGCGGCGGTGAGCACGGCCAGTGCCGAAAGCGTTGTGAGTCTCATGCGAGGTGTTGCCTCCTGCAAGTGTGTTGCGGTGCCCCGCTGGGTGACGGGGACCGGTCCGGTTGGTGTAGCCCCGCAGCCCTGCGGGACAGCCGGCCGATTCATCGGGGAAGGTCGGGCGGAATTGCAAAGGGATTCTTCCCCAGAGCGGCTGCCGACTCCTCCACTGGAACTGCGGGGAAATCTAACGTGTCGGAGTATCGGAGTATGGGGAATCCGGACTCCGGCCACTCCCACACTCCCACACTCGAATTATGCGGGGCTGCCCGGTATGATATGGGTGCGCCGGACGAGATGTGGAATGAATACACCGGCAGATAATCTTGTAGCCAGGTAACAAAATACGGATGCTTCATACAGTTCGGCAGGTCCTCCGGGCCGCTGCGGCGGCCCTTTTGTTTGTGTTTGCTTGCGGGACGGCCACTCCTCAGCCGATCGGCCGGACGGACCCCAACAGAGGCCTCTTCCCGGACTCTTCCATCGTCGATTTCTCCTTTCTGCTCGATGCCCCGGCAGGTAAGAACGGCTTCCTCCAGGTGGACAAGAACGGCCACTTCGCCTGGCCGGACGGGCGCAGAGCCCGCTTCTGGGGAGTAAACATCAGCAGCCGCAGCGTATTCGTGGACACGGATACTATAGACAAGGTGGTGGACGTGCTGGCGCGCGCCGGCACCAACATGGTCCGATTCGAGGCTCTGGACTCCTACGACGGCCTCCTGGATATTCCGGGACGCGACACCTCCAGACGAATTAACCCACGGCGCGTTCAGAGGCTGGACTACTGGATCGCCCGGCTCCGCGATAAGGGCATCTACTACTACCTGGACCTCCTGGACTTCCGCCAGTTCAAGTCGGAGGATGGGGTCGCCGGGTACGACGAGATCGGCCGTGCCGCCAAGCCGTACGGCTTCTTCGACCGGCGCCTGATCGAGCTCCAGAAGGAGTACGCACGGCAGCTCCTGACCCACCGGAACCCCCTCACCGGCCTCCGCTACATAGACGACCCGGCGCTGGCGCTGGTGGAGGTGTGCAACGAGCACGGGATGTTCATGAAGGCGGAGAGCCTGGACAACCTGGTCTCACCCTACGGCTGGGAGCTGCGGCAGATGTGGAACCGCTGGCTCATGCGCCAGTACGGCTCCCGCGAGGGTCTACGCGGCGCCTGGGGCTCCATCGGGGAGGTCGCCGTGCTGGGCGATGGCGAAGATCCCGCCGCCAACTCCGTGGCGCTGCCGGACTTCACCACGCCGCCCAGCAACGGACAGCAGAGTCAGGAATCCGCGGACGTTCGGCGCGCCCCTGCCCGACTGAGGGACGGCGTACGCTTCCTGTACGAGGTCCAGCGCGGGTACCTGCGCGACATGAAGGAGTACCTGCAC
This sequence comes from uncultured Chthonomonadaceae bacterium, assembly GCA_964396385.1. GTDB lineage: Bacteria > Armatimonadota > Chthonomonadetes > Chthonomonadales > CAJBBX01 > CAYNFH01. The sequence goes on along the minus strand of CAYNFH010000090.1, from coordinate 22,620 downwards.
AGCCTGGGCGTGAAGGTCCCCATCACGGCCGCGATGTCCAATGAGATCGTACCGGACGTAGCCTCCGCCGGCGCGGAGATGGACTTCACCTGCGAGAACTACTACGCGGACCACCCCGCCTTTGCCGGGAAGGACTGGGAAGGCTCCTTCTTCCTGAACGATACCAACCCCATCCGCAACAGCTCCACGTACCAGGTGGCTCCGTGGCTCAGCGCGCTGCGATGGGACAGCAAACCGGTGGTGGTGCGGGAGTGGGCCACCGTCTGGCCGAACCACTACCGCGCCATTGCCATTCCGGAAATGGCCGCCTACGCCAGCCTTCAGGACTTCGACGCGATCCTGCTATTCGGCTATCAGGTGGTGCGGGACCCGGACGCCCTCCGGGACTTCGATCACCAGGCGGACCCGCCTGTATGGGGGCTCTTTGGGATGGGTGCGCTGGCGTTCCTGCGGCACGACATCCGACCCGCCCCTTACTCCGCAACGCTGGTCTACACCCCGGACACGCTCTTTCGATGGCCCAACCTGCTCGGCAACCTGCACCGCCTCTCCTGGTTCGTGCGGCTGAACAGTACGTACATCCCGGAGGCGAGAGTCGTGAGTCGAGAGTCGAGAGTCGTGAGGCCGCATCGCAGCTTTAGACCGCGACCAAAGCGGCAAACGGCGGAAAAGGGCAAGAGCGGGCCGGCAGGGGCCAAGCGGCCGCCGCTCGCCTTGTCGCACGATCTGCGTGTCTCCCCCGCCGACCCCTCCATCCTCGGCGGCACGCTGGACCTCTTCGCGATGGCCGGCGCGCCGGTCCACTCCCGGATGCTGGAGACCGGCACGCTGGTGGCCAGCAATGGGCAGATCGCCCGCCGCACCCAGGACGGGCTGCTCATGATCTCCACGCCGCGGACCGTCGCGCTGTGCGGCGAGTTCCCGGTCCACGGCGCGGCACAGGTGGGCAGTTGGGGACTGACGACTCAGACCGGCGTAGGGGCGCTCATGGCCGTTTCGCTGGACGGAAAGCCGCTGGACCGCTCCACCAGCTACCTGGTGAAGATGGTGAGCCGCGCGGAGAACACGGACCAGGAGCTGGAGGCGGCGCAGGAAGGCGCGCCCGCCCGCTTCCGGATCAAGAACTGGGGCAAGGCGCCGGTACTGACCTTTGGCCGCCAGTGCGACCTCCCGACGGTGGTGCGGCACGGCAGCCAGAACATCCTCTCGCTGGCGCTCATCGACGGCACATGGGAGCTGTGGGTGCGCAGTGGCATTGCCACGCTCGTATGCGACACGTCCAACATCCCGGGCTCCCTCTTCGGGCACCCCATCACCACCCAGGCAGATGTGCCCATCACGGTCTCATTGGTCGTCAAGTCGCCGGGTGCAAGTCGGGCGGCAGGCAGCAGGTCCCAGGCAGCAGGGGCCAGGAAGCAGGCCGTTGTGAAGCGCAAGCCCGCGAAATAGCCCGGAAACGACTCACCTCACCCCCTGCTGTACAATAGGGCCGGTCCAGAGTGTGCTTGTCCCGTTTGCCAGGAGGTATCCCCGTGCTCCGTACCGCCCGATTGAGCGCCTGCCTGCTCACCGCGTTCGCCCTCATACCACTGACCAGCTCATGTTCCCGGTCCGTGGTTCAGGCCGCATCCGCTATGTCCCCGGGTGCGCATCTGCAAAGCGTCCAGCGTGTGCGGCTGACCATCCTCCACACCAACGACACCCACGGCCACCTGCTGCCCTACAGCTATCCGGATACCTACGATCCGAACTCCGACCTGGGAAAGCTGGAGTTCCGCCACAACATTGGCGGAGCGGCTCGGCGCGCGACCCTGGTGAAGCGCATCCGGGCGCAAAAGACCCACCAGACGCTGCTCATAGACGCCGGGGACATCTGCGACGGGACGCCCTTCTCCACGGAGTACCACGGCGACGCTGACGTGGCGGCTATGAACGCCATCGGCTACGACCTGGCCTGTCCCGGCAACCACGAGTACAACAACAAGCTGGCCCAGGTCCACAAGCTCATCTCGGAGGCGAAGTTTCCCTACGTCTCCGCCAACACTACGGAGGCCGGAAAGCCACTCTATACGCCGTATGTAATCAAGAACATTGGCGGGGCGAAGGTCGCCTTCTTCGGCCTGCTGACCTACTCCGCGCATACGTACCCGGCTGCGAAGGAAGGGCTGGCCATGGAGCCGCCCATCGAGGTTGCGAAGCGGGTGGTGCCGGTGTTGCGCAAGCAGGCAGACCTAGTGGTCGCCGTAACGCACGATGGGGTGGACGAGGACCAGCAGATGGCCCGGGAGGTGCCGGGCATCGACGTGATCGTCGGCGGGCACTCCCATACGCTCCTGGCGCAGCCGCTCTTTATCCCCTCCCACGGCAGCGGCAACCCGCACTCTGTCAACGGCACCATCATCGTGCAGGACTTCCAGTGGGCGGGCACGCTGGGCAGGCTGGACCTTCTCCTGTACCGTGACGAGCAGGGCCGGTGGTCCGTGGAGCGCTATCTGGGGCATCTCATTCCGGTTACCTCCTCGGTGCCGGAGGACCCGGCGGTGGCGAAGGTGGTCGCCGGCTACTGGCAGCCCATTGCGGCCAAGTACGGCAAGGTGGTGGGGACGGCGACGGACGACTTCTCAGAAAAGGGAGTGGACTACGCGGAGTACAACCTGGTGGCGGACGCGGTGCGCGAGCAGACCGGGGCCGAGTTTGACCTGGAGAACATGGGCGGCGTCCGGGCTCCCCTCACCCGCGGCCCCATCACCTACGGCGACATGGTGACCATGGACCCGTTCGGCAACACGGTGGTGACGTTCGACATGACCGGCCGGAATCTGCGCAAGTTCCTGCTCGCGGCGCACCCGGCCGTCTCAAACATTCGGTACCTGGTAGACGGCGACAAGCTCATAGAGGCGACTATCGGGGGTGAGCCCATCCTGGACGACCGCGTCTACCACGGCGCGACCAACAGCTACTTCATCTCCCAGCCGGTGTTCAAGGGGCTGGTCACCAACGTGGTAGATACCAGGAAGGACCGCCTGAGCCTGGTTCTGCGTTACCTTGACGAGCATGGCCCCATCGCGCCCCTCTACGACGGCCGCCGCATCCTCCGCCACGTGCAAGAGACGGACTAGGGCACGCCAAGGCGCAAAGACACAAAGAACGGCCGGGATCTACACACCTTCAACGAGATTGATTGGGTTCGCAGTCGCTGTTAGTCCTCCCTGGATTCCCTCTTTGCGCCTTGGTGTCTTTGCGTGAGTCTCCCCTACTTCAACAACCGGAAGGACCGGAAGAAACGCTCCAGCTCCGGTGAGTCCGGCCGGGCGCCCGCGCGGAAGGCAGAGAGAATGTACCCGTGGCTCCGGTTGGCGAGGATGCGGACCCGCATGAGCTGACCATGACGGTCCGTGATCAAGCAGTCGAGTCCCGGCATGCCGTATAGGGATGTCTCGCGCTCACTCACCACGTGGCCCTTGGTCGCCCCCACAACGCCCATTCGTATCCCCTTGATGTAATCCCTCAGGGCTCCCGCCTTGATCTCCCGATGGTCTGAGTAAGACGCGATGCACATCATGTCGTCCACGGAGATCACGAGATTGTATTCGGTCCCGCCGCCGGGGAGCGGGTTTCTCCGCACTTCCGGCTTTCCGGGCATCTCTACGCTGAAGTTGGCCTGCTTGATGGTAACGCGCATCCACTGCGGGCTCTGCCAGCTTAGCAGCATCGGCGCGGCGAGCATCAACACACGAAGGGCCTGGGTCATGGAATGCTCCTGGAACGGGGTTGGTACCAGGTTGTTCCACAACTGGAGCGTTACCTAACATCCTCCGGACGGTTCGGAGCTCTATTTCTGCAGCGTCTGGTGGGACGCGGATTCGCGCTGAAGCCTGCGGAGCGTGAAGAGGGTGTCCTTGTACTGCCCCTTCGCGAAGAGCGGGAGCTGGTCCGCGTAGTGCGGGTTGGAGGGGTCCTGCGATTCCCCGTAGGGCAGGATGGACCAGGACCGGACCCCGCGCGGGTCCAGGTCTATGATCATCCGGAAGCTGGAGCCCACGTTGCACTCCACGTTGCCGTTGCGGAACGGTCCGGAGTTCGGGACCACGGCCGCATGGTTGCCGGACGCGAACCCGATAAGCCCTGTCTTGGCGGAACCGCGCCGGGCGTAGTGCATCGAGTCCCACGGCAGGTCCAGGCGGCCGTGCTGCGCCTGCATGGTGTCCACCGCCTTCTGGAGCGCGGCGGTAGCGGAGGCCGCCTCCTCCGTAGTCCACGTCTCCCCCACCCCTGCTTTCCTCGCGAGCTCACGCATGTGCGGGTCGGCGGTGAGCCAGTACAGATACAACCCGCAGCCCCTGCAATCCAGGTTCGATCGGCAGTCCCAAGAGCGCAGAGTGGCCCGCGCGTTGGCCAGCCCACCGGGCTCCGTCTCTGCGATCAGGCGGGCGACAGCGGCGCGGGCGTATGGGACCTCCGTGTCCGTGGCGATCTGCTCGGCGTGGTCCGGGGTCACGTGGACAGTAGGTGACAGGAGGGTTACCAGTCGGTCGTATCGCGTGGTATGCCCGTAGCTTGTGACATAGGCTGGCCAGCCAGTGGAGGAGATCTCATCCCCCAGGGTAGTCAGCCACGGCGCGGAGTTGGCGTTGATCAGGAGGCCGGACTTCGGGTCCTGGGCGTGCGGCAGCTCGTCCAGTGTCCAGAGGTCGCCCCAGCGTGTGCGCGGATCGTCGCCAGGCACGGGCTTGGACCAGTCGAAGGTGGCGTCGCGGCGCGGTACGCGGGCATTGTACTGGTAGCCGATGTGGCCCCGGGTATCGGCATAGACGATATTCCACATGGAGAGACCGAGCGGCCTGAGGGCCTCCCGGAACTGGCGAGCGTCCTTCGCCCGCGCCATGGCGAGCGCCTCGTCCAGCACGGTCCAGTCTCCAAGCATGGAGAGCTTGACCGCCCAGGGGTGGAGCGGCACCATGGGCCCCCACGCGGTACGGCGCACCGTTTGAGTCCGCGACTTGAGCTGTCCATCCTGGCGGTACCGCAGGGTCAGTGGCACGTCCTCAAAATCTCTCCACTCCCCGTGGTAGCTGTACTGGTGGGGGTTGGCCGGGTTCGTCTTGACGGTGTAGAGTGTGTAGAGCACGGGGCTGTTGTTGGTCATGCACCAGCCGACCTTATCCGTGTGCCCCATGACGCCGAAGGGCAAGCCCGGGAGGGTGATACCATGGAAGCTGAATTGCGGAGTGTAGTAGCCAAACTCGTACCAGAGCATCGGGGCGGACCAGATAAGGTGCGGATCGATCGAGAGCAGCGCGTGCCCGGTGGCGGAGCGGCGAGGCGCGATGGCGAACTGGTTAGAACCAAGGACGGGGTGAGAGGTTCGCCCCGCGCTCGGACCGGTGGCGCGCGGGGACCCCGGTGAGAGGTGAGGGCCGGAGGCGAAGCCGGGGAGGATCTGGTTCGCGACGTCCAGGAGCGGGAAGGCCGCGTTGATGAGCTGCGCGAGCGCGAGCACGTCCACTACCGTAAAGGGCTCAATCCAGTCCGGCAGCTTGCCTTTCTGCTCCGCCAGGCCGCGGTTCGCACCGTCCACAAATGCGTGGAGCAGGCGGCCCTGCTCGGGCGAAAGGATCTGCGCCTCCTTCTCGCAATACTCCTCCACGCCAAGCGACCGCAGGAAAGTATCGTAGATAAGCTGTCCCGGGCCGTCGACTTCGGCTATCCTGCCGCGGGCAAGCTTGTAGTTCCGCGCCATGTACTCGGCCCCGTCCACGGCCATGCAGTAGCCTAGAGCGTACACCGCGTCCTCCAGGGAGGCGGCCTTGATGCCGGGCACACCGTACTGGTCGCGATAGACGGTAATATCTGCCGCGCGGGCACAGGACGGAAGAAACAGCAGAACGAACAGGGCGGCGGCGGCTCGGCGCGCGGAGATGGGCATGGGCAAGCTCCTTACGACTGGTCAGTGTCATTCCGAAGGAGCGGAGCGACTGAGGAATCTGGCAGCTCTGTGCCGGAGCCAGATTCCTCCCTTCGGTCGGAATGACGTTACGGCTAAGGATGCGTCCTTCTTCGCGGCGCAGGAATCGGGGTCCTGTTCCCGGACTCCGCCAGTGGTTATCAGGAATGAGGAGGAAGGTCCGGTGGCGGCAACACAGGAGATCATCGACGAGTTCGTAGGAAACGCGCACGGCGACTTCAACCGCGTGAAGGAGCTGCTGGACGCGCACCCGGAGATACTGAACGCGGACGCGAGCTGGCACGAGACCGCCATCGAGGCGGCGGCCCAGACGGCCAACCGGGACGTCATGGACTTCCTGCTCGCGCGCGGGGCGCCCATGAGCATCTGCACCGCCGCGGCGCTCGGGCGCATAGACTTGGTGCGGAGGATGCTGGACGAGGATCCCGCTCTCGTGCATGCGACGGGCGCGCACGGGATTCCCCTGATCTACCACGCCGCACTGGCCGGGGACCTGGAGATCGTGCGGCTGCTGGTGGAGCGCGGCGCGCAGGCAGGCGGCGAGGGACCCGCCAGTGCGCTGGAGGGTGCGGTGCAGCGAGACGATTCGGACATCGCCGCGTTCCTCATCGCCCATGGGGCTAATGTGAACGCGAAAAACTACGAGGGCAAGTCCATGCTTACCCTGGCCCGCGAGCTAGGCAACACGGAGGTCGTCAACCTCCTGGCACAAAACGGGGCGAGTTGATTGTAAGCCAGGAGGCACACGCTAACCGGGTTGTGTGGCTGCGGGCTATCCCTCGCCGGACTCCGGGAGCGTTGTGCTGGGGTCGACCTTCATTCCAATGCCCCATACTCTCAAGAGTTCTCGTGCGCCATCCTCGAAGGAGGATCGGAAGTCCACAACCTGGCACGTCGGCAGCACCCATGATAGCCGATGGTATTCGCAGGTTTGATGGATGACCGGGACGATCCGATTCTCGAACTTCCTTTGGGCGAGAGCGTAAGCCAGTTCCCGCCTTACCCACATGGACTCAATGGCAGCGGGCGAGATGACAACCGCAAACCAGTCGCATCGCTCCAGCGCGGCGCCGATCTCATCCTGCCACTGCTGCGCACCCAGCAGGTTGGTGCGGCTATACCAGACCGGCAGTCCATGACCCCGCATTAACTCCGCTATTCGGCTGGCGAACTCGTGATCCGGCGTGGCGTGGGACAGAAAGACCTCTTGCGGAATCATGCGGGGGAGCTCACGATGCCTACGCGGCCGCCTTCAGCGCGTCTACAATGGGGTCGAGGCTGCGCTCATCGCCGTTCAGGTCACGGAGGTGAACAATTGGAAGGCGCTTCAGGACCCACGGGACTTCGTCACTGGAGAAGACAGTATCCTCGGTTCCGGCTACGACTGAGATGACTCGATGCGCGTAGTGTTCGTTTCCCAGGGCGTACACCACTTCGTGGCTGATGTTCGGCGCGTGCACTGCGTTGGGCGTGAGGAGCACGACCATTGCGTCCGAGTCTCTGAGGGCTCTCGCCAAGTCTTCGCCCCAGTTATCTCCGGGCAGAACTTGCGAGATGTCCCAGGCCGCGATCCCGGATCTCTCGAGGCGCCGAGCAATTCTCGCTGCCAGCTCGGCATCCGCCGACGAGTGGCTAATGAAGACCTTCATATCGCTATGCTCCGATCCGCTTTGAGAAGCTGGACTCAGCCCCACATCACATTATAGCCCAGCGGTCCTCGTTCGGCCAAGTAACGCGGCAGGGACCAGGGGAGGCCGTGTCAAAGGAGGGAGCATGAGGTTTTCGAGAGACACGGCGGAGGTGTTTGTGCCGGATGGGACGGCGGTGCAGGAGGCGCTGGCGCGGACCACACACCTTGTTCTCGGCGCACACCCGGACGACATCGAGATCATGGCGCTGGAGGGCGTGCTGGCCTGCTTCGGGCGGCCGGACGCCTGGCTCCTGGGAGTCGTCATCACGGACGGCGCCGGCAGCGCGCGGGAGAACCAGTATGCGCACTTCACGGATGCCGAGATGATGGAGGTGCGGCGCGCCGAGCAGAAGAAGGCCGCCGTTGTGGGCGAGTATAGCGCTCAGGTCTTCCTGGACTATCCCAGCGCCACCGTAAAGGACCCGGAGAACACACGGGTGGTGCAGGACATCCGCAAGCTTCTGGAGGCCGCACAGCCGGAAGTTGCCTACATCCACAACCTGGCGGACAAGCATCCCACTCACGTGGCCTGCGCGCTCAGGTGCATCACCGCCATGCGCTCGCTCCCACCGGAGCAGCGCCCGAGCCGGGTCATCGGGTGCGAGGTGTGGCGCGGGCTGGACTGGATGAGGGATTCCGAGAAGGTCATCATGCGGCTAGACGAGCGTGAGAGCCTGGCGGCAGCGCTGGTGGGCGTCTTCGACTCGCAGGTGGCGGGCGGCAAGCGGTACGACCTGGCGACCCTCGGCCGTCGACGCGCCAACGCCACCTACCTGGAAAGCCATGCCGTGGACCAGGCGCAGATGGTCAACTTCGGGATGGACCTGACCCCGCTTGCGCAGGACGACATTCTGGACGTGGCCGGCTACGTCCTGGGCTACCTGGACCGTTTCCGCCAGGACGTGGCAGACACGATTGCCCGGTATTCCGGGCCGGAGGGCTGCGGTTGAGCGGACAGTTTGTGGTGGGGGTGGACCTTGGCGGCACCAACGTTCGGGCGGCCGTGGTCGGGCAGGATGAGCAGATTGCCGGACAGGCGCGCCGCCCCTCCGGCGCGCGAGAGGGAGCTGCACGCGTCACCGAGCAGACGGCGCTCACTATCCGGGAGGCCGTGAAGGCCGCCAATCTGGACCTCAAGGGCCTGGCGGCCGTAGGAATGGCCGTGCCCGGCCATATCGATACCCGCACCGGCGTCATCATTTGGTCCCCCAACTTCGGCGAGACGGTGGACGGCATCTTCCGTCAGTTCCAGGACGTGCCCTTCTGCGGGCCGCTCTCAGAGCAGCTCGGCGTGCCGGTGGCAGCGAGCAACGATGCCAACGTGGCGGCGCTTGGCGAGTTCCGCTACGGCGCGGGTCGAGGCAGCACGGACCTGGTGATGTTCACGCTGGGGACGGGTATTGGGAGCGGCGTGATCTCGGACGGACGGGTGCTCACCGGCAGCACGGGGGGCGCGGTGGAATTCGGCCACCACGTCATCGTGGCGGGCGGGGCGCCCTGCACCTGCGGGGACTTCGGCCACCTGGAAGCGTACTGCGGGCAGCAAGCCATCATCGAGCGGGGCCGGCGCGCCATGGAGGCAAGCCCCACCACCCTTCTCCACGAGCTGACGGCAGGGTACCGGCCCGGCCTCACCCCCAAGATGATCGACGACGCCGCTCGCCAGGGAGATGAGGCCGCACTGGAGGTCTTCCGGGAGACCGGCTACTACCTCGGCATCGGCGCGGGAAACGCCGTGAATGTCTTCAACCCGGAGCTCGTAGTCATCGGCGGCGGTATCCGCAAGGCAACGGGGCTTCTAGAGACGGCCGAGCGCACCATGCGTACGCACGCCATCAGCTCCATTGTCCGCACCTGCAAGATGGTAGAGGCGGCGCTGGGCGAGGACGCGGGCGTGATGGGGGCGGCCGAGCTGGCGTGGCGAGCAGCGCAGACCTCAGAATGAAACCACAAAGGCACGAAGACACGAAGGGCAATTCTTCTTTGTGCCTTAGCGCCTTTGTCGTGTGCTGTTCGCCCAGTGCGCCCGCCGGCCGAAGGTGGAACCGATCAGGGCGCACGGGCGTTGTAAGGGTGGGATGATGGTATGAGGATGCAGAAGGAGCGGATAACCAAGGAAGACGGGCGGTGGCTCACCTTCTACACCTTCCCGGACCTGGCGAAGGAAGAGGTCTCCTCCGGCCCTGAACACCTGAATACCCGCACACCTGAACACCAGAATCCCTCTTCACCCAACACTCAACACCCAACAACCAACACCCAGGAGCGGTAGCCTTGTCCGAGCTGCGCTGGAACCCCGTGCTGCAGGAGTGGGTGATCACGGCCACCCAGCGGCAGGACCGCACCTTCTTCCCACCGCCGGAGTACTGCCCGCTCTGTCCCACCCACCCGGGCGCATTTCCCACGGAGATACCGGCCCCCGACTTCGACATCGTCGTTTTCGAGAATAAGTTCCCCAGCCTGCGGAGAGAGCCGCCGGAACCGGCGGTGCATGCCACGGAGATCTCGCCGGTTCGGCCCGCGCAGGGGGTCTGCGAGGTGGTGGTCTATACGCCGGACCACAACGCGGAGCTGGCGAAGATGCCGCTCTCGAAGATCGAGAAGCTGGTGTGGGTCTGGGCGGACCGCTTTCAGGAGCTGGGCGACCGGCCGGAGGTGCAGTTTGTCTTCATCTTTGAGAACAAGGGCAAAGAGATAGGAGTCACGCTGGCGCACCCGCACGGGCAGATCTATGCCTATCCGTTCATCCCGCCGGTGCTCTGGCGCGAGCTGGAGGGGTGCCGGAAGCACTTCGACGCCCGCGGCGAGTGTTTGCTCTGTAAGTCGCGCGACATAGAGATGGAGGACGGCCGCCGGATGGTGGCGCGCAGCGAGCGGTTCGTGGCCTTCGTCCCCTTCTACGCGCGATACCCGTACGAGGTGCACATCCATCCCCGCGCGCACCGGCCGGCCATCACGGACTTTGACGATGCGGAGCGCGTCGAGCTTGCGCGCATCCTCCAGGTGGTAATCAGCAAGTACGACAACATGTGGAACCGCTCGCTGCCGTACATCATGGTGACGCACCAGCGGCCCTCGGACGGCAAGGAGTATCCGCACTACCACTACCACATCGAGTTCTACCCGCCCTACCGCACGCCGGACAAGCTCAAGTACCTTGCCGGGTCCGAGGCCGGCGCGGGCGCGTTCATTAACGACACGCTGGCGGAAGAGAAGGCGCAGATCCTCCGCGAGACGGAACCCAGGATGGATTAGCCGAGAATGAACGCGAATGGACGGAAATGCGGATTTGCACCTGGATACAGGGTGCGACCTGAGGCGATTAGAGCGGGATCTTATTCCCATTCATTTCCGTGCATTTGCGGCTAATGACTAGGCTTAATGGCAAGGTGGCAGTGGTTACGGGCGGGGCGAACGGCATCGGCCGGGCGATTGCCCTGCTATTCGCGCGCGAGGGTGCGCGGGTAGTTGTCGCGGACCGGGACACAGATGGCGGCCATCAGGTGGAGGCGGCGATACGCGAAACGGGCGGCGAGGCGGCCTTCATCGGCGTGGACGTGAGCCGGGAGGATGAGGTCTCCGTAGTCATCCGGCGCGCTCTGGAGCAATGGGGCGGCGTGGACGTGCTGGTGAACAGCGCCGGCATCGCGTTGCCGGGGACTGTCGCCGAGACGGACGAGTCCCATTGGCAGCGCGTGCTGAACGTGAACCTGGCCGGTGTCTATCTCACCTGCCGGCTGGCAATTCCCCATATGGTCGAGCGCGGCGGAGGCTCCATCGTCAACATCGCCTCGGTCCAGGGGATGCGAGGGATCCCGCGCTGGGCCGCGTATGCCGCTTCCAAGGCGGGAGTGATAGGGCTAACACGGCAGATAGCGGTCGAGTATGCGGACCAGAACATCCGTTGCAACTCCATCAGCCCCGGGGCGATCCGGACCGAGCTCGGGGCAAACACGGCTCGCCTGGAGCCGGAGCACGCGGACAAGCTGGGTGGAGTGACGGTGGCGGCAGCCGGCGCTCCCCCTCCGCCCTCCAGACTGCGCGGTCCCGGCAGTCCCGAGGATGTGGCCCGCGCCGCCCTCTTCCTCGCGTCCGATGAATCGGCCCACGTCAGCGGCCACAACCTGGTGGTGGACGGCGGCGCCTCCTGCCGGTTCGAATGAGCCAAATCCTCGTCGGTGCGCACGCAGGGGCGCGGTGCTACGCGCCGGAAAACACGCTGGCCGCCATCGAGATCGCCATCCGCCAGGGCGCCTACCGTGTGGAGCTGGACGTGCGACACACCCGGGATGGCCACATCGTGCTGATGCACGATGAGACGGTGGACCGCACCACAGACGGCAGCGGGCGCGTTGCGGACCTGACGCTGGAGGAGGTGCAGCGCCTTCATGCGGGCGGAACGGAGCCGGTGCCCACGCTGGAGGAAGTCCTGAGAATCGCCCGCGGCCGGTGCAAACTGCTCATCGAGATCAAGGAAGAGCGCATCGCGGACGAGGTCGTCCGGCTCATTGAGCGATCTCGGATGGCTGAGGAGTGCGCCATCTCCTCCTTCCACGAGGGCGAGCTGCTGCGGGTGCGGGAGCTGGCGCCGGAGATAGAGACTGCCTGGTTCCACCTGCGGCCTGGCTCTCTGGACCTGGAAGCGGTGGTGGCTCGAGTCGGGGTGCGGCTGCTCATCGTGTGGCCTGGGGGCGCGGAGCCGGCCCTCATCGCGGAGGCCAAGCGGCTGGGCCTCCACATCCGCTGCGGCCTGCCGGACGACCTGGACTATGCCGCCACCTGGGACCTCTTCCGCCGCATGGCGAACGTGGGGATAGACGAGCTAGCCAGCGGCCGCCCAGACTGGCTCGCTCCCATGGCCGAGGAGTACGCCCAATCCGCCGCAGACCGAACCTAACACCCCATCGGATTCTGAGGGCAGGATGCTCGCGCATAACGTCGAAGGCGGAAGCATGAGAACCGACTCTGATTCAGGGACCGATGGATTGCGCGAGCTCGCGGTGGATCTGGAGGACCTCGAACTGGCGTATGAGTCCCACCACGATGGCACGTCTTGGTTCCTGAATACCGAGTCCGGAGAGGTCCTAATGCGGACGGACGAAGCGTTTCGGGAGCTCGAAAGTATCTATGAGGACCTTGGTGAAGAGGCCGCCGACTCGGACAAGGTAAAGGCCGCAATCGAGGAGACCGATGTACCGGATTGGATGCGGGACACCCTCCTGGAGGCGCATGATATCGAGCAGCACTTCGGGACCAAGTATGTAAAGGTTCCGACGAGTGAATCGCGTGAGGGCTTCCGCGACATGGAGGACTTCATCGAGACCATACAGGACGCACGCTTTGCCAGCCACCTCGAATACGCCATCCGCGCGCGGCGTCCATTTGCCAGCTTCAAAGATGCGCTTTTCGATGATCCCCAGGAGCGTGAGCGATGGTTCGCGTTCAAGCGCGAGCGTAACCATGACCGCCTCCGCGAGTGGCTAGAATCCGCGGGCTTGAGGCCGGCCGACTGAGCCGATGCGTATCCTATAGACGCACTCCGTAGCTGACACTGGGAGCTAGAGACTTCCTAACTAGGTGCGGTCCCGGTTCTCGCGAGCGCGGTCCCGGAGGTGAATGCGGGCCCGCAGTAGGTTCAGCGGAGCGACCTACGAATAATGGCCAGCACTTCGGGCCGATGACCATAGCCCCCATTGCCATCTCCCTGCGCGATTGACAAGGGGCTCTCGCCATGCGAGCCGCGAACCCGGGGATCTGCCCCGGCGCGGAGCAGTGCGCGAACCTCCCGAGCGTCGTCCGCCATTGCCGCATAGTGTAGCGCTGTATCGCCGTCGTCATCCTGTGCCGTAGGGTCCGCCCCGTGCGTTAGAAGCAGCTCAACCGTACTCTCCTTCATGAACGTTGACGCCTTGATTAGCGGGGTCCAGCCGTCCTCATCTCGTACGTTCGGGTTGGCTCCGTGCTCCAGCAGAGCCTTGACTATCTCCGCGTGCTCTGGCGCGTAGTCTCCGGTGTCATCCCGCACGGAAAGCTCCAACATGATTGCGGTCCTGCGGAGCGGGTAAGCGTGTGAACGCCGCAGTATGCTGTCCAGCAATCGTTGCCAGGTCGATCGTGGTTGAGGAGGTACATCTCGCGCGTTGGGATCGGCACCCTCGTCTAAGAGTTGGACTACCCTCTTGGTATCCGATCGTTTGATGCAGCGGATCAACTCACGATTTGTCCAGTCTGTGTGTGTGGCACGCCATACCCCGAACCCGAGGAACACCGCCAATAACGCCAAACAAGCAAGCTCAGTGTGCCATCGGCGCCGAAACGTGGCGAATACTGTCACTCTGCCGGGCAAAGTCCGGTCAATACTCGACGATGTCTCCATTCTGGAGCTCCCGCCATTCTGTGTCCTGCTCGTAGTGGGAAAGCATGGCGTCCGCCTGTTGGGTTAGGATTCGGCGACGCTCCTCCAACGGCAATCTGAGGAATGCCTGGCGCATGGGGGGCGTTACAGAAGCACCGGAAGGGACAATTATGAGGTCGACAGTCTGGCCTTCTTCCAGGTCTGGCGCGGTTACCTCGATGCGATTGCCAGGCAGTACCTTTGACTGGAGGTGAATTGCGGATTGCATGTTGATGTTCTCCCCACCGAAGTATACACCGGCTTCGCCAGCGCGGGCTCGAACGCAGTCTCGGCAGGAAGCCTCCTGTCTGCGTGGAACACGGGAGCATGAGATCCGTTGCCCGGTTCCTCCTCCTGGCGATTCTGTTCCTGCCGGCTGCCTCCCACGCACAGAAGAAGCCGAACATTCTGCTCATCGTGGCGGACGACCTCGGATGGGGTGACGTGGAGTTCAACGGCCGGAGGGACTGGAAAACCCACAACCTGGACCGGCTGGCCCGTCAGGGGACCAACCTGCGGCGGTGTTACGCCGGCAGCGTAACCTGCTGTCCGAGCCGCGCGGTGCTGATGACCGGCAAGTACTCCATCCACTGCGGCGTCACGGCCAACAACGACGACCTGCCGAGCGAAGAGGTCACTATCGCGGAGGCGCTGAAGCCGCTCGGCTACGTGACCGGTCTGTTCGGCAAGTGGCACCACGGGAAGCCGCGCTCCGGCCACACGACATACGTCCACCCGATGGACCAGGGATTCGACGAGTTCTTCGGCTTTACGGACGCCGGACTGGCCCACCAGAAGTACCCAAAGCAGCTCTGGTTCGGGCGCGAGGAGCGGCCGGTGACCGGATACTCCGAGCACCTCTTTACGGAGCATGGCCTCGACTTCCTCAGCCGCCACAAGGACAGGCCATTCCTGCTCTGCATGACCTACACCAACCCGCACTTCAACATAGCCGCTCCGCCGGAGGAGGTCCTGCCCTTCCGCGGCCGCTTTCAGGAGAAGGACCCATCAAAGCCGGCCAACGCTACCTACGCAGCGATGGTTACCGATCTGGACGCCCAGGTGGGCCGGCTGCTCAAGCGCCTGGATGAGCTCCGGCTCACGGAGAACACACTTGTCTTCTTCACCAGCGACCAGGGCGCCACATTCGAAGTCGGCAACGAGGGGGCGTCCAACTACCATGACAGCAACCGGCCCTTCCGGGGCCAGAAGCGCACCCTCTGGGAAGGTGGGACGCGTGTGCCCGGCGTGGTCCGCTGGCCCGGCCACGTACCGGCAGGTAGAACGTCGGACGAGATCATCCACTTCATCGATATCCTGCCTACCTGCCTGGCGGCTGCCGGCGGAGCGGCGGACCCGTCCTGGCATGTTGACGGCATCAATATGCTGCCGGTCTGGCTCGGTCATGCCAGGGCGCCGGAGCGCACCCTCTTCTGGGAGTGGCGCTCCGAGGGCGACTACCAGGTGGCTGCCATGCGCGGGGACCTGAAGCTGGTCATCACGGACAGGAACAAGCCGGAGATCTTCAACCTCGCGCGGGATGAGGCCGAGCGGCGCAACTGCATCGCGGAGCACCAGCCGCTCGCCCGCCAGCTCCGCCAGGAGCTCACCGACTGGCTGGCCACCGAAACAGCAGCAGCGAGAGAAGGGAAGACGAGATAACCACCGAGACGCCAAATTCTCACGCCGGGCTGAAACCCCGGCGCTATTGAAAGGCAACCCGGCTGAAGCCGGCTCCCCAGCCCGAAGGGGTTCCCCTCTAATAGCACCGGGGTTTCAGCCCGGTGCTGCGCGGGACGCTTCACTTGGCGGTTTTGGTGTCTTGGACGTGGAATCCATCCGATGAAAATCACGAGCATACGCACCGTTCCGCTGCTGGGGGAGACCCCGGACACCGGGTGGGCGCAGGGCACGGACGCCGCGGAGAACATGCACACCCTGGTCCTGGTGGACACGGACGAGGGGCTTACCGGCCTGGGAAGCTGCTTCACCAGCCGAGCGCTGGTGGAGGGCGCGCTGCAGCTCCTGCGGCCGCTCGTCATCGGCGAGATCGCCATCGAGCCGGAGCGGGTGAGCGAAAAGCTGCACCAGATGACCTTCTGGCAGGGCCGCGGCGGGGCCGTCACGCACACTATCAGCGGGATAGACATCGCCCTGTGGGACCTCCTGGGAAAGGCTACAGGGCAGCCCGTGGCGAGGCTATTAGGAGGCTGCTACCGCGACCGCATCAAGCCTTACGGCTCGCTGCTGTTCGACGAGCCTCCGAAGCTGAAGGACAAGCTCCAGAGCGCCGTCGAACGGGGATTCCGGGCGCTCAAGCTGGGCTGGAACGGCTTCGGCCGGGTAGACCGCGCCTACGACGAGCTGCTGGTCCGCACGGCGCGCGCCGCCGTGGGCGAGGACGTAGAGCTCATGGTGGACGCGGGCGGCTCCGAGCAGTTCTGGCCGCACGGCTACAAGTGGGCCGTCGAGACCGCGAAGATGCTGGCGGACCACGACATTACCTGGTTCGAAGAGGCGCTGGTTCCGGATGACCTGGAGGGTTACCGGAAGCTGCGCGAGCACGCCCCCCTGCCCGTCGCAACAGGCGAAGTGCTCACCCGCCGACAGAGCTTCAAACCGTTCATTGAGCAGGGGGCGGTGGACATCATCCAGCCGGACACCACCAAGTGCGGAGGGCTCTCCGAGGCGCGGCGCATCGGGTGGATGGCGCAGGACCACGGTGTGCTGCTGGTCTCGCACGGCTGGAATACGGCGGTGGGGCTTGCGGCCGACCTGCACCTGGCCGCGGCACTGCCGATAGCGCAGTGGGTGGAGTATATCACGCCATCACCCTATATCGAAGATATTGTGGCGGAGCCGTTCACCCTGGATTCTGAGGGCATGCTCCGCATCCCCACCGGTCCCGGCCTCGGAATCACACTGGATGAGTCCGGGGTTAAGCGGCTGTCCGGCAGTAGCCAGTAGCCACGAGAACGGCCCGGTGAGGCCCTACTGACTACCGACTACTGACTACTGAATCCGAGGAGTTTCAATGGAGCCTGAGCTGATTGCGGATTTTGAGTGCGTGGTAGGAGAGGGTCCGCTGTGGCACCCGGACGAGCAGCGGCTCTACTGGGTGGACATCGAGCGTGGAAGGATGTTCCGGTACGACCCGAAGTCCGGCCACCACGAGATGTGCTATGAGGGCCATGAGGTGGGCGGGACCACCCTCCAGGCCGACGGCAAGCTTCTGCTGTTTGGGGCGCGGGGATTCGTCAAGACGTGGGACAACGGCGAGATGGAGACGATTATCGACCACTTGCCGGATGAGGAGCAGTCCCGCTTCAACGACGTGATCGCCGACCCGGAGGGCCGCGTCTTCTGCGGCACCATGCCCACTCCGGACCGTCTCGGCCGCCTCTACCAGCTTGAGACGCACGGAACAATCCTGCCGCTGCTCCACAACATCGGCTGCTCCAACGGCATGGGCTTCACCGCAGACCTGCACACCATGTACTACACGGACTCCGAGAAGCGTGAGATCTACCGCTTTGAATATGTGCGGGAGACGGGGGCCATCACGAACCAGGAGACGCTCATCTCCATCCCGGAGGGCGAGGGAGTCCCGGACGGGATGACGGTAGACGCGGAGGGATTCATCTGGTCGGCGCGGTGGGACGGCGGCTGCCTCGTACGGTATGCGCCGGACGGCACCGAGGTACGCCGCATCGCCTTCCCCGCTAAGAAGGTTTCCAGCGTGATCTTCGGCGGGCCGGACTACACGGATATGTACGTTACCACCGCGGGCGGAGACAAGAAAGAGACGGACGGCCCGGGCGCCGGGGCGCTGTTCCGCCTGCGGCTGGGAATACGGGGCGTGCCGGACTTCCGGTCACGGGTGGGGCTATGACGGAGGACGGAAGACGGAGGACCGACAGGATCCGTCCGTCTCCCGTCTTCCGTCTCCCGTCTACACGGAGTGCATCATGGAATCACTGGACCAGATCTACTACGACCACCTGACGTGGCCTGAGATAAACGAGGCGGCGCTGGCCAGCAAAGTGGTGCTGCTGCCCATCGGAAGTACGGAGCAGCACGGCCCCCATCTGCCGCTGGACACGGACAACTTCCTGGCGCGCAGCGTGTGCGAGGTGGCAGCGCGGCGCGCCCCGCGCGAGATGCTGGTCATGCCGACCATTCCCTACGGCTACAACGAGCACGCGCAGGACTTCCCGGGCACCATCCACGTAGCATACGACCACTTCATCGCCTACTGCGTGGACGTCTGCCGCAGCGTGGCCTACGCCGGCTTTGACCGTATGGTCATTGTGGACGGTCACGGTTCCAATGAGCATCTCTGCGAGTTCATCGCGCGCCGCGCTACCCTGGAAACGGACGCGCTGGTGGCCTCCTGCCTCTGGATCAACCTGGCGGTCAACCCGTTCAATTCTGTACGGGAATCGGGCTTCGGCGGAGCGGCGCACGCCTGCGAGCTGGAGACCTCGGCGTACCTCTATCTGGAGCCCGACCGGGTGCAGATGGACAAAGCGCAGGACCACTTCGGCGGCGCGGCAGGCAAGGTGGGCTCTAAGTTCACCTCCGTGGACCTGACGCACCCCTTACCGCCGATGAAAGTGGTCCAGTGGACCAGCAGCGCCACTCCCCACGGCGTGTCGGGGGCGCCGACGCTGGCGACCAAGGAGAAGGGCCGCGTGACCGTAGAGGGCGCCGCCGAGAACCTCCTCGCCTTCGTCCGCGAGTTCCGCGCCATGCAGAAGGGCGCCCGCATCGACCACCGCGCGATCAAGCCGGACTCCCCCCGCCTGTCCAGCTCCTGAACCTTCCGGCCGGCTGATCGTCCAAGAGGTATATGAGTGGAGGTGTCGGGGCCATGGCACGTCTGGCGGGAAGCCGCAATTGTGGGATGGTGGGATCGGCGAGGAGGAAAAGCAGATTCCTCGCTGTGCTCGGAACGACAGTTTGTTTCGTTGTGCAAATGACAGCGGCAGGCGTGCTGGCAGCGACGATAATGCTCTGCTTCCCCAGGACCTGCCGGGCGGACCAGCAGTACCGGGCTGCGGATGGGAATCTGAGCTTCACCTATCCGGACGGGTGGAAGGCGGAAGCGGAGGCGACGGCCATACGGCTGACGGGGCCTGATGGGGCGCGGTACAACATCACGGTCGGCACGCAGGCCGAAGCAACCGGCGATCCGGCCAATAGTGCGGCCCTGCGCACGCAGGCGGAGACACTGGTGAAGCCGCTGCTCTCTTCCCCCTCCTACGCCGGAGTTAGGCCGGTGACGGTGGACGCCGGCTCAGGGGCCATCTACCGCTTCCGCGGACGCGGCACCAAGAGTGATACCGACCTGGCGGAGGTGTGGTTCGCTCAGGTTGGGAGCCACACGGTGACGCTCCTCCCGGCATCCGCACCGGAGCCGGACCATTTCTACGAGGTCTCTATGCTGTTCAAGAGCATCGCGTTCGCAGACGCCCCGTCGGGCGGAAGGCGGCAGGCGGCGGGAGGCGGGAGGCAGAGGAACGGCGATCCGAAGTCCGAAGTCCGAAGTCCGCAAGGCGGGGTCACCCCTTCACCCCTTCACCCCCTCACCCCTTCATCCCCGAAGGTTGCCCTCCTGGAAGCCTACACGGGCCACGTACGGGCGAACGACGTGGGCTTTGAGGTGCGGCTGAACAAGGACAACAGCGCGACGGCGACCTGGAATCCGGCACTGGGAGAGGCATCTCACTGGAGCGGTACCTATACCGGGGAGGACGGCAACTACCTGGTGAAACTGCAGGAGACCTCTGGATCGAACCCCGTGGGAGCAAAGTCCCTCACGCTCTACATGCGCGGGCTGGGCGGTGAGGAGTCGGCGGAATACACCACGGACGTTTCCAGCGTAAAGCGGCCCCTGTCGGACATCAAGCTCTCCGAGATCGGCTCGAACATGCGCGGCGTGCACGCGCTCCCGGGCAACCAGACCGGCGCCGGAAGGAACAACCGCCGCAACAACGGCACCCGGGTCAGGAGATTCAGGAGGTTCTGAACCACAGAGGGCGCAGAGCACGCAGAGATGAAGGGGTGACAAGCCGGAGTCCGGAGCTCTGGTCTCCACATCCGTTCTCTGTTCTCTCTGTGCACTCTGTGGTTTATGGACTCACAGCGCGAAGATCAGCTTGACCGCCGCTATCTGCCGGAAGCGGGCGGCGTTGGGATCGCCGAGGATGACGAAGACCTCGGTGCCTCGCGCGCCCGAGCTGCGATACGAGAGGTACCAGTTAGTGTCCGCGCCCTGCACCACCACCCGGCCGCCGATGGAGCGCGTAGGCGAAAGCTCATAGCTGGCCGTGACTATGTGCTGCTGCTGGTAGCCCTCGAAGCTCTGGAGCGCCCCACCGTAGGAGACGTCCAGGTGGCGGAAGAGGCGGACGCTGCCGGTTGGTCCTACGAAGGAGTACGGCTCGTTGGCCTGGCGGCCGGTGATCGCAAGGAAGCCCCACTGCCGGAAGCGGTTGCTCACTCCACTTGTAACGGAGACACCATACGTCTCATCCGTCTGGTCGTCGAACCGGTTGCTGCTGGCGTTGATGCCGAAGCGCCAGTCACTGCGAGTGTCCATGTTCACGTCGAAGCCCCCACCCCGCTGAAACGGCCTGCCGTCCGCGTGCCAGGTGTACTGTGGAGAGAAGTCTATGTTGTAGCTGCGGAAGGTCCCCCGCCTCCACTGCGAGCCGCCGGAGATATAGATGGAGCCTCCGCGCGTGTCCGTGAAGTTGATGAGGCCGTCCGCGTCGCGGAAGGTAGGGGCCACGTCCAGGTACTGGAGGAAGTAGAACCAGGTCTTGTCCCCGTAGGATAGACTGACCTCCCTCGCGCCGCCCCCCGCATCTACTCCTCCGGAGAAGGCAAGCTCCGTCGCAAGGCCAAGCTTGCCCCACCGGGAGCTCCCATTCAGCACGCCAACGCGGTTGTAGTCGTCGACCGCGCTCTTTTCCATCAGAAAGAAGCCCGCGGAGGAGGTGGGCGAGAGGTCGCGCCGGTAGTTGGCGACCAGGTCGTTCCGGTTGCGGAAGTAGGTGGTGTTGAGGATTCCCAGGCTGTCCACCGGCGTCACCTTACCGTAGACCTTCATGCCGGTCGTGAACGTTTCGACGCGTCGAGGATAGAAGTACCGGCCGACGGAATAGAACTGCCCGAACTCGATGTATTGGGCCCCTTCCAGAAAGAAGGGCCTGCGCTCCGGCACGAACGGCTCGCTGCGGGAAAACTGGATGCTCTCTACCGCCCCTTCAATGGTGCCGAAGTCCGGGTTGAGGCTGCCCACGGCGGTGAGCTGAGGCGTAATCGTGTATCGCGCGTCCACTCCGGAGCGGAAGCCGGGCTGCGTTCGATACAGGCTGGGCAGGACGTATGGAAGGACTGAAAGCGTAGGACGGAAGGCCGTCTGGGGTACCTGTACTCCGGTCCAGAGCCCCTCCAGCTCCAGGAACCCCTGGCCGCCGGTGTTGCTCCAGACCGAATCGATGCGCGTATGCTCCTGGAAGCGCGCAAAGTTAAGCCCGAAGGTCTGCGGTGCCTGCCCCGCCCGGTAGTTGAGGATGGCCCAGGGAATGCGCATCTCCGCGGTCCAGCCGTCCGATACCCGTTTGGCAGCGGCGTCCCAGTCCCCTTTCCACTCCGTCTTGTTGGCCCTGCCCCCGCCGAGCCGAGCGGATGGCGTGCCGAGCGGGTTTACGGAGAACCGCGACAGATCCTGGAACTGGTGGGATTGGAACGCGTCCAGGACAAACTCCACGCTGTCTTCGGTGCCGCCGTTGTTGTAGCGGCTGTCGCGGACGGTCTCGCGACCTACGATCTTGTCCGGCTCGCTGTCCTTGCAGTAGAAGGCGACGTAGATGTACCGGTCGTCATAGAGCAGGTAAGCGGTAGTCTGGTCCGGCGCAGGCGCGTTGGTCTGGCGGTCGTAGAAGATTTCCGCGCGGGGCGCGGTCTTCCAGGCGGGGTCGGAGAGGTCGCCGTCGATAGCGGGCGGCGTGGCTGTCTTGACGGCCGCCATCGGCCGGCGCGTGCTGGAGGAGGCAGGCTGCTGCCCGCCGGCTGGTTCCATCAGCAGAACGCCCAACAGAAGGAGGAGCCAGGTCTTTGGCATACCGAAAGCGGTCCAGATATGCAAAAGGACGGCGGCCATAACAGCCGCCGTCCCGGGCGAAGTTCCTATCAACCACAGAGGGCACAGAGGATACAGAGGTTGTTGAGCGGGATTACCTCGATCGGCCGGGTTTGGGAGTCCTGTCCATCCGGCGGTTCCTGTCTAAGCTCCGAGTTCTTCTCTGCGGTCTCTGTGCGCTCTGTGGTGAATCCGTCTCACATAAATCGGGCGAACATGCGCTCTACGCCGCTGGCCACGTCCTGCGGGAATCGGCTGCGGAGGGCGGCCTGCTCATCCAGGATGCTGCGCTTGTTCTCGCGCTTGTAGATGACGCCGATCGGATATCCGTCGGAGCGCAGGGCCATCTCAAACGCCTTGACGCGATCGGTCGGGTCGTGCTCCGCCGGCACGTCGTAGGTCTGGTCCTTGTAGAAGTC
>CAYNFH010000089.1:0-24364 GCA_964396385.1 uncultured Chthonomonadaceae bacterium | reverse complement strand
CCCCCCCCCCCCCCCCCCCCCCCCCCCCCCCCCCCCCCCCCCCCCCCCCCACACAGGGCGGCAAGAGACAGAACTGCTGTACTAAGAACCGGCACCTGAGCAAATCAGAGTGACCATGTGCTTGACGCCGCAGAATAGCTCGGCGGGGGGAGCCGAGCTGGACACAGGCTCCCTCCTCGCGCTCCCAACAGCTTGGCACCGATGCGCTCAACGGTCTCTGCTCGAGCCAGTAGAGCCCATCGAGATCTCGCTGCCGTGAGGCTGAGCACGAACGTGCCCCTGCCAGAGGGTGAGGGGTCTACCAAAGGAACACGTCACATGCCAATCATTTCTGGAAAAACCAAGAACGCCACCCTTCTTAGCACCTTCAAACGCTTGCGTACGCCCGCGCCTCAGGAATCCCGCCCTGTTCTCCACTACCAGGACGAAGCCACTGCCTACGACCACCTGGAGCACTGGCTGCAACAAGGACACCAGCTCACAACCACCACCCGCCAAAACCGAGTCCAGATGAGCTTCGCCATCGGAGACTGGTACAACTCGGGAGTAGCGCAATGGGGAGAGAAGGCCAGGAAAGCGGCGCAGGAGATGCCGGGCTACCGGTCAGAGAACGTCCGCCGCTGCGGATACGTAGCCGCTCGGTTTCCAAAGCAGTACAGAAATGCGCCGGTGAGCTGGAACAGCTTCCTCCTGCTCGCTCCGGAAGAAGAGAAGGAGCGCTTCTCCCTCATCCAGGAGATCACAACCGGCAGCATCTCGGAAGAGGAGTGGACCACCAAGCTGAGAGAGCTCCGCAAAGCAAGAACAAAGCCCCGCGCCAGCACCAGAGCCGCCTCTGCCAATTCGTGCAGCGCTGCACAACCTGAGCCCCCCGCCGGCCTGTCTCCTCAGGAGCTGCTGTCCTGGCTCCAGTGCACCTACACAGAGGAGCAGCGCCGGGAGCTCCTTCATCTGCTCTCTCAAGACCTCCACCAGACGGACGCCGCCCAGCAGGAGGAGCCCGGCAATTTGAGACAAGATCTCACGCCTTCCTCTCCGGAATCCGCTCTCACGACTCACGACTCCCGACTCACGACTGAGGAGCGCCTCCAGCTCATCAGGAGCGCCATGGCCCAGGAACCCGATGAAGTGCGCAAAGACTTGGCCCTGGAGCTCATCCGCACCGACAACTATCCCTGCATCCTCCGAATGAGCCGGGATAGGTGGGATGACTTTCTGTTCGTGGCGGAGCAGGTCGGAGAAGAGATAGGCGAGGTGGTGCGTACCCTTCTGTTCAGAGCTGACCGGGTCTACGGACCGGGCCTGCAGCAGCGCTGGCAAGAGCCCCGATGGAAATGCCCCCACGACGCAGTAGGCGATCACCAAAAGGGCAGAGTCACCCACATTCCATGAACACCTGAACACCTGAACACCCGAGCAGCCCCTCCCCCAGAATTGGGGATCGGTGGGCACGCGATTGGCTGCCGCCGGATCCAGGTAGACGAAGTACGGCTCGCCCTCCTTGAAGGCGTGGAACGGGCGCACTTCTGGTCTTACCGATCATTGCCCAGGTACACATGCTGGCCGCGCACCAGCACGCGCCGCTCAGGGTCCGGCGGAAGGAGCTCATCCACGCTGTGGTAGCCCGCGGTCATGCTCATGCGCGTTCCCGCGGTCGTGTTCCTGCCGGGCGCGTGGATGAGCAGGCTGTCTATCACCAGCATGCCTCCCGCCGGCATGGGGACCGGCACGGCCTGGTCCAGGATGCCGCCTCGGAGGACGCTCTCTTGCTCCTCTACCGAATTAGTCTCAAATCCAGGCAGCATGTGGGTGCCGGGCACTACGCGCGTGCAGCCGTTGGCAAGGTTCGTCTCCTGCAAGTAGAAGATGATCGTGAAGATGGTGCGGGTCCACTGCAGCACGTCCCGGTGGAAGTACTCTCCGGCATCGTCGGTCATCCGGAGCGTGGCGTGGTTGTGCCGGTTGAGCACCAGCTCAATGTTCGGCCCGAGGAGGCTCTCCAGCGCGTCCAACACCGCCGGCGAGGAGAGGACCTCCTGGAAGGGCGCACCCCGCTGCCACAGGCTGGAGATCCGCACCACCCGGCCCTGCCGGTCCTTTACTACCGGCTGGATCTCCTCCCGGATGTGGCGCCAGACGGCGTCTTTGAGCGCCGCAACGGTCGCCTCCTCCAGCAGGATGGGCAGCTTGAGAAAGCCGTTGTGGCGGAAGAGCCGCACCTGCTCGGGGGTGAGGCTGGTTGATGGTTGATGGTTGTCCCAGCCCCTCGGACCGGTGGCGGGGCTGGGCACCCCGGTTGAGGGTTGAGGAGCGGCTGTGGAAGTCATGATTCACTTTCCTCCCAGAGCACTCCGATGCGAGCGAGGAACTGGCGGGCGTAGGAATCCAGGTTCTCCAGCGAGCCGCCGCCTCGCAGCTCGGAGCACATTTCATAGGCCACGGGGCCGTCGTACCCGCCGCGCCGAAGGCCCGCGAAGAAGCTGGCGTAGTCGATGATCCCCTCGCCCAGGGGGACGGCCACCGTGCGGTCCGTTCCGCGCTCATAGTGGACCAGCGCGGAGCGGTACGAGAAGCGGGGACGAAGCCGATAGTCCGCCACGGTGGTGTAGACCACAAGCGGCGCGATGCGCTCGGACTCCGCCGCCACGTCCAGCCCCTGGAGCGCGGGCGCCCAGGCGTCGAAGGCCGCGCGGCAGTTGGGGCGGTCTATCTCGGTAAGCAGGTCCGCCAGGTCGTCCGCGGTGACGGCGATGTCATGGTGGTTCTGGATGGCGATGGTGACGCCGTACGGATTGGCCCGGTCCGCGCACTCCCGGAGGGCGGCGACGCATCCCTCCCACTGTGCCGGAAAGGGCACGTCCGGCCGCTCGTAGCCGGTGAAGACGCGAACGAGCGGGCAGCCGAGGTCATTGGCGATGCGCGCAAGCTCAGTCACGTAGGCTATCTGGATCTCCCGCTGCGGGATCTCGGGGTGCTCCGCGCCCGCCGTGAAGTCCGTGTACCCTGCGAGGCAGGCGCACTCCAGGTTCAGTTCTCCGAGCCGGCGGCGGAGAACGGCGCGATGGCCGGCATCCATGTCCAGGATGGAGGCGTGGGGCCGTTTGCCCACGATCTCCACGCCGTCGAACCCGAGGTCCGCCGCGCGGGCTAGCGTCTCATCCAGCGAGAGCCTGGCCTGCCCTCGCCAGAACCCCGCGTAGCTGACGGTATGAAGGATGCGCTTCACAACCATGCTCCATATCGGCGGGTAGTTGCCGTAATATGTTTAGGTAAAGTATACTTTACCTAAACACGGTTGGGTAATTCCTTCAGGAGCAGCATTGAGTTCGCCGTACGCCGAGCCGCTACCCTTCTATAACCGGGAGTCTGAGCTATCCGCCCTCGATCGGGCGTGGAACGCATCCGGAGAAGCGCGACTGGCACTCCTCTACGGCCGCCGCCGCCTCGGCAAGACCTTTCTGCTCCAGCGGTTCTTCGCGTGTCCGTCCGGACAATCTCAGCGGCCCCACTGCTACTACCTGGCGGATCAGTCCACGGCAGCTTCGCAACGGCTTCAACTGGCGCAACAGGTCCTGGAAGCGCTGCCCGATCCCGGTGTCCCCGGTCCGGAGGAGTTGGCCGTTTCATGGAGCTCTATTCTTCGCCATCTCGCGCGGCATTCCCTCACCAGCAGAACGGAAAAAGGGGATAGCTCTGGTCGGTTCGGCCTGATCCTGGATGAATTTCCTTATCTGGTCCAGGAGACGCCAGAGCTGCCTTCCACCCTTCAGTCGTGGTGGGATCGGGAAGGCGTCCATTCGCGGCTGTTCGTCGTCCTCTGTGGGTCCCAGCTATCTACCATGGCGACGCTCGGCGCGCCGAACGCCCCCCTGTACGGGCGTTTCAACGCCGGAATCATGCTGCTGGAGCCCCTGATGTACCCCGATGTTGCCAGGTTTTATGCGGATACACCACAGTATGGCCTGCGGGACAAGCTCGCCATGTTCGGGGTTCTTGGAGGAACTCCACGCTACCACGCGATGGTGAATACCGGCAGACCCATGGATGAACAGATTGTTGATCTGCTGCTGAGGCCCTACAGCCCTCTGCAGAACGAGGTCCAGTTTCTTCTTGGGAGCGAGCACATACGTGATCCGGCGCCTTACAACGCGGTACTGAGGGTGATTGCCGGCGGCGCGACGCAGTTTGGCGAAATTGCTAATCAGAGCGGGGCGGATGCCAAGCGGCTCTCGTACTACCTGGGCACCCTTCAGGAGCTCGGATGGCTAAGACGGGAGCTTCCGTTCGGCGAGACTCGCGAGCGGAGAGGCATCTTCCGGATCGCGGACCCTTTCCTGCACTTCTGGTACCGCTTCGTGGCGGCGCTCTCCAGTGAGCTCCAGTTCTCCGACCCGGCCCTGGTCTACCAGGAGCGAATCAGGCCCCATCTCCCCAACTACATGGGATGGTACGCCTTCGAAGACATCTGCCACCAGTGGCTCCGTCTGTTGGCGCGCGAGAAGCTAGGGCTTACCATCCGGCGCGCCGGACGCTACTGGAGCCGCGATGGCCGAATCGAGATAGATGTTGTCGCAGAGTTGGCGGATGAGGAGTATCTGTTCGGCGAGTGTAAGTGGCGTGAGGCGAAGCCGGTTGGCACGGACGTCTACGCCGGGCTGCGCGCCAAAGTGGCCTCCCTGGCGGAGGCGGCATGGGTGCGGGCGCCGCGGTTCATTCTGTTCACTACGTCCGGCTATACCCCCGAGCTAAGAGCAATTGCGGCCGACCCTCAGAACCGCCTGGCCCTCATCGGACCCGCGGATCTGCTGCCGGAGGTGTAGGTAGAATCGAGAAAAGTGCATGGGCTGGGAAGCCATAACGATGAACGGACAGACTATTCACATACGCATTCTGCTCTCTGTCGCCTTGCTCGCAAGCACCGCCTCCTGCGCGCGCTCCCAGCCGGAAGTAGTCATCCGCGTGGACGCGGAGGCGGGGCGGCACGCCATCGACCCCCGCATCTACGGTACCGCCTACGCCACGCCGGAGCAGCTCAAGCTGCTTAACTGCCCCCTCAACCGCCTGGGCGGCAACAACACCAGCCGCTACAACTGGCGGCTGAATGCCGATAACCGCGCCAATGACTGGTACTTCGAGAGCATCGGCGACCAGAGCGCGCAGCCCGGCGAGCGGGGCGACAGTTTCATCGCGCACAGCCGGGAGGCCGGCGCGGAGCCGATGGTCACCATCCCCATGGTCGGCTGGGTCGCCAAGCTGGGGCCGGGCCGCGGCAAGCTCGCCAGCTTCTCCGTGCGCAAGTACGGCCCGCAGCAGAAGACCGACCCCTACATGCCGGACGCCGGCAACGGCAACACGCCGGACGGCAAGCCCATCACCGGCAACGACCCGAACGACGCGGACGTGCCGGCGGACGTGGCGTTCCAGCGCGGCTGGGTGCAGCACCTGGTGCACCGCTGGGGCGCGGCCCGCAAGGGCGGGCTCCGGTACTACCTGCTGGACAATGAGCCAAGCATCTGGCACTCCACCCACCGGGACGTACACCCGGTGGGCGCCAAGATGGAGGAGATCCGGGATAAGATGGTGGCCTACGCCTCCATGATCAAGGCTGTAGATCCCTCCGCGCTGGTCGTGGGTCCGGAGGAGTGGGGCTGGACCGGCTATATCCTCAGCGGCTACGACCAGCAGTGGGGCAGCGAGCACCACTGGCAGGGGACGCCGCCGGACAAGGCGGCACACGGCGGACAGGAGTACCTGCCGTGGCTCCTGGACGAGATCCATAAGGCGAGCGGAAAGCGGCGACTGTTGGATGTATTCACGGTCCACTACTACCCGCAGGGAGGCGAGGGCGGAAACGACGTGACGCCCGCCATCCAGCTCAAGCGCAATCGCTCTACGCGCTCGCTCTGGGATCCCAACTATGTGGACGAGAGCTGGATCCACGACAAGGTACGCCTCATCCCGAGGCTGAAGGAGTGGGTGGCGCACCACTTTCCGGGCACGCTCATCGGCATCACGGAGTACAACTGGGGCGCGGAGGACCACATCAACGGCGCCACCGCCCAGGCTGATATTCTGGGCATCTTCGGCCGCGAGGGGCTGGACGTCGCCTGCCGGTGGACCACGCCGGACATCAAGACCCCCACCTTCAAGTCGATGCAGATCTACCGCAACTACGACGGTCGGGACTCCGGCTTCGGAGAGACGAGTGTGTACGCCAGCGTGCCGGACCCGGATAGCCTCTCGGCCTTTGCCGCCCTGCGCAAGGCGGACGGCGCGCTGACGCTCATGGTAATCAACAAGGCTCTTAACGGTCCGGCCGCCGTGCGCATCGAGCTGAGCGGCTTCCGCGCAAGCGGCCCGGCGCAGTCGTGGCAGTTGACCGCTGCCAACCGGATCGACCACCTCGCGGATGTCCGGCCCACCGGCAGCCACCTCTTCACGACTGTCCCGGCGCAGAGCATCACCTTGTTCGTGATTCCGGGCCGGGGGGTAAGAAGGCAATTCACCACTAAGTATCTATCTCAGAACGCTGTGGTGCAGCGCAGGGACTGAAGTCCCGCGCTAGGTGGCGCTTCGCGCCGAGCGTCCGCCCTCGCGGACGCAAATCCGCATCTTGCGTTTTGAGATGCACTCTAAGACACGAAGACACAAAGGATTCTAAGCTTGCAGTTCCCCTTCGTGTATTTGTGCCTTTGTGGTAAATAGATGCGACCAGCGCGCGGGAAATACGCTTCAGACGGTTACTGCATCTCGCCGGAGCCCGTGCTGCCGGCGGAAGCGGTCGCGCGCGCGGTGGAGGGCATGGACGCCATCCGCCGGGGCGAGTACGATACCGGCCGGCCACCCTGCCCGTCGCCCTGGAATCCCGGGGACGACCCGAACCGCCTGTGCAAGATAGAGCAGCCCCAGTTCGCCAGCCGCGGCGTGATGGAGCTGGTGAGCCATCCGGCGCTTGGCGCGCTGGCCGCGGAGATTACCGGCGCGGAGTGGGTGCAGGTGTGGTGGGTCCAGCTTCTCTACAAGCCGCCCTCCGTGGCGGAAACCCGCACCAATATCGGCTGGCACCAGGACCGGAGCTACTGGGGCGCGTGGGAGGACGGCAGCGAGCTGTTCACGGCCTGGGTGGCGCTCTCCGACGTGACGGCGGATTCCGGCCCCATGCGCTTTGTGCGCGGCTCTCACCGGTGGGGGCTGCTGCCCGAGAGCGACTTCTTTGAGCAGGAGCTGGAGGCGCAGCAGGGACGAATGGGCCTGCCGGAGGGAGCCCGCTGGGAGGAGGAGGCGGCCATCCTGCCACCCGGCGGCGTGAGCTTCCACCACTGCCTCACGCTGCACGGCTCCGGGCCCAACCTCTCCGGCCGGCCGCGCCGCAGCTTCGCCATCCACCTGCGCACGCAGAACTCCCGCCCGGTGGGCGATCGCCGTGCCGGCCTCACGGCCTATATAGACGATCCATCACTCTGCCCGATCCTATACGGTAGAGCATGACGGTCAATCAGCCGTACCTACCGGCGGAAAGGTGCTCGCGGGAGGTGATGGCTCTAGATGCCGGAAAGGACCTACAAGCCCACTTTACCGCCCTGGCCAGACTGGTGGAGGAGCAGCCGGACGACCCTCTCATCCTCTGGATGGCCGCAGTCCAGATAAGCCGCATGCGGCCCGGGTATCATACGCCGAACTTAATGACGACCCGTCCACTCTCCACCTTGAGGGACTTCACGGTGCCGCGCAGGCGGGCCTGCCTGGGGTCGTTTGGGTTGAGGCGGTAGAGCGGAATGTGCGCAAGGGCCGAGTTCAGCAGCGGGTTCAGGATCTCCTGTGCGAGCTTCGCGTCCCGCTCCGAGAGGCCTTTCGCCTCTAGCTTCTCCAGGCGGGCGTAGTCCAGGAAGAGCGTGCCCTGCTCTGGATCGTAATGGACCTCGCCGTCCGCCTCAATGTGGCCGGAAAGAGGTTTGATGCCGGGGGCCTCCAGCGTTACGGTGACTCCCAGACCGATGCGGTCCGAGCCTTCGTTCAGGAGCACCCGTGGCTCCGAAAGCCGCACCACCGCTACCAGCTCGCGCTTCTCGATGGGGAACTTGCGGTCCACCTCCCGCTGCAGGTCTTCCCTGGTGAGCACCAGCGTAGTGGCCCGATAGTACAGCCACACCCCGCCCGCTGCAATCAAGGCGGCAAGAGCCAGGACCAGGAGGAGTAACCGTCTCTTGGAGAGTGCCTCAGCCATGTGTCATTCCGAGCGCGGGTGAATGCGCGCAGCGCAGAGGGCCGGCCCCTGGGAGGAATCTGCTCTTTTCCGGTAGAGTACGCGCAGTTACCGTAAAGCAGATCCCTCGCGGAGCTCGGGATGACAGACCGCTACGCTGCACGATCTGGAGGCCCTGAATACGGACCGCTACCGGAAAGCAGGTCCTTCGCTTTGCTCAGGATGACAGCTCGTTAATCCGCGTTCCAGGACCCCGAACCCTGAACCCCGAACCCAAGTCTACCTGTCCTGCAGCTTCTGGGCGACGGCGATGGAGCCAATGCGCTTGTCCAACCCCATCTCGTAGCCCAGGATCGGGTCCGGCTTGCCGGTTTCTTTGAGGCGCCTGTCCACCCAGCGGGTCATCCGGTCCTTCAGCGTGCGGACGATCTCCGGCTCCTTTTCCGCCAGGTTGTGGTTCTCCAGCGGGTCTTCCACCAGGTTGTACAGCTCCACCGGCGGCTTGCCATGGAAGTCCGGCTCCAGCGCGTCGATGAGCTTCCACTCCGGCGTGCGCCACCCGCGCTTGCGCATCCACGTACACTCCGTGAGATAGAACTCCGAGTAGTTTGTCACCCGGCCACCCTCCAGCAGCGGGACCCAGGACTTGCCATCCATCTTCTGCCGCTTCGCCAGCTTCTTCTGCCCGATCAGCTCCAGCAGTGATGGCGTGAGGTCCTGGTGCAGCACGTACCCGGGGACGCGCAAGCCCGCGCCGGCGCCGTCCGGGAAGCGAAGGATGAGCGGTACGGTCAGTGTCGGCTCGTACAGGCCATGGTGGTCAAAGTAGCAGCCGTGGTCGTAAAGCGTCTCGCCGTGGTCGGCCGTGAAGACCACCAGCGTGCTCTCGCGCAGCCCCAGGTCGTCCAGCCGCTGGAGGATCACCTGGATGCAGGCGTCCTCATAGGCCAGGGCGCCGTCGTACTGGGCGATGGTGTGGTTGGCGTCCTCTATTCCGGGCGGCATCCAGGAGAGATGGAAGTCCGCGAAGTTCGGGAAGTCGCGGATGGGGCCCATGTCCAGCCCCTTCTCCGTGGGATCCCTGGTGTAGAACATGCGGTCGTACGGCGGCGGGGGCAGGTAGGGAGCGTGCGGGTCCATGTGGCGCATGAACAGCATCCACGGCTGCCCACACCTGGCCAGCTCCTCCAGAGCAGGAATGGCGACCTCATTGAGGTTCTCCGCCTTTCGCGCCGGCCGGTCCTCCCAGGCCAGCCATCCCTCGTTGTAGCCCAGCATCTTGTCGAAGCCGCGGAAGAACTCCCCGCCAAATCCCACACGGTAAGAGACGTAGCCGGCTTCCCGCAGCAGCTCCGGCAGAAGCTTGATCTCCCCCGCGATGGGTCCCTTGGGGCTGAGGGCCACCATCTCGTGGGTCATCACGTCCATGCCGGTGAAGATGGTGGTGTAGGCGGGTGTGGTGGGAATGTAGGCGCTGTAGCAGTTCTCGAACAGCACCCCCTCCTCCGCGAGCCGGTCCGCGTAGGGCGTGGTGAGGCGGTCGTAGCCGTAGCAGCTCATGTGGTCCGCGCGCAGGCTGTCCACGGCGAACAGCAGGATGTTCCAGGGTTTGGAAGGCAAGGCAGACTCCTGATGTGGATGTTGGGTATCGGGTGTTAAGTATCCGTCTCAGAACGCTGTGGTCCAGCGCAAGGACTGAAGTCCCGCGCTAGGTGGCGCTTCGCGCCGAGTGTCCGCCTGCGCGGACGCAAATCAGCATCTTGCGTTTTGAGATGCACTCTAAGTGTTGGGACGCAGGACCGAGATTCGGCGGGGGGAGTGCTGTGTCCTACGCGCGGAACCACTTAACAGGCGATGTCGGGGCAGTGACGCGCTCTCATCCTGAGGCGATTGAAACCTGAGGTGCGAGGTTACTCTAGCTCGAAGAGGTCGGCGACGCGGCAGCGGAAGCCGGGGAGGAGGTCCCCGGCGGTTATCTCGTCGTCAGCCGTATCGGTGACCGATTCCTCTGGCGAGGCAAATACGTTAGCGCTCTGGGAATCTGGGAAGAGGTGCCAGACCTGCTGCGCGCCGGCATCAAAGTACTCACGCACTTTGCGAGCCATGTCACCAGGCTCTTCGGAGGGGGAGACTATCTCGACGCAGAGATCGGGCGCCAGCGCTCCGAAGCCCTTTGGAGGCTTACCGTCCGGCAGCCGCGATTTGAGCGTAAAGCCCACGTCCGGAGATCGAATGTTGCCGTACCGCATCCGGAAGCCGGCGCTGGAACCAGAGATATACCCACGACCCTGGGCCGGCCGCATGAGCAAGGCCGCTATCCTCATCGCGATGACACCGTGCAGATGGGAGGCCGGAAGCGGGCGCAAGGACCCGTCTACGAGCTCATGGCGAAAGCCATTGTCCGGCAGCGACAGGAGCTCTTGTTCCGTCCAAACCCTTCCCTCACCCGGTCCCATCTATTGGAGTCTCGTCATAGAGGTCAGCCTCGCCGAATGCCTCAAAGCCCGTAAGGTCCGTATTGGTCCGGTACTCCTCCTCTAACGCGGCGGCCTGCTCGATCAAAATGCGCGTTCGCTCCTCTGCCGGCAATTGGAGCAGCTCGCGGGCCGACGGTGCCGCCTGCCTCCCGACTCCCTGCTTCTGGGGCACAGGTGCCGACTGATTCACGCGGCAGCACCGTGGAAGTCGTCCAAGGCTACCTGGGTCTCGCGCATTATCTCAGTGATCTGCTGCGGGGATTCGAACCCGATCACCATCATGTTCACCGCGCCCGAGGAGAGCGCGTGATGGATGGACTCGCGCGCACGGGCGAGCCGGTCGTCGCCTTTAGCTATGTCGCCCTGCGCCAGGATCTTCATCCCGATGACGCCCTTACCGGCGGCCCGCATCTGCTGGAGCACCGGCTTTACGATGGCCGGCGTGTTGGCCTCGCTCTCCCCTTGAGGCGTGTCCATGTACTTGCCCCACGGGTTGAAGCGCGCCAGGTCCACCTGCACCCACGGGTCCGCCGCGGCCGTGCGAAGCGCCTCGATGGTGTGGCAGGAGCAGCCATGGGCGCGGATGATGCCCTTTTGCCGGGCCTCCTCCAGCACCTCCTGCACGCCCCGGTACCGCACGTTCCAGTCCGGCTCCGTCACTACGTGCATCAGCACCGTGTCGATATAGTCCACGCCCAGCTCCTTGCGGAACCGGTCCAGGTCGGCCCGCGCCTCGTTCGGGTCACGGTGGATGATCTATGACTGGATGACGAAGCTGTGGCGAGGCAGCCCCTTGATGGCCTCCTTCAAGTAGGGATGGGATCCGTACTGGTCCGCGCAGTCAAAGAAGCGGATCCCGGAATCGTAGGCATGCCGGATCAGGGCGGTGAACTTCTCCTGGCCGAGCCGGGTCTGGTTGGACTGGTGGTTCCAACCGACGGAGCCGGTCCCGATCCCGATGAGAGAGCTCTTGATCCCCGTCTTACCGAGGGTGACGGTATCCGTCACCTTGCGGGGATGCCGCTCCTCTGCCGTCGCCGCGCCTGCTGCTGCCAGCGCCCCGGCCGCCAGCGCGGCCCGCTCCACAAACTCCCTTCGATTCATGCTGCTCATCTGTGTGCTCCCTCTACACGCATTCTTCGTACGACTTACCGGCTATCTGCATGAACTCCGGCTGCGGCGGCTTGCCGGTGTAGCGCGAGGTGGCCCGCATGTACGCGGTGGTCATGGCGCGCCGCGGATGGGGCGACCGGTTGGGCGAGGTTTCGTGCAGCACCAGGCTGTGGTGGAAGGTGCAGCTCCCCGCCTTCAGCTCCACGGCCACTTCGTCCGGCCGCTTGGACATCTCTTCCCACCCGTTCGGGACAATATGGGTCCCCTCCAGAAAGTGGTGCTCTACCAACCCCAGCTTGTGCGTTCCGGGCAGGAACCGCATACAGCCGTTCTCGCGCGTCGAATCGTCCATGGCCATCCAGCAGGTGACCAGCTCCATCGGCTCGATGGGCCAGTAGGGTGAATCCTGGTGGTAGGGTTTGGCGCTACCGTGGAAGGGCGGCTTGAGCAGCATCTGGTCGGCGTAGAGCTTCACGTCCGGACCCAGCAGGTCCACGACCACCTCCACGATCCTGGTGTGGCGGGCATACTCCGCGAAGAACGGGTCGTACCGGGTGAGCTGCCACATCTTCCGCACCGCGGTGAGGCGCGCCGTGCCGTGGGGATTCTGCGCCTCGAGCTCCGGCTCTATCTGGATGGACTCCTCCGGGAAGGGGATGTCGCCCAGGATGATGGAATCGGTCCGGTGCCGAAGCGCGGCGACTTCGTCCGGCTCCAGCACGTTGTGGACGGCGAGAAATCCATCTCTCCAGAACTGGTCTATCTGTTCCTGAGTCAGCGGCATCGGTTTCCGGTCTCCCGTACGCGTACAGCTTACCCCCTCCTTCTCCAGGCAGTCCCGGATTCCTGGCTATTTGGAGTGTGGAGCTTGCTGCAGCTTTCTCTCTGCCGCTACAACGAAAGCGGGGGCCAGCAGCGCGCACTCCAAAGAAAAACCCGGCGCCGATAGGCGCCGGGCAACGAGGAAGTCAGCAGCTTGACGGAGATTGGCGGTCGGTAACGACTGAGACTACGAACCGGCGCAGGCTAGATGCCTAACGGCGGCACAGAGCCCCGCCGCCACCGGATACCGAACGGTGCGGTGCGCCATTCCAGCAGGATGCGCGGCCGGAGAAGCAGACGTGGTAACGGTCTCCCCGATCCGCGCCGCGATGCGGCCCGCGAGGCCCTCCATCACCTGCTCCATCTGGCCGCGGTCGGCCAGCAGGTTGTCCGCGCCGCCCGGAACGGCCCGGCCGGTGGAACAGTCCATCACACGCACGTTTACAAGCATGTGCGTGTCCAGCGCATGGCAGCTCCCAATGATCTGGAAGCGGACCGGCGTGGACGGCGCCATCGATGTATCGGCCACCGTCACTTTGGCGGACCGGGCCAGGTCGGCTACGAACGTGCGGCAAACCGCCTCGGCCAGGTCCTTGTCTTCGCCGGACAGCCCCGTTACGGTGACCGCCACGGACGGCGGTGCCGCGGCGTGGGCGGATGCGGCTATAGCAAGCAGCGCGGCGATCATGCCGCCGCGCCGTACCACTCTGCGAAGTCCTGGGTAGTGCACTTACAGCCCTCCTGAACCAATGGCGGGTGTAGGATGGCTGAACGCGGATGTACTCCGGAATCTGGGCCACATCAGCCATCACCCTTCAGAAGGCAGCCATTGGTTCTGCCGAGTTGGTTGTTCCACAATGCGAGGGAGAACTATCGGCTCGTTCCATTGCGGGTTTTGCCCGAACTGTGGAATAAGGGGATGAGGTACCTTGGACCGCAGACGACAGATCACAGACCACAGCAGACGGCGGTGTCGGTGGTCCGTGGTCCGTAGTCCGTGGTCAGTCCACGGAGGTTCAGCGGTTTGGGACGGATTCTTGCGGCGGTTGGGGCAGGATGGTCGGCTCTTCACCGCTTCGCGTCGCCCCACATACCACATACCGAGGACTCTTCCCGCCAGCCCGACCGTGAATGGCTGCGGCGCGGGCGGCTCCTGGCCACCTGCACCCTCATCAGCCTCTGCCTCGACGCCTTCATGCTGGCCGGCAGCCTGTATCCGCGCCCCATACGCGCATACCTGGCCGGCGTCTTGGTCAACTTTGCCCTGCAGCTCGCCAGCATCGTGCCCAACCGCCGGTGCCGGATCAAGATGGCCGCTACGCTCTATCTCGGCGGAATAATCGCTAGCTGTGCCGTCTCGCTGTTTCTGCTGCCCGCCAACTTCATCCCCACAAGCGTGCTGCTGTACAGCTTCTATGCGACCGCCGTGGTGCAGGCCGGATTCCTGGTCGACCGGCGCGCTCCGGTGGTGCTGGCAGGGGTCAGCGTGCTGATGATCTGCGTGCACATGCAGCTCAACGTGCAGGTGTACAACACGCTGCCCACCTTCGGCACGTTCAGCCTTTTCACCATCGTGGCGTTTGTCATGGTGATGATGGTCACCCTGGCCCTCCTTACGTGGGTCACCGCGGGAGACCTGGAGTTCGCCCTCGCGCAGGCGGATCGCACGGGAGAAGTCGAGAAGCTGTTCCAGGAGCTCAAGGACTCCAACGCGGAGCTCCTGGAGATGAAGACGGAGCTGGAGGAGGCCAACCGGCACCTGGAGGCACAGGCCGCCATAGACTCCATGACCGGCCTCTCCAATCACCGCGTGTTCCAGCAGACGCTGCGGTCCCAGGTGGCGCTGGCCAACCGGCACGGACAGCCGCTTTCCCTCGTAATGCTGGACGTGGACCGCTTTAAGATGTATAACGACCGCTTCGGCCATCCGGCCGGAGACACGGTGCTCAAGACGCTGGGCGCGATCATCCGCGAGACCGTGCGCGTGAGCGACCTGCCCGCGCGATACGGAGGCGAGGAGTTCGCCATCATCCTGCCGCAGACCACCATCCCGGCCGCCATCGAGGCGGCGGAGCGCATCCGGTCCGCCGTGGCCGAGCACAGGTTCCCGCATACGCGCATGACGGTGAGCATCGGAGTGGCGGAGCTGCACGTCCACGCGGAGGATGCGGACGGACTGGTGCGCGTGGCTGACGGGGCGCTCTACCTGGCCAAGCACAGCGGCCGGAACTGCGTGGCGGTCGCTCCCACGCCGGATGGCCCGGCGATGGCGCTGGCGCACGATACGGCGGGTCCGCAGACGGCGGCAGAGGACACGCTGGGCCGCCCGGTTATCCGCACCACGGCCAGCACCGTGTCCGGCTCTTTCGGGGGCATAGCGGCCATCCTGGACGGTCCGTCCGCTCCGGTGATCGCCGCGCTGCTGGCCGCCCTGGAGCTGAGACAGGTAGAGACGCCGGAACATCCACAGCGCGTGGCGAGATACGCCGTCCGGCTGGCGCGCGCCCTCGCGGAGCGGCGCGGCACGCTGGATAAGCTGCCCCACACGGAGCTCCATAGCCTGGCCATGGGCGCGCTGCTGCACGACATTGGCACCCTGCGGCTGCCGGACGAGATACTGCGGAAGCAGGGACCGCTAACGGAGGCGGAGTGGATTATCGTTCGGGGCCACCCCATCATCGGGGCGGACGTGGTGAGCGAGGTGCCGCTAGTGGCCGGCGCGCTGCCGGTGGTCCGGCATCACCACGAGCGGTGGGACGGACAGGGCTATCCGGACCGTCTGCGTGGCGACGCCATTCCGCTGGGTGCCCGCATCTTCGCGGTTTGCGACATGCTGGACTCCATCACCACCGAGCGTCCGTACCGCAAGGCGCAGTCGTACGCCGCTGCGCGCGAGGAGATCCGCCGCATGGCCGGGGCACAGTTCGACCCG
Organism: uncultured Chthonomonadaceae bacterium; assembly: GCA_964396385.1. Taxonomy (GTDB): domain Bacteria; phylum Armatimonadota; class Chthonomonadetes; order Chthonomonadales; family CAJBBX01; genus CAYNFH01. Next base: position 8,817 of record CAYNFH010000089.1, on the reverse strand, counting down.
GAGGTGGTGGATGCGTTCCTGTCCGTGCCCGACGCCGAGTGGGAGCACCTGGCCCAGCCGGTGCTTGAGCACGACGAACGCCTGGCAGCATAGCGGTTGAAGGTTGAGGGTTGAAGGTTGAGGTCTTCGGCGTTCCTACTGTATTCGGAATTTCGGTACTGACCGCGGAACGTTGAGTTGAGCAGGGGCTGTTACGATGCCGCAGCCTTTCTCCACCCTCCACCGTCAACGAGTTACCGTTACCGCCGTTGAGCCGGGCGGCGGAGGCGCCGCATATGCCGGATTCGGGGACTGCGGGCGGAAGCGGTACGCAATGGCCCCCACAATGATCAGGGCGACGATTATCCCCAGCAGCAGGTACTTCCCAAAGGCAGCGTTGGCCGACTCCTCCCGTGCCACCTTGAGCTGCGACCACAGGTACCGGCGCTCACTCGCGCTCCGCTGCGCCGCCGCCTGATTCTGAGCGGCTGCCAGGCGCGCTTCCGCCGCCTGCACCTCCGCGGCGCGCCGGTCCAGCGCTTCCTGCTCCGCCGCGCGCTCCGCTATGGTCCGCTGGGCATCCGCCACGGTCTCTGTGACCCGCTGCCGGGCCTCCTCCACGCTCACATCGTTGTCCGCTGCCATCGGTTCGTCCCCTCCTGTCACACAAGACCGCGGCGCGGGCCGTTCCTGTTCCAGGCAGCCGTACAGTAAGCGGGCGGCGGAGCAGGAGGCGCTGGAGGGTCCACCGGGTAACGAAGCTGTACCGCTCGTGGGGGCGCAAGGTGTGGAGGGGGCTCAGCAGCTCCATCTCCATGTACTTAAGCGGGTCTGGATTGGAGTAGACCTCCTGGAGGCAGCCGCCGTCCGGGTAGGTCCCGCCGGCCGGATACTCCGCCAGGACCGAGAGGGAAACGTGCCCCTTTCTCATCAGGAGCCCGTTTGGCGAATCGGAGCCGATCTTGCCCATCTGTTTCCTGTCCCGGTGGAAGTAGGGCGTGGGTACCGCGCCGTCCATCACCACGCTGCCGGTCGCCGGCTCAGTGAGGACCTTGTATCCGCCCGGCGCGAGGCGCTCCGAAGCCCGGCCCAGCGCCACGTTGTCCGGGTCGTCTACCTGCGCCACCTCCCACACGGACCACTCCTGGGGCGCGTCCGCCTCATTCACCATGATGTTGGTGATGGTCACGTTGCCGTTCGGCGCCATGCGGATCCGTCGATTGAACCGAATGTGGTGCTTGGGGCTGAGAGGCCCGCTGGTCTCCAGCGTCCCGTCGCGGAGCACTCGGACGTGCTGGGGACCGGCGTCCATCACCGGGTCCGGCGGCCAGCCCCAGCGGTCCTGCGGTGCGGGCCAGAGCTTATCGCCGCCGAAGTTCGTCCAGTCCGTGCCGGGAGCGCGCAGGTCCAGGGTCTTGCCTGCGAGCGCCGCATTCTCCCACAGCACGTTCGGCCCGCCCACGTACCCGTACCGCATGATCCGCCCGATCTGCGGCACAAACACCATCTCCACTGTCCCGTTGGACAACCGGTAAGCCCCCGCCCACCCGTGGTAGGTGACGCGCTCCACTCTAGCCGGTCCGGCGGGTACGGCAGTCGCACTCAAAGCCAGCATTGCTGGAATCAGAGGGATCATGTTTGCACCTCACGTGTGGCTTCGCCAGAAGGGATTCCGTATAATGCAGTATGGCGCACAACGGGCCGGCGCCAAGACGGAGGTGTCCGCGATGGTAGCTGTGGTGGAGGGAATTTACAAGGAAGGCAAACTGGAGCTCCTGGAGCAGCCGGAGGGACTGCCGGAGGGCCGCGTTCGGGTAGTCCTTTACCCGGAGGACTCATCGGGACCAGAACCTCGGTATCTCCAGCCAGGCAAGTACAAGTCAGGCAAGATGTCGACTCTTGAGGACTTTAAGGAAGCCGAATGGCACGGAGAACCGGAGTTTAACGAACAGGGCCGGGACCGCGCCCGGCCCCTCCAGTAGCGTTTTACCGGTCCGCTACATCTTCCAGGGGGCGCGGTAGGGGCGGCGGAGATACTTGTTCGCCTCGTCGTCGGCAAAGCGCTCCAGGGTGGGATCCCAGCCTAGGCTGGACACGCCCATCCGCATAGCGATGTTGCCGAGATGGCAGACGGTAACCGACCGGTGCGCCGTCTCCACCGACGCGGCCGGCTCCTTGCGGGAGATCACGCAGTCGATGAAGTTACGGTAGTGGTTGCTGCTCTCGTAGGGGTGCGTGTCCTTAGGCCCAATTTCGCTGGTCTTGAGGCTGGCCGGCTCGGTCTCGTAGACGCCGCGGTTCGCCCATACCTTGCCGAACTGGCCTTCCCAGGTAACGCCGCCGCGCTCCTTGTTGGAGACGATCATCCGGACGCCGTTCTGATAGAGCGCCTCAAAGCTGAACTCCGTGGCGGTGTTCCAGAGCGGGTCGGGTGGAAAGAGCCCGCGAGCATTCCGGATCTCCACCGGTCCGGTATCCTCCGTGCCCATGCCCCACTGGGCGCAGTCCACGTGATGCGCGCCCCAGTCTGTCACCTGGCCGCCGGAGTAGTCGAAGATCCAGCGGAAGTTCACGTGGCAGCGCGCCGGCGCGTACGGAGCCTGGGGCGCAGGGCCTAGCCAGGTCTCATAGTCGAACCCGTCCGGCACCGGCTCCGGCTGCTTGCGGTCCCCCGTATGGCCGTAGTCCGGCCTGTCGCCCGGCAGCCCCACGCGCACGGTGTGCAGCGTGCCGATGCGGCCGTTGCGCACCAGCTCGCACGCGCGGCGGAAGTTCGGGTCGGAGCGCTGCTGGCTGCCGGTCTGGAAGATTCGCTTGTGCTTGCGAACCGCGTCGCTCATGGCGCGGCCCTCTACAATGGTGAGGGCGAGCGGCTTCTGGCAGTAGATGTCCTTCCTGGCGTGTACCGCCGCCAGCACGGGGATGCAGTGCCAGTGGTCCGGTGTTGCGATCTCGACGGCGTCGATGTCCTTGCGGCCCAGGAGCTCGCGGAAGTCCGTGTACGCCACGCACCCCTTGGACGTGCCGGACTCCGAGTGGGCGGCGTAGTGGGCGTCCACCAGGCGGCGAGCCGGCTCCCGCCCGGCCACCGCCCCGTCCCAGTAGCCGGGGCTCTCCCGGTTTACGTCGCACACCGCCACCACCTGGACGCGCTCGTCCTCCAGGAAGGCCCGCAGGTCGTTGGTGCCCTGGTTGCCGGTGCCGATGAAGCCCATGGTGATCCGGTTGCTGGGCGCCACCTTCCCGTCCCGCCCGAGCGCCGATGCCGGCACCACCAGCGGGAATCCCGCCATGCCCGCCGCGGCCACCGCCGCGCGCTGAACAAACGCTCTCCGCGAGAGCCTATCACTTGCCATACCACGGTTCCTCGTACTTCCTAGAGTGACGGCCGCCAACTATTCACCTCGCCTGCCCGGAGTTCCTACTGCGCGTACTCGGCGACGTACCGCTCCAGGCCGGCGGCCATGGCTTCGGCAACCCGCTCCTGGAAGTCCGGATCCACCAGCTTCGCCTGGTCACGCCCGTTATTGAGGTAGCCTACTTCCACCAGCGTCGCGGGTACGTGGCTACCCCGCAGCACGCCCAGGCCGCTGGCGTAGAGCACGCGGTCGGAGCGCGCGCCGCGGCTGGGCAGGCCGCTCACCTGCGTCACGGCGTCCACGACACACTTGGCGAGATGGTGGGCCTGCGCGTTGTCCATATGGTAGTAGGAGGTGGTGCCCGAGGCCGCGTTCGGAACGGGCGAGTAGTCTATGTGCACGCTCAGGAAGACTGCAGCGTCGTTGTCGTTGGCCAGGGCGGAGCGGTCACGCAGAGTGACCGGCACGTCCGTCGTGCGCGTCATCAGCACGTTGGCGCCGGCCTGCGCAAGCTGCCGGCGGAGCCGCTTGGCGATGCTCAGCGTCAGGTCCTTCTCGTAGACCCTCCGGCCGTGGACCACGGACGAGCATCCCGTCGGGTTCAATCCCGTGCTCCCGCCATGCCCGGGATCGACCACGATGGTGAGGCCGTTCAGACGTGACGCAAAGCGCGACGGATGACGGTGGACGGGAGACAGACTGAGTCGTGAGTCGTGAGTCGTGAGTCGTGAGACTTGCGTTGGGCGTTGGGCGTTTGGCGCTGGGAGCTGGACCCGAATCGGGAATCCGTCCGTCTTCCGTCTCCCGTCTCTCGTCGTTCTTACAACCAGCACCACTGTGATGCCGTCGCCCGCGTCCACGCGCTCCGCCTGCTGGATCGGCCCGGCCTCTTCTTTCCTATCCCGGTGAAGCTGGGCAGGAGATGCGCCCGCAAAGAGGAAGATTGTGCAGAGGCCCGCGTAGGCCGCCTGCCGGAAGAATCGCGCCTGCATCCGCACCACCTTTCAGTGAAGGTGAGAGGTGAGAGGTGAGAGGTGAGAGCCGGATTCCGGACTTATCACCTATCACCAATCACCAATCACCGAATTTCAGGTGGGTTCTTCCGTAATGTGGCGGGGTAGGGGCCTGGTAATGTTGCCTGGCCGGGCCTGCTCCGGCCGCCCAAACCTTCAACTTTCAACCTTCAACCTTCAACTAATCCCATGCTTACCGTCCTCAGCGTCTTCGGCACACGGCCGGAGGCTATCAAGATGGCGCCCGTGGTCCAGGAGCTGGAGCGCCGGTCCGGCAGTATACGCTCCGTGGTCTGCTCCACCGGCCAGCACCGGGAGATGCTGGACCAGGTGCTGGAGCTATTTGCCATCCGGACGGACTACGATCTCGCGCTCATGGAGCCGAACCAGACGCTCTCGCGCCTGACCGCCAACCTCATTACCGGCCTGGACGGCGTGATCCACGAGGTAAAGCCGGACTGGGTGCTGGCGCAGGGAGATACCACCACCGTACTGGCCGCCTCCCTGGTCTCCTTCTACCATCGCGTCCGCTTCGGCCACGTGGAGGCCGGCCTGCGCACCGGGGATAAGCACCGGCCCTTCCCGGAAGAGATCAACCGCAGACTGGCGGATGCGATGTCCGACCTCTTCTTCTGCCCCACGGAGCGCTCCCGCCAGACGCTGCTGGGGGAGGGTTACCGGGATTCGGCCATCCGCGTGACAGGCAATACGGTGATCGACGCGCTGCAACAGGTGGCCGGACGGCAGTACGATTGGAGCGCGGGGCCCCTGGCCGCCATTCCCACGGATCGGCGCATCGTGCTTATCACCGCGCACCGGCGCGAAAGCTTTGGCGAGCCGTTCCGGGAGCTCTGCCTGGCCATCCGGGAGCTGGCGAGCGCGTTCGCCGGCGAGGGAGTCCAGTTCGTCTACCCAGTCCACCTGAACCCCAACGTCCGCGCGCCCGTGTCGGAGATCCTGGCCGGGCTGGACAACGTCTACCTCATCGAGCCGCTGGACTATCTCTCCCTGGTGCAGCTCATGAAGCGCTCCTCCCTCATCCTGACCGATTCCGGCGGGATCCAGGAGGAGGCGCCGGGACTGCGGGTGCCCGCCCTGGTGATGCGGGAGACCACGGAACGGCCGGAGGGGGTGGACGCGGGCGTGGTCAAGCTGGTGGGCACGGACCGGGAGCGGATCGTGGCGGAGGCGGCGCTGCTGCTACGGGATGCTGCGGCGCACGCCCGGATGGCCACCGGAGAGAACCCGTACGGAGACGGCCGGGCGGCGCAACGGATCGTGGATGCCCTGCTGGAGGAGTGATTTCGCGGCCCACCCTGAAGAAAATACCGGCCTCTGCCGACGATAAAGTGGGGCGAGCGCCCACACCTTTAAGCGTCGAACCGAAAGGGATAAATCAGGATGCCGACTGCTGCGAAGACGAACCAGGCGGGCAAGGCCCAACCGAAGGCCGCCGCGAACAAGGCCAAGAAGATCGGCCAGGACCAGATTGCGCGCCGCGCGTACTCTCTCTGGCTCAAGCACGGCCAGCAGGGCCGCGAGCTGGACGACTGGCTCCAGGCGGAGCGCGAGCTGCATCGCGCGGCGAAGAAGCCCGCCGCCAAGGCGGAGCCCGCCAAGCCGGCTGCGAAGGCCGCCGCGCCTAAGGCCGCTCCGGCCAAGGCTGCTTCACCCAAGGCTGCTCCCGCAAAGGCTCAGGCCTCCGCGAAGCCGGCTGCCAGGCCTGCAGCCAAGCCTGCCGCCAAGCCCGCCGCCGCGAAGAAGCCTGCGGCTCCCAAGCCGGCCGCGAAGGCGTCCGCGCGCTCCAAGGCCCGCGCATAGCAACCGGACCCTACTTTCGAACTGGAGGGGCCGCCGAATCCCGGGATTCGGCGGCCCCTCCTCGTTATAGCTCTCGAACGAACGCGATCAGCTCAAAGACCTTCGTATCTTTGTGCCCTCGTGGTGAATCGCGCCTACTGCCCCTCCACTCCCGGCGTGAGGGAAATCCCGCTCCAGCCGGCGAACGGGCCGTAGTTCTCTACGGCGAAGTGGCCCGGCGACGTAATGTTCCAGATGGAGACGGTGCCGCCGTTGTCCCACAGCAGGCGCGCATCCCCGTTGGGGTCCACCGACAGCGCCTGGGGAGACCAGCCGGGGAACGGGCCGTAGTCCTGCGTGCTGAAGCTGCCTGGGCCGTTGATTGTCCACAGGCTCACCTGCCCGCCGGACGTATTCTGCCAGAGCACCCACGGTCGCCCGTCCGGTCCCATAGCCAGCAGGTTGGGCGACCAGCCGGGATACGGGCCGAAGTCCAGGTAGCTGAAGGTGTGCGGAGCGGTGATGGTCCAGAGCGATAGCTGTCCGCCCGCTGTGCGCCAGAGCACGCGCGGGTTGTTGTCCGCTCCCATGGCCAGGGCGCCCGCGCTCCAGCCCGAATACGGTCCGTAGTCATCGTTTGTGAAGGTGCCGTCCGCGTGCACAGTCCAGAGGGAGATCTGCTGCGTAGCGCCGTAGATCCAGAGGATGCGCGGCTTGTTTTCCGTGCCCACCGCCAGGTACGCCGCCGTCCAGCCGGGATAAGGACCGTAGTTCCGGTACGTGAAGCTCTGGGGGCCGTTCACCGTCCAGAGGGAGATGGCGCCGTTGGTGTTGCGCCACAGCACCCGCGGCAGATGGTCTGTGGGTCCGGTTGCCATGGCGGCGGCCGTCCAGCCGGGATACGGGCCGTAGGTGTCGGTGACAAGGGCGCCCGGACGCACCAGGCTCCAGAGGGACGCCTGGCCGGCGCCGGTCGCCATCATCACGTGCGGGCGGAAGGCGGCCGCCTGCACCGCCTTGAGCGCGTTGAGCCGTCCGCCGGTCGAGGTCATCAGGTGGAACGCCGAGACCGGGTCCACGGTGGAGAGCAGATCCGCTCTCAGGTCAGCGGTGCTGAGCGGACAGATGGAGAGGACCAGCGCGGCCGTTCCCGAGACGAACGGCGCGGCCATAGAGGTGCCGTCCATGAAGGCATAGTGAGGGGCGGAGTTTGTCAGGTCAGGAATCACGGTGGAGTAGATGTCCTGCCCCGGCGCTGCCATATTAACGACGCCGGGTCCCCAGTCTGCCCAGTTCGGAAGCTGATCCTTGTTGTCCGAGGCGGTCACGCAGATCATATTGGCAGTCTTGAAGCCCTCGGGGTAGCCGGGGCTCGTATCCTCGTTGATGCCGGTTGTTTGGCTGCCGCCGGCCTCGCCGGCAGCCACTACAAAGAGCATGTCGTTGTTGGCCGTCTTATTGATCTCGTCCAGCAGCGCCTGGGAGTTGTCCGGACCGCCCCAGCTATTCTGGAGAATGCGCACGTTGGCGCTGCCGCCGAAATGCGCCTTGGCCTGGATGGCGAACTCCATACAGTTGATGGCATCCGAGATGGCGCCGCTGCCATTAGAGTCCAGGAACTTACAGGCCATGACGCTGGCCGTCCAGCTCATGCCGGCCACGCCCACGGCGTTGTTGCCGGAGGCCGCCATGATCCCGGCGACGTGGCTGCCGTGGCCGTCATCGTCAATGGGGGTGTCGTAGAAGGTCGGGTTAGTCGGGTCAGTTGGGTTCGGGATGGAGTTGAAGCCGTGGGTGCCCTGGTGGCACGTTATGCTCTGCCCGCCGATATTTACCGTGAAGTCCGCGGGCGCCGACCACATGTTGGCCGTCAGGTCCGGGTGTGTGTAGTAGATCCCGGTATCTATCTCCGCGATCACCACACTCCGGCCGCCCGTGGTCAGGTCCCACGCGGCGGTGGCGCGCACGTCGGCGCCCTTGGTGCCGGTATCTCCATTGACGGTCTGGCCGTTGTTGAGCATGGCCCACTGCTGGTTGAAGTAGGTGTCGTTGGGGGTGTTGCGGGCGTGGACCACATAGTTGGGCTCGGCGTACTGTACGTCCGGCCGGGTGGCGAGCGCCTGGATGAGAGCGGGCACGGTCTTGCTCCGCGAGTGTATGCGGATGAAGCCGCTTCCCCCTATGCCCTTCCAGGTATCTACATCTAGCGCGGCCTGAGCGTCCTGTGGGAGCTGCGGCCCTGCGGTATTGCGGAAACGGACCAACGCTTCGTTAGCGACCACCTGGTGGCCGTTGACGGTGACTACCTGGAGCTCGGCCGCGGCTGGCGCCGCTATGGTGAGCACGAGTCCGAGCACTAGACAAGCACGGCATGTTGCACGTTCTATTACATTCATAGAGCTTTCCCCGAGTGGTTGTGTCGGCCCTAGCGCCGGGGGGACGCGCGCCTTCCATCGATAGTAAACACGGCGAACGCGGCCGTTACGAGACCGCGATCGCCCATCTCTTTGTCGATTGCCGGGATGGCAGAGTTCCGAGTCTCCCGGCGACTGATGGTTATTGACGAATTGCGGCCGCAACGTCTGGCGCGCACGGACCAAGGTCCGGCGCTGCCCAGGGCCCGGCCCTCGCCGCTGTCCGCTATCGCGGCCAAGGCGCGGCTCACC
>CAYNFH010000088.1:0-24413 GCA_964396385.1 uncultured Chthonomonadaceae bacterium | reverse complement strand
CCATTTTCTTCGGGCCATATTTCAACCGGTACTCATGGAGTCTGAACTGTTACATTGGTGTAAGGGGTAGGGTGTAGGGTGTATGTCATACACCCTACAGATCGCCGGACGCCATTGGCACATCGAAGCCGTGGAGGACCAGGATCTGCTGCTGTCAGACGTACGCAGCGAGCAGGACCTGGAGCGGTTCCCATACGGCCTGCTGTTCTGGCCATCCGCGGTAGCCCTCGCGGAGGAAGTGGCGGCGTTGCACTCCCTGAAGGGGAGCAACGTCATCGAGTTGGGGGCGGGCGCCGGGCTGCCCGGCATGGTGGCGAGGCTCCGCGGCGCCACTGTGCTTCAGACCGATTTCATTCCGGAAGCCCTGGCTCTGGCGCAGCGGAACGCAGATCGTAATGGCGTCAGCGGCATCCGCTACGCGCTGGCGGACTGGCGGACCTACGCGCCCGCGGAGAGGTTCGACCTCGCGCTCGGGTCGGACATCCTGTACGAGCGTACGCTCCACAGTCCGCTGGCCGCGCTGCTGGAACGGCTGGTAGGGTCCTCCGGGCGCGTACTGCTGACAGACCCTCAGCGCAGGCCAGCCTTCGACTTCATTGACTCTCTGGAGCGCTCGGGATGGCGGCTTGAAATGAAAAGCAGAATCGTGGACTGGGAGGGGAAGGAGAAGGAGATAGTGCTGTTTGAGTTGGGGTTGATGGCTGATGGCTGATGGTTGATGGTCAGAAGCGGCATGTTCCGCTCCGTGTCACCGGAGAGCCAGACTCCCAGAGTCCGGTCAATCAACCATCAACCATCAACCATCAACCATCAACTAGGCGACGCCTACCGGCTCGCGCTCCGGCGCGCCCTTGCGGCGGCGCTTGAACGGGGTGCGGAGAACAATCTGCTTGTAGTCGAGACCGGCCGCGGTGAGCGCTTGGTCCCAGGAGTCGAAGCGGCGGCGTGCGGCGGTAATGAGGGTGATGTCCAGCTCCTCCATGCTCTTGGCGTTCAAGTCTTTGCCTTGGGCGTGCAGCTCGCGCAGCCGGTTGATGACCGCCTGCTCGTCCCACTCTCGATACCGACGAATATCACTGTACTGTAGTCCGGCCGACTGAATGGCGTTGCGCCATGAGCCGAAGTGCTTGCGCTTGGTGGCCGCTGCGGCGAGCTGCGGGTCCACTTCCGTGCTTACGTGGCGCCACGACAGGTCTTCGCCCTGGGCATGCAGTTCTCGGATCCGCTCCAGGATCCGCTCCTTCGACCACATCTTGTACTTGCGAATGTCCTCATAATCCAAACCCGCATACTCCACCGCGGTCCGCCACGACCCAAAGTAGCGGGTCGCCGCCCTAAGGAGCGCCACCTGCTCCTGCGCAATCGTGGCGTAGTTCAGGTCCTCCCCGCGGTTGTGCATGCGAACTATCTCGTTGGCAATCGTCTCCTGGCTCCATTTACGCACGACTTGGTGCCCCTTCCTAAACTTTGTGGGCTGCCGCGCCGGCCTTTCCACTGACAAACACGCCCGCAGCAACCTGGGCGCCAAACAGGTAGCAGACCAGGTGTGCGGGCCGTTATGGGGCCGGCTTGGCGGTTGCCTCTTGTCCGTTATGATAGGCCATCGTTTCCGCCCATGTCAACCCTATTGCGCACTCTTTCACAAAGTGGTTGCCCGCATAGGATTCAGTCACCCGCAGCACGAAGAGCGGTCTACTGGAGGCGATGATGCAACACGGCGAGCGTAAATGGACCGAGTCGCAGGCGGACTCAGGCAAGGTAATCGTCGTACCGCTCGGCTCATTGGAGCAGCACGGGCATCACTTGCCCCTGCTGACAGATACGCTCATCATTTCCGAGATCGCCCGGCGAGCGGAAGCCGAGCTTGGGAATGCCGCTCGCTTCCTTCCTACGCTCTGGCTAGGGGCATCCCACCACCATCTAGGTTACCCGGGCACCGTGAGCGTGAGTAATGACCACTACGTTCAGATGCTGGAGGACCTGGTGGAGAGCCTTATCCACGGCGGTTTCCGCCGCATCTTCCTCCTCAACGGTCACGGCGGCAACATCACGCCGGGGCGCCAGGCGCTCTACAACGTCCAGCTCCGGCACATGGACGATACCTCCCTGTTCCTCGCCTTCAGTAGCTGGTGGGCCATTGCAGCCGATCAGATCGCCGCCCTGCCGGGGATCGAGCAGCCGATGGTCACCCACGCCTGCGAGCAGGAGACCTCCATGGTGCTCCGCATCCGGCCGGAGCTTGTGGACATGGGGGCCGCAATCGGCGCCAACATATCCTTCCAGTCCGACTTCTACTGCCCGGACTTCCATCGAGCCAGCCGTGTAGACGTTCCGCGCGCCTTTGACCAGCTCAGCCGCACGGGCGCCTTCGGGCATCCAGAGATCGCGTCCGCGGAAAAAGGGGAAGCTCTGTTCGCCGCAGCCGCCCGCGAGGTCGTCGCCTTCATACGGGAGTTCTCCACCTGGCCCGAAGTCCAACCTGCCTGACCCAGCTCTATGCCCATATACAGTTCGATACTTGAATGCATAGGACGCACGCCGCTGGTGCGTCTGGACCGTGTGGCGCGCGGCTGCGGCGCGACGGTGCTCGGCAAGGTGGAGATGATGAACCCCGGCGGCAGTGTGAAGGACCGCATCGGCCTGGCTATGCTGGATGCCGCGGAGCGGGATGGTCGAATCCGGCCAGGCGACACCATCGTGGAGGCAACGGCGGGCAACACAGGGGTTGGGCTAGCCATGGTGGCGGCCGTGCGCGGCTACCGCTGTGTCTTTGTGATGCCGGAGAAGATGAGCCAGGACAAGGTGGACCTGCTTCGCGCCTACGGCGCCGAGATCGTCCGCACTCCAAACGCCCCGCCGGATTCTCCGGACAACTTCCAGCAGGTCGCCCGCCGGCTTGCCGCCGAGAACGGCTGGTTCCTGCCCGACCAGTTCTCTAACTCGGCGAACCCGGACATCCACTACCGCACAACTGGGCCGGAGATCTGGACCGACACGGAGGGCGCGGTAGACGCGCTGGTGGCGGGCGTGGGCACCGGGGGCACCATCTCCGGTGCGGGACGATACCTCAAGGAGCGGAAGCCAGACCTCCGGGTGGTCCTTGCGGACCCGCACGGTTCGCGCCTCTCGGGCGGTCCGGAAGGACCCTACCAGGTGGAGGGCATCGGAGGCAGCGTCCCGCCGCCGAATTACGATGCTTCTGTGGTGGACGAGGCCATTGTGGTGGGCGACCTGGAAGCGTTCCGGATGGCGCGCCGCCTCACCCGCGAGGAGGGGATGCTGGTAGGGGGCGCCGCCGGTCTCGCGGTCGTCGCGGCTCTCCGCTTCGCCTCCCGCCCGGAGAACCACGGCCGGACAGTCGTGGCAATCCTGCCGGACACGGGCCGCAATTACCTCTCCAAGATCTTCAACGACGAGTGGATGGAATCACATTTCGGCACAACAGGATAACGTGGCAACCTGTCATCCCGAGCAGAGCGAGGGATCTGCCTTACGGTTGGAACGCGTAGTCTGTCGAGTCCTACCGTCCGCTGTCCGTCGACTCCACGTTGTACATCCGGTGGGTCATGCGGGAGATCGACCGAGCAATGGAGACGGCGACAAACACACCAAGGATGAGCGCTGCGGCAACCAGGAAGTACCACGCGCGGAATCCGTCCCGCATCTCATTTCTCCCTGGAACGCCGTTCGAAACGCGGAGCGCTGGGGGACCAGGATTCGAACCTGGGTTAACGGCTCCAAAGGCCGCTGTCCTGCCGCTGGACGATCCCCCACCGCGTGGGTGATTATACCACCGGGCCGGGGTCAGGTGCCCCACGTCAAGAACGGAAACCACGAGCCTTAGCGCCCGAACGCCTACTCCGATTGGCCCGTCTCCCGCAGGTACGTCTCATATGTGTCCTGGTCGAAGCAGACGAAGCGGACTTCCTGGAGGTTGGGATTCTCCTCCAGTGCCTGGCGTGTCTCCCGGACGGCGATCTCGCACGCCTGCTCCGAGGGGTAGCGGTAGATGCCGGTGGAGTTGGCCGGAAAGGCGATCGTACGGATGGCGTGCTCTTTCGCCAGCGCGAAGCAGCTCCGGTAGCAGCTTGCCAGGAGCTCCGGCTCGCCCGCTCCTCCGCCCTGCCAGACCGGACCAACAGTATGGATCACGTAGCTGGCCCGCAGCCGGTACCCCCGCGTAATCTTCGCCTGCCCCGTCTTGCAGCCGTGCAGCATGCGGCACTCCGCCACCAGCTCCGGCCCTGCCGCCCGGTGTATGGCCCCGTCCACGCCCCCGCCGCCAAGCAAGGACGTATTGGCCGCGTTGACAATCGCGTCCACCTCCTGCTCCGTGATGTCCCCCTTCACCACCCTGATTCGGTCGCCCATTTCATTCTGTATCTGTGTAGGGCCGCCCCTACGATGCTGGAATCAGCCGCGGCTCACCGTCCACGCACATCATCCGCGCCCCGAAGCCTTCGCGGATGATGGTGGCGTAGTCGTGGCCGATCTCGCTGCCCCAGTAGGAGATGAACACCAGCGGTTCCGAGCCGGTGTTGGCCGCCCGGTGCGCCGTGCGGGGGCCGACCGGCACCACCGCACCGGGGTGCAATGGCTCGATCCAGGTGCGGCGCGACTCGTCCATCAAGATGAGCGCCCCTTCACCGGACAGGCAGACCTCTAACTCTGGCCCATCGGGCTTCGCATGGAAGTGACCTCGAGTCATAAAGTACTCGTCCCCCACCATACCTGGCATCAGGAACGTCGTGGCGAGGCACACCGCCCCGGGCTCCCCTTCAGGCCGAGGCATGTAGGATTGCACGCGGTACACCACCGTCTCCGGGTCCATCCCTGCCCGCGCCGCCTCGTCCCCATATACGCCGGCCATGTCCACCAGCCTGCGGCACGACTCCTCGACGCAAGCGCCCGTCAGCTCGCCGGAAGCAGAATCCAGTCGAACACGACTCGCCCCTTCTCCCGTTCGCCGCGCCGCCGCCTCCTCCGGAGTCTCCCCTTCTCCCCTTCTCGCCCTCTCCCTTTCAGCCCTCACCTGATCCGCTCCGCCCCCTGCGAGGCCCGGCAGACATAGATCGCCGCGTCCAGGCCCGTCGCCTGCTTATAGCGCGGCCCCACAAATGCCTGGAACGCGTCCACCGCCGCCGACTGCACGAGGCTCACGGTACAGCCTCCAAACCCTGCCCCGGTCATGCGCGATCCGAATACGCCTTCCACTTGCCGCGCCAGGTCCACCATCGTGTCCAGCTCAAAGCAGCTCACCTGGTAGTCGTCCCGCAGCGAATCGTGGCTCTGATTCATCGACGCCCCGAACATAGCCACGTTGCCCTGCTTCAGCGCTTCCACGCTGCGCAGGACACGGGCGTCCTCCGTCACCACGTGGCGCGCGCGCTTGCGCACCACGGCCGGCAGCTTGGATTCGTACTGCAGCAACTGCGCCTCGTCCACATCCCGCAGCGCTTTGATGCCGGGCAGGTACTCGTGAAGCACACGAACAGCTTCCTCGCACTCCGCGCGGCGGTTGTTGTACTCGGAGTCGACGAGTCCGCGCCTCTTGTTGGTGTCGCCGATGATGAGCGACACGCCGTGGGCGGGCAGCGGCACAGCCTCGTACTCCAGACTCCGCGTGTCGATGAAGAGCGCATGCGCCGCCTGCCCAAGGGAAGAGATGAACTGGTCCATAATGCCGCTCTGGACGCCGATGAACTCACGCTCCGTCCTCTGCCCGATGAGCGCCCGCTTCACCGGATCTACCGTGAACCCGCCTGCGGCCTCGAACGCCAGCGAAGCGCTCATCTCCATGGCGGCGGATGAGGAGAGCCCGCTCCCGATGGGGACGGTGCCATCCACAACCACATTCATGCCCTTCAGTGCGTATCCCTCGTCCTGAAGCTTCAGCGCCATGCCGCGGATGTAGTCGCTCCAGGCCGCCTCGGAGGCATGATGGATGTTGCCCAACCTAAAGGTGCTGGACTGGTTGAAGGAAACGGAGAACGCCCGCACCTGGCCGTCCGGCCGCGGCGAGACCGCCATGGCGATGTCCCGGTCGATGGCAGCGGGGAACACGAAGCCGTCATTGTAATCCGTGTGTTCCCCAATAAGGTTCACCCGCCCCGGCGCCCGCACCACAAACTCCGGCTGCGAACCGTACAGCTCCGCATATCTTGCGACCAGCGCTTCGATGTCTGTCATTTCAGCTCCGCCTCAACGCGCGCGAGGAACTCCGCCAGCGCGGGAATCATCTTCTCCTGCTCTACGAGGAAGGCGTCGTGTCCGTATCCAGAATCGATCTCCCAGTAGTTGGAGTCCACCCCGGCCGCGCACAGGTTCGCGTTCAGCCGCTGGATTGTCTGCGGGTAGAAGAGGATGTCGCCGCGGATCCCTATCAGCAGCACCCGCGCCTTGATGCGGCGGTAAGCCGCTGCCAGCGACGCGTAACCCCGCGCAATATCGTGAAGGTCGATCGCACGGGTAACGTACAGGTAGGAGTTGGCGTCAAAGCGGCGGACCAGCTTGTCGCCCTCCTCGTGCAGGTACCGCTCCACGTCGAACCGGGCGTGAAGCTCCCGCTCCAAAGGTGTCTCCTGCAGCGCCGGCTTCCGCCCGAACATCTCCTCCATGATGGGGTCGGAGAGGTACGTGATGGTCCCGATCATCCGCGCGAGCGCCAGTCCAGCATCTGGCGGCTCAGAGTCGTAGTACTCGCCGCGGTGCCACCGAGGGTCCAGCATGATGGCGCGGCGCATGCACTCGTTGAACGCGATGGCCTGCGCACCGGTCCGTGCCACCGACGCGATAGGACAGATGGCATCTACCATCTCCGGATAGGTGACGGCCCACTCCAGCGCCTGCATCCCGCCCATTGAACCGCCAGTAACGAGCCGGATCCTCGTCACTCCCAGGTGGTCCAGCAACTGCCTCTGTACGCGCACCATGTCGCGGACGGTGACGATGGGAAAAGTGAGACTGTACGGCTTGCCGGTGCGGGGGTCGTCGCTGGACGGACCGGTGCTTCCCCGGCATCCGCCCAGTGCGTTGGGGGCGATGACGCAGTACCGTTCGGTGTCGAAGACCTTGCCGGGGCCGATGAGCGGCTCCCAGTATCCGGCATACGGACTGTCCGATGAGTAGCGCCCGGCAGCATGAGAGCTGCCGGTCAGCCCGTGCTCGATCAGTACTACGTTGTCGGCGGCGTCGTTCAACTCGCCGTACATCTCGTAGCAGGTGGTGACTTCCGGCAGCGTCTGGCGGTTATCGAGGACGAACGGCTCGCCGCGGGAGCCGAAGGTGAAGTACCGCTTCTCGACTACCCCCACGGAGCCTTCCAGGCTCGATGAGAGCATGGCCTCCGCCATGGCGCTATACCGCCCACTCCTCGGTGCCGTCCACCCCGATTCCGCTTACCGTCACCCCGACGGACTCCAGGAACTTGAGGCCCCTGTCCAGCGAATCCTTCTCCCCTGTGAGCTCCAGGAAAATGAACCCGCCGGTATGCACGTCGATGTTGGCCCGCCGAATGTTTGGAATCAGCCCGTAGTCCATCACCAGGTGATATAGGATAGGCTCCTTCACCCGCTCCAGCGGATAGTTGAGCTGAACCCTGATCGTCTCCTTCTCCCCAGTCATGTGCCCTTCTCCTATCTCTCAACTCGAAGAGCCACATAACCTGGTGACCTGGTGACCTGGTGACGTGGTATACCGGATACCGGTCCCAGTCACGCTGTCACATTGTCACCCTGTCACCCTGTCATCCGGCCTCATTCACTTCCCGGGCCGCGCGACTGCCCGAATACAGCGCCCCCTGCATCCAGCCCGGCCATGGCGAAGCGTGCTCGCCGGCAAAATGGATTCGCCCTTCCGGAGCGGCGATTACCTTCATCATCGCGGTAAGCTGTCCCGGCCGAAACCACGCGTAATCGCCGCGCGACCACTCGTCCTCGTCCCAACACTTGCTCGCCCCGCCCTCGAACGCCGTCTTCAGGCCGGGATACACCGGTTCCATTTGCTCCATTGCCGCCGCGATCCGGTCGGGCTCGCGCATGGCCGTAAACCGCCGAGCGGCCGCACCGGCTGAATACGATTCAAGGATACCTCGCGGTCCGGCCTGGCCCTTGGACGGCTCCCACAGCCACATTACCGGCAGGTCTGTGCTGGCGGTCCCTGGCAGTCCCTTGTCGACCCAGAAGGGCGTCCGTGTCTGCAGATAGATCCGCGCGACGGAGGTATACGGCAGCTCCTGTATGGCCTGTTGCTTCGCCTGGGCGAAGGGTGGGCTCACTTCCACCCGGCGCAGCAGCGTGAAGGGGATGGCGCAGATGACGCGGTCGGCGGTAATCGTACGCGCCTCGCCGGCCTGTTTGAAGACGAGCCGAACGTCGGCCGCGCGCCGCTCGATCCTTTCCACTGCCGCACCGTAGCGGATCCGCTCCTTGAGTCGCGCCGCGAACGCCTTTGGAAGCTGGTCGTTTCCACCCTTGATGGCATACTGTTGGCGCTCCGCCTCGTTGAGGGCCAGGTCCCGGAGCAGCGAGAGCGCGGAGACGGCGTCGGCCCCGTCGCCCCAGAGGTCGGCATAACCCCGCCGCAGGAGATAGACGGCGTCCTCCGATGCTCCCTGCTTCCGCAGGAACTCAGCAAAGGTCATGTCGTCCAAAGGCTTGATCGGGTCCGGTGGCCAATTCGCCTTCGTCGGGTCCCCTATCAACTGGACGGTGGGCGTGATGTACTTTTCCCACATGCCGTTGTAACCGAGGCCCTGCTCCTGTGCCGTCAGCTCAAGCGGCCACTCTTCCGGACCGCTGCCGCCAACCATCACCCGCCGACCCCGTATGTAGTACATCTGAGAGCTGCCGCGGGAGGTTACCGTGTGGAGCGGCAGGCTAAACAGGCGCACGTACTTCATGGTCAGCCCGTGGTGCTGGGGGATGAACATTGCGCCGGCTTCGGCGTACAGGCCGTCGGAGAAGGGCTCCCGCAGGGTAAGTACCCTGCCGCCTGGCCGGAGGCGAGCCTCTAGCACCGTCACGTCGTGACCGGCCTGATCGAGCTCATACGCGGCGCAGAGACCGGCAAGCCCCGCGCCGATCACAACCACCCGTTTCGGCTGTCCCGTGTGCTGCAGCGGCCGAGTGGTCGCACCTGCGACCATGGGGAGGGCAGTGATCCCGGCGGCGCCCTGCAAGAACAACCGGCGTGTGAGCTTGCGGCTCATGGCCGGTACCGATCGTAGAACAGGCTGTCATAGAGGGTCTTCCCGATCATCAAGACCGCGAAGACCCCAACCAGTCCATTCTTCAGTCGCAGCGGAATCGCAGGCGTAGGGCTGGGCAGGAGCGCCAGCGTCCACGCCCCTACAACGACCAGACTCGTCCGGTAAAGTATCCGCCGCATCGTTAGGTGACGGGTGATAGGGGATAAGTGAGGGCCAATCACCCTTCACCTATCACCTTGAATCCAGCTTCCCTCGGAAGTACTCTATCGTCTTCCGGAGCCCCTGTTCCAGGTCCACCTTGGGCTCCCAGCCGAGGAGCGTGCGGGCGCGGGTAATGTCCGGCCGCCGCTGCTTTGGATCGTCCGCCATGGGCAGCGGCTCGAACACGATCTCGCTGGAGCTGCCAGTGAGCCTTTTGATCTCCTGCGCGAATTCCAGCATCGTGCGCTCGATGGGATTGCCGATGTTGATCGGCTCGGTATGTTCCGAGTTCATTAGTCGCCAGAAGCCGTCGATCAGGTCGCTCTGGTAGCAGAAGGAGCGCGTCTGCTGACCGGTGCCGTACACCGTGATGGGGTCTCCCCTCAGCGCCTGCCCTACAAAGTTCGGCACCACGCGACCATCGTTCAGCCGCATCCGCGGCCCGTAGGTGTTGAAAATACGAACGATGCGCACCTCCACCCCATAAAACCGGTGGTAGCCCATCGTCATCGCCTCCGCGAACCGCTTCGCCTCGTCGTACACCGCCCGCGCGCCCACGGGATTGACGTTGCCCCAGTAGTCCTCCGTCTGCGGGTGAACGGTTGGATCGCCATAGGCTTCCGAAGTGGACGCGAGGAAGAACCGCGCTCCCTTGGCCCGCGCAAGCTCCAGCCCACGCCGCGTGCCCTCAGAGTTCACAAGCATGATCTCGATGGGCTTGGACGTGAAGTCTATCGGACTGGCGGGTGACGCCAGATGGAAGAGAAAGTCCAGCCCTCCATCGATGTCCAACTCCTGGCTCACGTCCTGCCGGATGAACCGGAATCGAGCCTCATTGGTCAGATGGCTCAGGTTCTCCTCGCTCCCGGTGATGAGGTTGTCTACCGCAACCACCTCGTACCCTTCCACTAGGAGTCTGTCGCACAGGTGTGAGCCGAGAAACCCGGCGCCGCCGGTGACCAGAGCGCGTGGCATATCTCAGGACCTTTCCAGGAACCGCTCCGCCGTCCGGACGAACAGTTCTATGCCTACCGGAACAGCACGGTCATCGAAGTTGAATGTGGGCGTGTGGAGATTGGAGACAGGCCCGAGACCGAGGCGAAACATAGTGCCCGGGGCACGCTCCAGATATACCGCGAAATCCTCGGCTCCCATGGATGGATGCGGCACATCGATGACATTCTCCGGTCCCAGAACCTCCGAGGCGGTCTCCCGCACCAGGTCCGTCATCGAGGAGTCGTTGACCACCGGCGGCGTGCCTTCGATGTACTGCATCTCGCAGGTCGCCCGTGACGCGGCACAGATTCCTTCCGCGATGCGCCGGATCCGGTCCGGCATCGAGGCACGCAGCTCGGTATTGAGCGTCCTGACGGTTCCGGCTATCCGCGCCGTCCCGGGGATGATGTTGTACGCGGTGCCTGCGTGGAACTGCGCCACCGTGACCACGACCGGCTGGTTCGGGTCTACTTCGCGGCTGCTCAAGCTCTGAAGCGTGGTGACGATCTGTCCTCCAATCAATATGGGATCGACTGCCAGGTGCGGATACGCGGCGTGAGCGCCTACACCGTGAATGGTGATGTCGAACGTGTCGGCCGATGCCATCATGGGACCGGACCGTATCCCGATCTGCCCCAGTCCTACGTAGGGCCATCCGTGCAGCCCCAACACTGCGTCCACGCCGTCCATCGCGCCGCCCTGCACCATTCTGCGCGCGCCATCCACGGTCTCCTCCGCGTGCTGGAATAGGAACCGCACCTCGCCCGCGATTCTGTCACGGCGCGATGCCAGGAGCTGCGCCGCCCCTAGCAGGATGGTCGTATGTCCGTCGTGGCCACAGGCGTGCATGACGCCCGGGTTCCGCGACCGGTATGGTACGTCGTTCTCCTCCTGGATCGGCAGCGCGTCCATGTCCGCGCGGAGGGCAATAGTCCGGCCAGGTTGATCGCCTTGGAGCCGCGCTATGACACCGTGCCCGCCGACGCCGGCCCGCACCTTTAGCCCCAGCGCTAGCAGTCGATCGGCCACCACCGTGGAGGTCCGCTCTTCCTGATCGCTCAGCTCTGGGTCCTGGTGCAGCCGGTGTCGCAGCTCAATCAGGTCCGGCTCCAGCCCTTTGATCGACGCGCTCAGCTCGTCCATTGCCGTCCCTCACCAACCGCCTCAACTAGCTCCCCCATGCTGCGGACGATAACCGGAAACTCTGGGTCCGCCTCCGGCTTCATGCACGCCTGCACTACGCGCGCGCCGGTCTCTTCCGCCCAGTCCAAACACATTGCCTGGTCATCCACCACCACAGTCTGGGAAGACGAGATTCCGCACGCACTAAAGATTCGCCGGTAGAACTCCGGTCCCTCCTTGGCGCAGTCGACGAGGTCTGGCCCGAAACAGCGGTCGAAGAAGCCTTCCAGCCCTGCACCACGTAACGCCGCGCGGAGGTACTCTGCCTCCTGCGACGAGGCCATTTGGAGCCGCACTCCGGACGCCTTGAGCGCCCGCATGGCTTCCAAAGTGCCGGCGAATGATGCGTTGCACCGCTTTAAGGCCTCCGACTGGACCCTGAGTGCCAGCTCGCCCGGATTCACGTCTGACGACAATGAGATTCCTACTGAGGCGAATACGGATTCGGCCGCGCGCGCCCGCTCCGCCCCGATCCAGGTACAGTAGCCCGCCAGCGGCCGGTCCACAAAGGTTTCCTCGTAGCGCCGCTTGCTATCCACCACCTGCCTCTGCACAGCATCGGCCCAACTCGCGGCTTCCCCGCCAAACTGCTCCGCTAGCAGACGCGACGTGGCGGCGATGTACTGAGGGCCCAGCACGCCAAAGTCGCTCAGGGTATCGTCGAAATCCAGGAAGAGGTAGAGTTCTTCAGGCATTACAGAATTGGCCCATAGTACGAGCGGTAGCAAACACCCGCTCGTACCGCCGGTTTCCGCCTACACCAATCCATGCTCCTTGCACTTCTGCCGGAACAGCTCCAGCCCGCGCATCTTGTCCGCGTCCAGGTCGTACCGCATCACATTCGCGAAATAGTCCCGGACACGGTCCAGCCGCAGATCCATCTTCTCGGACCACTCCGCTGCCAACAGTTCCAGCCGCGCCTCTCCCCAGCGCCGCGCCCGCATGAGGACGAGCTCCGCCGCATTTGCGGACGCATCATCGCGGGCCAGCCAAGCCGCGTAGACGAACGGGAGTCCCGTGTGCGCCTTCCACGCCTCGCCCAAATCCAGGATGTGCGTAGCGGGGGTATCGAACAGCTTCAGGTCCCCGATGAGGAGCCCCGCGTCATATTCCCTCAGCATGCTGTTGATGTCCGGCGGATGCGATGCATACCGCGGCTGAAGCCCATACATCTCGCTAAGGAGGATCCGAGTCAGTGCCGTGGAGGTGAGCGAGCTCGTATCAAGTGCGACGGTTTGGATCGCTGGAATGGGCACGCGGGAGAACAGGCGGACGCTCTTCACCGCACCGTCGGCGGAGATGGAGATGTCGGGGACGATGCGCAGCGAAGGGTTGCGAAACCGTTCGAACGTGGAGACCAGCGCCACGTCTAATCTTCCCTGTTCCAGCCCTACCGCGAGTGAAGTGGGCACTCCGTATGTCAACTGGGCGCCGCTATCGCATTCCGGTGAATGGAACCACGCGATTAGCGGCTTGGCATTCAGGTACGGCACACATCCAATTCGAAGCTCTTTCATTTATAGACCACGGACCACAGATCACAGACCTTCAGTTTCCAGAGTCGTCCGTGGCCCGTGGTCCCAAGCTCCTACGCAGCTATCAATCTATCCAGCAACACAAACAGAAAGTACAGCACCCCGATCCAGCCGTTCAGCGTGAAGAAGGCGAGGTTCACCCGGCGGAGGTCGTCTGGGCGCACCACCGAGTGCTCGTACACCAGCAGCGCCGACACTGCAACCACCCCCATGAAGTACATTGCGTGCAGCCCGGACAGCCTTCCGATGGTCAGCAGCAGCATCACCACGCCAGCGTGCATGAACCGGCACACCAATAACGCCCGCGCGGGACCGAGTCGCCTGGGCAGGGAGAACAGCCCGTTGGCCTTGTCGAACTCCACGTCCTGGAGTGCGTAGATGATGTCGAACCCTCCGATCCAGAGCATCACGACGGCCCCCAACAGCACCGGCGTCAGTGCGAACCGTCCGGTGACCGCGAGCCAGGCTCCCATCGGGGCGATACCGATTCCCAGCCCTAGCGCGAGGTGCGAGAGCGACGTAAAGCGCTTGGTGAACGAATAGCCCAGCACTGCGGCCAATGCCACCGGCGAGAGGGCAAGGCAGAGTGGGTTGAGCTGCCAGGCGGCCAGCTCAAACACAATCACGGAAGCCCCTGTAAACACCGTCACCTGGCTGGCGCTCAACACCCCTGCCGGAATGGCCCGGTTCGCCGTGCGTGGGTTCCGGGCGTCATAGTGCGCGTCCACGATCCGGTTGAACGCCATGGCCGCACTACGCGCCCCTACCATCGCAACAACAATCCAGAACAGCGGCCGCGCCGGAACCTGGCCACCCGGCAGGGTGCGGGCCGCCAGGATCACGCTCACCAGTGCGAACGGCATGGCGAAGACGGTGTGCTCGAACTTAATCATCTCCAGGATGATCCTGAGCCGCCGCAATCCCCCCGCCAGCGGGCCTACTCGTTGTCCTTGAACTGCCACTGCGGCACCACCTTCTGGTCGATTCCAAGCTGCTGGAGAATGCGCCCTACTACCGTATCCGCCAACTCCTCCACGGTCTTGGGTTGATAGTAGAAGCTGGGGCATGCCGGGAGCACCGTCGCTCCCGCCTCGGCAAGCTGCGTCAGGTTGCGCAGGTGGATGAGGCTCCAGGGCATCTCCCGCACCACCAGCACCAGCCGTCTCCGCTCTTTCAGACATACATCCGCCGCCCGCGTTACCAGGTCGTCCGAGATGCCGTTCGCGATCCGGCCGGCCGTGCCCATTGAACACGGCACGATGACCATGCCGTCGTGGCGAAACGAGCCGCTGGCCGGCGGCGAGAAGTAGTCCTTCCGGTCCAGGAGCTTGAGATTGCTAGCCGGCCGTCCAAGCAGCGCCTCCGCCGTCACGTGGCCGGCGTCCAGCTTGCGGCCCAACTCGGTATCCAGCACCTGGGCCGCCTGCTCGGAGACGGTCAGGTAGATGGTCTCGAATTGCGAGAGCGCCTGATCCAGGAACCGCACGGCGTAGATCGCGCCGCTGGCTCCGGTCATCGCCACCACCAGCCGCCCTGTCCCCGCCAACCCGGCTACCCTCCTGCGCCGTCCGAACTGCCTCCTGAAGACTGACGACTGACGGCTGACGACTGGCTACTTGCCCACATCCGGCATGCCCACACGCTAATCGCGCCGCCGACTACTCCCACTGCCACTCCGCCAAGTACGTCGAGCGGCCAATGGCTTCCCAAATAGATCCGGGATAGCCCGATGGCGAGCGCAAAGATCCACGCTCCCACCGCCACCAGATCACCGCGCTTCCTCTTCCAGAAGAGGATTGTCACCACGGTGGCCATCCCCGCCGAGGTCGCGGTGTGCCCGGAAGGGAAGCGCTGGACTTTGAGCGGGTAGACACCCGGCACCGTGTCCACGCGCACCTTCAAGAAACGGCCGGCCCGGTGCTCGTTTTCGTAGAACCACCAGGGCCGCTCACCATGCACCAACCGCTTGATACCGTCGGCCCCGATGAAGCCGCAGACCACAAAGCTCACCAGCAGCGGTGATACCCACCATCTCCGCGAGTAGATGGCGCGCCAAGCAGAGCGCAGCATTGCTGATCCCCGCACTTCACCGCGGGCGATGCCCTGCGCAAACGCCAGACCGATCACAACCGCCGCCTGGACGCCGCCCAGCCCCAGGTTGGTGAACGGCAGCATTACCGCGTCCAGCGCGCGGCTCTTCATGCCGTGGTTCAGGGCCAGGAACGATGTCCGGTCCCACTCGACAATAAGATGCCAGGACGAGTGCAGCGGCGTTCTCCCGCTAAATGCCCAGCTTGGGCCACAGCGCGTCGACCCTCTGCTTTACCTCCGGCGACATCCGGATGACGTCCGGCCACTCTCGCCGGAACCCTTCGGCGGCCAGCTTGCGCGTGCAGTCGAACCCGATCTTGGAGCCAAACCCGAGCGCGCGCGAGCTGTGGTCCAGCACATCTATTGGACCACGGGTCACAAGCATGTCCCGCTCCGGATCGATGTTATTGGACAGTCGCCAGATGCACTCACCGATATTCTGGACGTCCACATCCGTGTCGAATACAAAGATGATCTTGGTGAACATCATCTGGCCCAGCCCCCACATCGCGTTCATCACCTTGAAGGCGTGGCCAGGATAGCGCTTGCGAATCGAAACAAACGCCAGGTTGTGGAAACACCCCTCCACCGGCAGGTTCAGATCCACGATCTCCGGCACCATCACCTTGATGAGCGGAAGGAAGATCCGCTCCGTCGCCTTCCCGA
Organism: uncultured Chthonomonadaceae bacterium; assembly: GCA_964396385.1. Classification (GTDB taxonomy): domain Bacteria; phylum Armatimonadota; class Chthonomonadetes; order Chthonomonadales; family CAJBBX01; genus CAYNFH01. Next base: position 8,534 of record CAYNFH010000088.1, on the reverse strand, counting down.
GCCAGCCATCCTCCATCGGCGGGGGCCCCACGATAGTCGCCGGATAGACCGGATTGCGGCGATGGGTCAGCGCGGTGGCGTGGAACACAGGGTACGGTTCCACTAGCGTGTAGTAGCCGGTATGGTCCCCGAAGGGCCCCTCCGGCCGCCGCTCGTGCGGATCTACGTACCCCTCCAGCACGATCTCCGCGTTGGCGGGCACCTCGATGTCCACCGTTCGGCACTTGACCATTTCCACCGGCTTGTGCCGCAAGAAACCGGCGAAGAGCATCTCGTCAATCCCCGGCGGCAGCGGCGCCGTGGCGGCGTACGTTAGCGCCGGGTCTCCTCCCAGCGCCACAGCCACCTGGATCCGCTGTCCGGCCTCTTCACTCTGCCGGTGGTGCTCCGCCCCCACCTTATGAAGCTGCCAGTGCATGCCGGTGGTGTTTCTGTCAAAGATCTGGATCCGGTACATCCCCACGTTGCGCTTGCCGGTCGAGGGATCGAACGTAAACACTAGTGGCAACGTGATGAACCGCCCGCCGTCCTGCGGCCAGCAGTGGAGGACCGGCAGAGTGTTGAGGTCCACGTCGCTCCCGGTCCGGACCACTTCCTGGCAGATGCCGGATGGCACGGACTTGGGATTGGCCGACGCCAGCCGCCCCAGCTTGGGCAGCATGCGCAGCTTGTCCATGAACCCAGTCGGGACGTCGGGTTTGACCAGCTCCTCTATCTCGCAGGCGATGTCCTCGATGTCCTCCACTCCCAGAGCCATGGAGATCCGTTTGCGAGAGCCGAAGGTATTGATCGCGACGGGGATGTCGTAGCCCGTCGGGTGGTCGAAAAGGAGGGCCTTGCCGCCGTCCGGGGACTTCATGACCCTATCTGCCACCTCCGTGATCTCCAGAAAGGGATCCACCGGGACGGAGATGTGGCGAAGCTCGTTGTCCCGCTCGAGGCGGCGTAGAAACTCCTGGAAGCTTTCGTAGGCCATGTGGGCGAGGATTGTTCTGGAGCGGCACTCCCGTTATCGCGGACTCCCGCGCCGGCCGGAGTATACCCCTGGCCCCCGGAGGTGTCAACGCGCAGGAACCAGAACCGAGACGGTGAACAAGACAAGTGGTAAGGAACCAGACCCACACATGAGCCTCTACGCCGCCGTCTGCGAAACGGATATCACGCCCCCGCTGGGGGTGTGGATGTGCGGCTACGCCTTTCGCCCCACCGGCTGCACCGCCGTGCACGACCCGCTTTACGCCCGCGCTCTGGTCGTGACGGACGGCTCGGAGAGGGTCGCGCTCCTCTCCATGGACCTGCTCGGCCTGGACTTCGACCTGGTGGACCAGGTCCGCGCCGGAATCCAGGAACATACGGGCATTCCTGGCCGCGCCGTCATGCTTCACGCCACCCACACGCATGGAGGTCCTAACGTCGGCCAGCTCAACGCCATGGGCGGCCGGGACCCCGCCTATACCGACATCCTCGTGCGCAAGCTCATCGGCATCGCGCGCCAGGCGAACGCGGAGATGCGACCGGTGTCACTGGCGTACGGCCGCGCCGCGATCCAGATAGGGGCGAATAGGCGGCAGCTCAGCGACCAATCGCACAAGTCCGCTATTGGAGTTAATCTCGCGGGTCCGGTAGCCTCGCATGTTGACGTAATGGAGGTCCAGGACCTTCGCGGCCGGCCCGTCGCCGTCCTTTTCTCCCACGCCTGCCATCCCACAACGCTTGGCGGAGATAACCTGCGCATAACCGCGGACTTCTGCGGATACGCCTGCGACCGAGTGCGAGCCGAAACCGGGGCCGTGCCGATTTTCCTGCAGGGCTGCGCCGGCAACATCAACCCCTACCCGCGCGGGACGTTTGAGGACGCAAAACGGCACGGAGAGGATTTGGCAGAAGCCGCCCTGGAGGCGTTGGCAGCACCGGAGCCGCTGGTGGGCTCGACGGTCCGCGCGGAGGAGCAGTCTATCGACCTTCCCCTCATTCCACCACCGCCGCTGGAAGTCTGCACCGGGGATGTTGCCGAATGGGAATCTCGCGTCGAAGAGGAGAAACGCGGCGGTCATGCGGGCAGGATCCTCAACGCGGAGGGCCTCCTGGCCTACGCGCGGTTCCAGCGTGCCCGCTCCGCCGAAGCTGGGGCTAGCGATACCAGTCCGTTTACACTGCAACTGCTGGACCTCGGTGGCGCCCGCGTCCTGGGCTTGCCGGCCGAGATGTTCGTCCAGTACGGCCTGGACTTCCAGCACCAATCTCCAGACCCGCTCTTCGCGCTCGGTTACACCAACGGCGTCCACGGCTATGTTCCCACCGCGGCTGACTATCCCTTTGGCGGCTATGAAGTGGATACCGCCCATCGCTATTACGGCACGCTCATGTACACTCCGGATTGCGAGCCCCTCATCCGCAACGCCGCGTACCGCCTCCTGGACTGCCCTGATCCGGACCTTAGCCCCTACTCCGTGTAGCGCAAGGCTCGGCCTGCCTGAACACCATTCTTTCTGCTTGACAACTCCCCGCCCCATTGTTACAATGCGGCCAGACCTCTTGAGTCTATCGCCACGTTCTTGGCTCGAGGAGCCCGAACCCACTGCACAGCGCGCGTCCTGCGCGCACTTTTGCGTCAACGTGGACGCATAGACACACTTGCCTCTCGAAGGAGGAGACGCCCCATGCGTACAGCCCGTCGTGGATTCACGCTGATCGAGCTGCTCGTAGTAATCGCCATCATCGCAATCCTGGCCGCAATCCTGTTCCCGGTGTTCGCCCAGGCAAGGGAGAAGGCTCGCGCCACTCAGTGCCTATCCAACCTCAAACAGGCCGGCCTTGCGGTCCTTATGTACACCCAGGACTACGATGAGGTGTTTCCCACCTCGCTTTACCTGGGACAGAATGCCAATGGTACGCCATGTACCATGAGCTTCTACGCCGAGGTCGTGCCCTATCAGAAGAACGCGCAGTTGATGCAGTGTCCTGACAACCTGCCGGCGCTGGACGGCAACAAGGCCATGCAGAACATTGGCGCGCCGCCTCTCTGCACGGTAAGCCCGCCGGCCCAGTATCTCAGCTATATGTTCAATTTTCGTGTGGTGGATGAGGGCTGTCCGAACATCTTCTTCGGCGCCGCGTGCGTCACGCTCGCCAGCGGCCGAACCAACTGCCCCCTCGCGGCCCTTCCCTATCCCGCGGATACGGGGCTCATCTACGATGGCAACGCCACCTTGCCCGGCGGCACCGCGGGATTCGGCCTCTTCGACTCGCCAGTTGAGGCCCGCCACTCCAGCATGACCAACGTATGCTGGGTGGATGGCCACTCCCACGTGGTCCGAACTAAGCCGGATGTGGACGCCAGCGGAAACCAGAAGGGCGGTCTCCGGCTGGATGGCGGGCCGATTAAGGCGTGGAAGATCACGGACGCAGATGCGTACCAGAACTGCCGCCAGATCTTCGGCCGGTCGGACAAGAACCCGGACGGCACCTGGAATACGGCCTGCGTCCCGTAGACCAGTTTGTCATTCCGAGTGGTCGATGGCGCAAGCGCCATGCCGTAGGAAAGAAAGCCGGAGCGTGCCAGCGTGCATCCCGGGCGGGCTACCGCTCAGTCGCGCGAGCTGGCGCAGCGCGACCGCCCGCCAAGCGAGGGATCTGCTTTAAAGTGACGAGCCGTACTCTATCACGGACAAGCAGATCCCTCGCTGCGCACGCGATGACGACGCGCAGGACCTGAACGCACTATCCTCCCAATAGCTCCCTGGCGCGCCTCTTGGCATCATCCTCCTTATCGCCGGCGCTTCGGGCCGCATCGACGTCGGCCAGGTCCAGCACCAGGCTGGTCACCCCTTCGATGTCCAACCCCTTCAGGTCCAGCACCAGGAATCCATCCTGACTCACTTGGCCGTCGTAGCTCTGAGCAAACCGCACTCGCTGCTTCGGAAACCGCATCACTCTTTCGCCTCCTTCCCGTTGTGTCTCACCCTTTTCACTCCCTGACCCCTTCTGCCCTTCTGCCCTGAAGGCCCGAACGAATGAACGCCGAACGGACCCCGTTACTGCCCCGGAATCGCGCCGTCAATATCACCGGCAGGCCCATCCGCGAGGCCTTATCCTTCCCGGTCCGTTCGGACCACGCACCTCATGGAGGAGATTCACAGATGAACCGTAGAGTTGTGACTTTGGCTACGGCCCTACTGATGGCTGCATCCATTACCGTGGCGGCGGCCCAGGATGCGCCCGGGCAGGGGCCAGGTCAGGCCCCCGGGCAGGGCGGTGGACGCCGCGGTGGCGGGTTTGGCCGTGGCGGTCAGTTCGGTGGACGAATGGGCGGACTTTTCTTGCTCAGGATTCCTCAGGTCCAGACCGAACTCAAGATGACTCAGCCGCAGATCGACAAGCTGGACGCCAAGCAGCAGGAGATCCAGGACCAGATGCGCGCCATCTTCCAGGGTGGGGGCGGCTTCCAGCAGATGTCCCCGGAAGAGCGGCAGAAGGCCATGCAGAAGATGCAGGATATCCAGGCCAAGGCCGTTGCCGATATCCTGGATACGGGCCAGCAGAAGCGCTTCCACCAGATCGAGCTGAACCTCCAGGGCTACCGGGCTCTCGAGCAAAAGTCAAACCAGGACGAGATCGGCCTCACCGCGGATCAGCGCGCCAAGGTTGCCGCCATCGTCACGGATGAGAACACCGCCCGCCGTGAGGCTTTCCAGAGCCTCCAGGGTGGAGACCGGGAGGCTGCCCGGTCCAAGATGCAGGAGATCCAGAAGAGCACCGAGGAGAAGATCGGCGCTCTGCTCACAGATGCGCAGAAGAGCAAGTGGAAGGAGATGCTCGGCGCGCCCTTCATTCTCCAGCGCACAGGCGCCGGACCTGCCGCGTAGTACGCGATTCGGGCGCACGCGCGGTATCATGTAGCCGCCGGCGTCCGACCGCAACCCTGGAAGGGGCGGGCCGCGCGGCCCGCCCCTTTTGCACGGCTGGCCCTCCCTCACAATTGGCCTGATTTGTGCCGAACATCACTAGTGTGAACGTGAGCGTCCAGGTCCAGAGCTTATCCGCCCCCCCCTCCCCGGCCGATCTCTCCGCGGGATACTCTGCGCTGCGGGCCGTCTCCTCCGTCCTCGCGGACGCTCAGAATCCGGAGTCCGCGGGCGCGCACACTATCTCCGCCTTGCGCGCGGCCGGCATCGTTCGCAGCGGTGCCCTGCTCCTTGGGCGCCCCTATTCCCTGCGTTCTTCCGGCCCGGAGTCCGAGGACACCATCTTCTGCACAGTGCCTACCCGCTACGGACCGGGCGCATGCCTGGAGCTTAGGCCCGCGATACCGTTGCCGGACGGATTGCTGGACGCCGTTATCAGCCAGTTGGGCGCTACCCTGGACCGCCTGTGGCTGGAGGAGCACTCTCACGGGCTACAGAAGGTCGCGGACCGGCGCTCTCAGGAGCTGTCTTCGCTCTACGAGCTGGGCCACGCCATTGGCTCAATGGACATCGAGCGACTGCTCGGGCTGGTCACGGAGAAGGCCGCCCGGCTGATGAACGCACAGGCGTGCTCGCTCATGCGCCTCCAACCGCAGACGCAGGAGCTCACCATCTCCGCGAGCTGGGGCCTCTCCAAGGCAGTCGTCCGTGAGGCGCACCGCACCCTGGGCGAGGGCATCGCAGGCCGCGTCGCTCAGACCGGCGAGCCGATGCTCATCGTAGAGGCAGGCACAGACCCGCGGTTGGAGGGGCTGAGGCTTCGGCGCGACATCGGTTCCTCTATCGTGGTCCCGCTCAAGGTGGAGGGCGGCCGCGTTCTCGGCGTTCTCTCCATCCGGCGCCGCCGACCCGCGCCGGACTTCAAAGAGCCGGACCTCGAGCTCTTCTCGCTCTTCGCCGCCCAGGCAGCCCTGGCGCTGGCCAACGCGCAGCTCCTTTCGGACCTTCTGCGCCATATCGAGCAACTCTCCACCCTCTCCGACCTGACGGAGCGCGTTATCTCTACTCTGGACCTCGCTTCCGTACTGGAGCTGGTCGCGGACAATATCGTCCAGGTCGTAAAGTTTGCCCGCTGCGCCATCTTCCTGCGCGACCCATCGAACCGCTTCGTCCCGCGTGTGGTGCGGGGCTATACGGACGACCAGGTGCGCCGGACAGAGGCGCGGCTCGGGGAGGGAGTGGTCGGAACGGTGGCGGAGAGCCAGGCCGTTCTGGTAGTGCCGGAGGCCGTCCGCGCGGAGTCGCCCATCCGGGGCTTTGCAAGGGCGCTCGGCGCGGGGGGCTTTGTCGCCCTTCCCATCGTGGTGCGGGGCCAGTCCATCGGCGTGGTCATCGCGGACAACCACCGGGCCCGCGGCCCCATTCCGGAGGAGAGCGTTTCCCTTCTGACGACCTTTGCCCGCCACGCCGGCCTCGCTATCGAGAACGCACAGCTCTACCAAGAGCGGGAGCGCCGCTACCAGGAGATGAACCGCCTCGCCCTCCAGACCGATAATATCTTGCGGTCCATCGCGGCGGCGGTGATTGTTGTGGATTCGGACGGCTCCGTAACTCGCTGGAACGACGCTGCCCGGGACCTGCTGGGCGCCGCCCAGAGCGGGGAGAAGCTGACCTATGCGGACCTGGCGGCCCGCCTGACCCCGCTGGAAGACGAGCGAAGCAAGCTGCGCGGGCTGGTTGAACGTGTAGGCGCAAGTGGAGCGCCGGAGAGGCTGCACCGCCTCGCGCTCCACCCGAGGGACCATGCCGCCATGGTAGTGGACGTGCTGGTATCTCCACTTGTGGACAGGCAAGGCAACCGGCTCGGCGTTGTGCAGGTGATTGAAGACCTCACACGAGAGGTGCGCCTGGACGAGGAGGTAGGCCGCATTCGCAGGCTGGCGGACATCGGGCAGCTCGCCGCCAAGATGGCCCATGAGGTCCGCAACCCGCTCAGTTCCATCAAAGGTGCCGCTCAGCTCATGCGGGCGGAATGCGCGAACTCAGATAATGTACGTGAGTTCCTGGACATCATCATCGATGAGGTGAACGGACTGAGCCGGATCACCACGGATCTGCTGGACTTCGCGCGACCGGCGCAGTTGGAGTTGGAGGCCCTGGACCTGAACCAGACAGTCGCCAAGACGCTCAGCCTGATGCGGCCCATGTTGGAGGACCAGCGGATCATAGTCCGCGTTTTCCCACAGCCCGACCTGCCGCTGGTGGTCGGAGACAGAAAGCAGCTAGAACAGGCGCTCCGCAACCTGGTGCTGAACGCCGCACAGGCCATGCAGGACGGTGGGAGACTTACGATCTCCCTGAGCGCCGCCGACGGTCATGCGACTATCGCGGTGCGGGACACCGGGCCCGGGATACCGGCGGAGCGGATGGCGGACATCTTCCAGCCGTTCGTAACCACCAAGACCAAGGGCACGGGACTTGGACTACCCATCGTGCGCAAGATTGTGGACAATCATGGGGGCCGGATCCGCGTATGGAGCGCGGAGGGAGAGGGCGCCACGTTTCTGATGAGCCTCCCGCTCCGCCCGCCGGACTCAGGTGACCAGATGCCGGAGCGCCCGCTCTGTACTCTGCCAGACTGTTGAAAGGGAAGTGACGGTGTCTATCACAGAGAACAGGACCATCCTCATCGCGGATGATGAGCCCAACATACGCCGTGTCCTCGAGGCGATGTTCAGCCGGGACGGCTTCCACGTGCTCACTGCAGAGAATGGCAAGCGCGCCGTGGACCTCGCCTCGACTAACGGGGTGGACCTTCTGATCTCTGATCTCATCATGCCGGACATGACGGGCGTCGAGGTGCTGCGTTCGGTCAAGGAGCTCCAGCCCCACTGCGCGGCAATCATGGTCACGGCGTACGGCACCATCAAGACCGCGGTGGAGGCTATGCGCCTGGGCGCATACAACTACATCTCGAAGCCGTTCGACATGGACGAGATGAAGGTGCTCGCCCAGCAGGCCCTGGAAAACCGCTCCTTGCGGGAGGAGAATTTCACCCTCAAACAGCAGCTCAAGACCACTTACCGCTTTGAGAACATCGTGGGCGGAAGCGGCCGGATGCAGGAAGTCTTCAAGATTGTAGAGCGCGCCGCGGACAGCCGCGCCACCGTTCTGATTCGAGGCGAGAGCGGCACCGGGAAAGAGCTCATCGCGCGCGCACTCCACTACAACTCTCCGCGCGCCAACAAGCCCTTTATCGCCGTCTCCTGCGCCGCTCTCACGGAGACGCTGCTGGAGAGCGAGCTGTTTGGCCATGAGAAGAACGCCTTTACCGGTGCGGCAAACCAGAAGCCGGGTCGGTTTGAGCTGGCCCACCAGGGCACGCTCTTCCTGGATGATGTGGCGGAGATCCCCCCGCCCGTCCAGGTAAAGCTGCTGCGCGTACTCCAGGAGAGGGAGTTCGAGCGCGTGGGAGGCACCAAGAGCATCAAGGTGGACGTGCGCCTCGTCGCCGCCACCAACAAGAACCTGGAGCAGGCCGTCGCCGACAAGGAGTTCCGGGATGACCTCTACTACCGGCTGCAGGTGATCCAGATCTTCATGCCGCCGCTCCGCGAGCGCCGCGAAGAC
>CAYNFH010000087.1:8931-24458 GCA_964396385.1 uncultured Chthonomonadaceae bacterium | reverse complement strand
AGGAGAAGGCGGGCTCCCACTTCTTGATCTGCGGCTGGATATGGCCGTTGGTCACGAGCGCGTCTTTGAAGCCGTCGTTGTCGTAGTCGAAGAAGAAGAGGCCGAAGCCCAGGGGCTGGATGCTGGGCCAGGCGATGCCGGTCTGGTAGGTGCGGTCGGTGAAGGCAAGCGGCGGAGTCGTGAGTCGTGAGTCGTGAGTCGTGAGAACAGATCCCTGTCGGTGTTCAGGTGTTCGGGTGTTCAGGTGTTCAGGGCCGGATCCGGATTCCGGATCGCGGACCTCGGACTGCGGGCCGGTTTGCTCCTGGGAGAAGAAGGAGTTCGGCTCGCGGGAGAAGTTGCTGATGAGCACCTGGCAGAGGCCGTCGTTCCTGGTGTCCGCGACGTCGATGCCCATGCCGGAGCGCACGATGCCGTCTGCTCCTGTGGCGAAGCCGGCCTCCACCGCCACGTCGGTGAACGTACCGTTGCGGTTGTTGCGGAAGAGATAGTTGGGGGTCATGTCGTTGGCTACCAGGATATCGGGATAGCCGTCGCCGTCCAGGTCCCACACCGCTACGCCCAGCGACTTGCCCGTGGTCTTGTAGATGCCGGCCTCCCGCGTCACATCGCGGAACTTGCCTCCACCCAGGTTGTGGTAGAGGCGGCAGCTATCCGCGCGGTAGATCAGAGGGCCACAGTAGATGCGAAGCTGACCGATGTGGCAGGGCGGCTCCGTGGTGGCGCTCCAGGGGACGTAGTTGCAGACAAAGAGGTCCAGCTTGCCGTCTCGATCATAGTCCAGCCAGGCGGCGCTTGTGCCCCAATGGCCGGAGTTGGAGACGCCGGCAGTTGCGGTGACATCGCGGAAAACACGAGAAGGGGAGAAGGTGCTGCGGCCTTCCGAATCCCGAGCCGAGGGAGGCTCGGGCGGCCGCAGGGGAGAAGGGGTGGTGCCGGAGTCGTGAGCCGTAAGTTGTGAGTTGTGAGAACGGACTTCTGCTGCCTGTTGCCTGCCGGCTGGCGTCTGCTCTCCCCTTCTCCCCTTCTCCCCTTCTCCCCCTCTGCTTTCGTTGTGCAGCAGGAGGCTGTGGTCCAGGCCGGTGACGTAGAGGTCGTCGAAGCCGTCGTTGTCGTAGTCTCCCACGGCTACTCCCATTCCGTAGAGGGAGATGTTAAGGGCGGTCTGGACAGTGACGTCGGTGAAGGTGCCGTTGCCGTTGTTGCGATAGAGGGCGAGAGTGGCGTGTTCAGGTGTTCGGGTGTTCAGGTGTTCAGGACCGGGATCCAGAGGGTGTTGGGAGGTGGGCCAGGGGGAGGAGTTTACGAGGAGAATGTCCTGGTAGCCGTCCTGGTCGTAGTCTATGAAGGCGCAGCCGGAGCCGAACGTTTCCGGGTAGTAGAACTGTCCGGCCGCCCCGTTAACATGCTGGAAGTGGATGCCCGCCTGCTGTGTGACATCGGTGAAGGTGACGGGCGGGGGCGGGGCTGGCTCGCGCTGGTGGCGGAGGTAGCCACAGCCGGGGATCGTGGTGGCCAGGAGGACGAGGAGGAGGAATCGGGGCATACGTTAGTATGGCAGGCGGTGCGGACCGCGGCGTTCAGCCGCCGTACCGCAAACTCGCCGTTGAGGAACCAAGGGGGCAGCGGTCCGGGACAGCGCCCCGCCCCTACAGCGTTTGCTGCGTACTCCCGCTGAGCAGTTCTTTGGAATGACTGATTGGTGGGTCGGCGCAGATGCGGAGGGCGGGGAGGACGTCGTGGAGCGTGGGGCGGAGGGGAGCGCCGGTGAGGAGGCCGTGGAGGAAGGCGGAGGTCTCCTCGTAGGAGCCGTCGCGGAGGTAGAGCGGGTCGTCGGGGCGGGTGGCGGCCCCGAGCCAGACCTTTCCGTCTTTCCAGCAGCATGCCGATTCGCCCTGGGGGCCCATGGTGCGGGCGAAGGCCTGGAACCCATCGGACGCAAGCTCAAAGGTCTCATCTATCGCGCCAGCGGTTGGGAGAAGCTCGACGATGGCCGTGGGACCGAATAGGAACTCTATGGTAATGAAGTACCAGACGTGACCATCCGCTACGCCGCGATCCACGACGTCATACCCGGCAATATCGCCCCCGATGGAGCAGACCGCGTCGACGACGTGGATGCCGGTGCCCCAGAGGAACTCGGGCTCGGTCCGGGCGTGGCGCGTCATCCGAGCGTGGATGAGGCGGAGCGGCGCTGCGGCCGTCGCCCAGGTCGCCGCGCGGGTCAGGTAGGGGCTAAAGCGGCGGTTCATGGAGACCATGTGCGGCGTGCCGGTCTCGCGCGCCACCTCGGCGAGCGCAAGCGCTTCGTCCATAAAGCGGCCGGGCGGCTTCTCCAGGACGCACGGGATGCCGCGGCGGAGCAGGTCCGCGCCGATCCGCGGAGTCTCCTCGATGGGAACGGTGGCGACTACCGCGTCCGGCTGCACCTCGTCCAGCATCTGCGTTGTATCCACGTAGGTCCTGGCAAAGCCGTACTCGCGGCAGAACCGGTCGGCGCGCTCGGGGGCAGTATCGCAGGTGGCGATGAGCTCTACCTGTCCGGGGTGCTGGGTCACATAGTACGCGAGCGGCTGAGCGTGGGCGGTTTCCGCGTGGGCGCCGCAGCCGATGAGGGCGAGCCGGATCACGCCTCTTGCCCTGAAAGCCCGAGCGCCTGAATGGCGGACGCGATGAGGACGCGAGCATCTTTCTCAGTTGGCGCCTCGGCCATGACGCGGAGGATGGGCTCTGTGTTCGAGCCGCGAGCCTGCACCCACCTGTCCGGCCACACCACCTTGATGCCGTCGGTCAGGTCGACCTGCTCGCCGGGATAGTGGTTCAGCATGCGGCGCAGGGAAGGTGCGATCTCCCTCGCCGGGAGTTCGACCTTCTTCTTCAGCATGGCGTAAGCCGGTACGAGCGCTCGTAGCTCGCTCGTTGTTACCCCCTCCTCCGCCAGGCTTTCCAGCAGGAGCGCCATCCCGACAAAGCTATCGCGGCAAGGGTTCAGTGCTGGCGCGATGACGCCGCCGTTCCCTTCCCCGCCTATCCGGGCGCCGACCGCCAGCATCTTCTCCACCACGTTGATCTCGCCCACCCTGGTGCGGTAGATCGGTACGCCGTACTGCGCGGCGATGTGGTCCACCATAGCGCTCGTGGAGATGTTCACCACGATGGGCCCCGGGCTCTTCTTCACCACGTGACGGGCGGCTAAGGCCAGCGTACACTCTTCGCCAAGGGGCTCGCCCCGTTCGTTCACCACGGCCAGTCTATCCGCGTCAGCGTCCTGCACAAAGCCGATGTCGGCGCCGCACTCCTTCACCTTCCGGCACAGCGCTCCGATGTTCTCCGGCAGAGGCTCCGGGTTGTGAGGGAACGGCTCGTCGGGGTTGGTGTACAGCTCCACCACGTCACAGCCCAGCTCCTGGAGGAAGGCCGGCGTCGCCCTGGAGGCAGCCCCGTTACAGCAGTCCACCACGACTTTGAAACGTCGGGCCCGAATCTTGTCGGCGTCCACGGCGCGCAGGATCCTTTGCCGGTGCATGGCGATGGCGCCGCTGTCTACGCGCAGCTCGCCGAGCTCCGCGGCCTGCGCGCGCGGGAACACGCCCTGGTGGTAGAGGTCCGTCAGCTCCACGGCCTGTCCCGGCCGCAACAGGATCCCGTCCGGACCGAAGAACTTGAGCGCATTCCACTCGATGGGATTGTGGCTCGCCGTGACGCAGATGCCTCCAAATGCTCCCGACTCACGCACGTGGAGCTGGAGTGCGGGGACCGGCAGGATGCCGAGGTCCACCGGCGTACAGCCCACGCTGAGCAGCCCCGCCATGGCGGCCTGCTTGACCATGTCGCGCGATGGCCGGCTGTCTGTTCCGATGGCGATGGGCCCTGCCCCGGCATGTGTGCCGAAAGCGGCCGCGAAGGAGGTTACGAGCTGCGGGGTGAGGGATTCGCCGATGACCCCCCGCACACCGGATATGCCGATTTTCAGCGACAGCGGCCGTCGCATATTGCCCTATTGACCTATCCCAAAGGCCATTCGCCGGGCGAACGTCATGGCCTCCGAGAAGAGTGAGTCGGTCTGCCCGGCGTCGCCGGACTCGACGATGATGCGCAGGAGGGGCTCCGTGTTGGAAGCCCGCACGTGCAGCCAGGCGTCGTCCCACTCGACGCGGAGCCCGTCCGTTGTGTCCGGGCTCCGGTCCGCATAGCGCTCGCGGAAGCGGTCCAGTACGTGGTATACGACATTGGGAGCGGCTCCTATCTCGCCCTTGCGCATATCGAGCTTCGGCAGGCGCTGCGCCAGGTCCGCAAGTCCGGTCTCGGTGGCAGCCATCTGATTCAGGACCGCTCCCAGGGTGAGCATGGCGTCGTAGGTCGTCGTCTCCGGCAGGAATGCCACGCCCCCGCTGCCCTCTCCGGCGATGGGCGCTCCCTCGGCCAGCGCGCGGTCTACCACGTATCCCTCACCCACCATGGTGCGGACCACCGGCTGGCCGAGCTCACGCGCTATCGCGTCCACCATCCGCGAGGTAGATCCCGTCGCGACCACCGGCCCGGGCCGCTTCGCCAGAAGTGCCAGGGCAGCGAGTGGGAGCGTGTACTCCTCCGACAGCGGAACGCCACCGGCCGTTACAAACCCGATACGGTCGCCGTCGATATTGATTGCGGCGCCGAAGTCCGCCGGGAGGCAGCGCACGAGCGTCGCGAGCTGGCGCATGTTGCCGGACGTTGGCGCGGGCGGGCGGGCGAAATCCCCGCCCGGCTCCTCGTTGAGCGGAAACACGGTGCATCCGAGGCCTTCCAGGAACCGGGTTGTGGCATCGACGCACGCCCCATTGCAGAAGTCCACGGCGACGCCGAATCCCCGGGCCCGGATCCGCTCCACGTCCACGAGCTTCAGCAGCTCCGCGAGGTACCGGTCCAGCACGCCCTCGTCGATCCGCGGCTTCCGCAGCTTTTCCCAGGGCGCGAGGAGGTACGCGGAGGCGTGATAGATGTCCAGGAGCTCCTCTGTCTTGATGGCGTTGAGCGGCGCGCCGTCCGGCCCCAAGAACTTGAGTGCGTTCCACCGAGCGTCGTTGTGGCTGCCGGTGATGGAGATACCGCCGGCCGCGGAGAGCTCCCGCACCGCGAAGGAGACCAACGGTGTAGGAGCTACGCCGAGATCCACCACTTCGCATCCCGCCGAGGCGAGCCCGCTCAGGACGGCCGCATGGAGCATGCTGCCGGACCTGCGCGTGTCCCGACCGACGACGACCTCTCCGCCATCGCACCAGGTGCCCATGGCGCAGGCGAAGTTCACGATGAGCTCAGGCGTGAGCGCATCCCCCACTACGCCTCTGAGGCTCGATACCCCTATCTTGAGCTGCTGCACGTTTGCCTCCGGAGGGGCCGAACGGCCGCTCGGTCTGGGTGTATTAGCCGGATCATTGCACCTGGAGCTCCGATGGGCCTCGCGGAAGGTCGAAGCTGGCGACCGTGCCCCCGTCTCGCAGGAGCCACGTACCGGCCTCGAGGTCCCGCGAATCCGTGATCCGCCGGAGGGGCTGGGCCTCACCGTTCGCGACGAGGGTGACCGCGTCCACGCGGCCGTCGATCTCCACGGTGAAGGAGGGGGCGGCGAAGGGGGCGTGAAGGCGGACGGAAATCCCCCGCGTTTCAATTCGGGTCAGCTCACGGGCGGCCCAGTAGCGGGCGATCTCGCTCAGCTTCATCCAGAGCAGGTTGTCATAGCGGGAGTGCAGGCGGCGCACGACCTCCTGGAAGATGCGGAACCCGACTTTCTCACCGTTGAAGTAGATGCCGGGCCAGTGGCAGACGAGGATGGCGGGCTCGCCGCGCTCGATGACCTCCGGCAGACGGCCGCCCTGAAGGTCTTCCCCGATAAAGAGGTCCTCCGAGCCGGGCGAGAGGCCGTCCCAGCCGCCGAACCAGTCGCCGGTGCAGCCGATGATGGAGACGACGCAGCGCGGATCCGACCCGTTGAGGCCGGAGGCGTATTCCACGCGCGGGGCGACGCTGCGGTCATCGGTGAAGACGTGGCGGAAGTAGTGCGGCACCTCGGTCCGGTAGACGGCGCGGCACGCCTCGAGCGTGCCCTGCGCCAGGGCCGGCAGGACCTGGTTGCCGAAGCCGCCGGGGGTGGTGATCCCCTCGCACGGCAGGCCGACGTTGTGGAGGATACGGAGAGCGTAGCCCAGGTAGTCCGCCATCTCGTCCGCGGAGCGGCCCTCGGTCCAGTCCCAGTTCTCCATGAAGCGCGCGGTGCGCTCCGGGTAGGGCCGGCCGGTCTTCGTGTCGATGACCCAGGTGTGGGAGACCATCTCCGGGTGGATGTCCCAGTCCGGCGTCATGAGGGTGCGGACGAGATCCAGGCTCTCCTCCAGCTCCCGCCGGGTCCAGCCCGGCATCTCCCGATCCACCCAGCCCACGCAGGCGGGGTACGGGACGATGCTGTACTTGCCCCTGACGCCGTGCTCGTGGCACCACTCGCCGAACTCGCGGACGAACGAGTCCGGGATCTCACGGGGCAGGCTGCGCCAATCCTGGAGGTACCGTTCCGGGAAGACCTCCGCGAAGGGCGGGATGCAGAAGTGGGCGAGGTTTATCAGGCAGGTGGAGTCGTCAATGATGAGGCTGACCGGCACACGGTCCCTCGGGTTGAGCACGCGCACTCCGGCGTCACGCGACGGCCGGTCGCCCGGCGGCGGTTCCTGAACCTGTCTCATGCTGCGACCCACCTTTCCCCTGTCACTGCGCGCCTCCGGTAGCCCATGTCACTATCCCCCATAGCCCCTCGTGAAGCATATCGCCGACGATCAGGCCCAGGAACACGGGAAGCAGACGGCGGTAGACCGCGAGCCCCCCGTACCGCGTGGTCAGCACGTTCATGAGCCACCCGAGGAAGAAGGGCAGCCAGTTGACGTGCATTCCCCACGAGTTCGCGGCCAGGTATCCCACGGGATGGAGCGGGAACCAGAGGAACCGAATCCGCAGCGCGGTGAGGACGAGCGTCACCAGCGCTCCTGCCCCGATGGCCGTTATACCCGGCCAGTCCGGCCCGGTGGCCGTGGTCTGGGTCGCGACCAGATCCTGATAAGACCAGTATATCTGGCTGCCGACCATACTGGTGCTCCGCTGCCCTATGGGCAACGCTTCAAAGCCGTGGCCGTAGTAGCTCTTCAGGGTCCATGCGAACGCCAGCGGGACGGTGACGAACGCCGCGAGGGCGAAGCTGAACCCCACGCGGCGTCCCCGGAGACCGGCGGCGTCCGCCAGCTTGAAACCCTCTAGCTGCGAGGCCATGACGGAGCCTGTGGCGGATCCGAAGTAGAGCCAACGGACGCCGTACAGCACCGTGAGCTCCGGGAGCCGCATATATTGCGCGCCGACCAGCGTGACCATCACCTCGTCCAGCATCTTGGGCCACAGGATGACGTGCATTCCCAGGCCGGTCTCCGCGCGGATCCGGGCGAAGATGAGGAAGTAGCTAAGCATGAGCGCCAGGAAGAGCGCGGCGAACCAGATGCGCATCCCGGCAACGTGAAGCCAGAACAGGATGAACAGGCAGCCCAGCACGGCTCCCAGCACAGCCGTCCGATACGACAGGTACTCCCCGGTATCGTAGGGTCCACCTGCCCGGAAGGCGCGGGCAAGAGCACCGGCCAGGTGGCGGCGCGCCATCCAGAGCGCGATGGCGGTCAGGGCGAACGCGGCGCCGGCGCCCTGGGCGAAGAGGGCCGGAAAGTCGTTGCTATAGACGCTGGGCGCCTCGCCGGACGTGCCGAACCACACCGCCGCGACGTTCTCCGCAAGGCGTATCAAATAGAAAATCCACGCGCTGAACGAAATGTCCTTGGGCAGCAGATAGGCGATGCCCACCAGCCAGAAGATCAGGTGGAGCTCGATGCGGCCCAGGCCATTCCACGGGGGCGCGAGCGCGGTCGAGCCTTCCACGAGCGTAACGTCCTTGAGCTGTAGATCCAGGATCTGTGGAATGTACCGGTGTAGCGCCGACGGCGCCTGCAGGACCAGGGGAATGCCGATGCCGAGCTGGAAGAGCGGATTGCCCAGGATACGCGACCGCGCATCGCCCCAGGTTGTGGCGCCGCCGGTGAGGGCGAGCGGAATGGCCGCCAGCGGAAAGACGAGCCGCTCATGGTCTATCCACTGCCTGCGCAGAAGCGTGTTGATGCAGAGCATGACCAGGAATAGCGCAACCAGGAGCGACGACCAGCACACCATCGGCACCATCCATGCACGCCAGGGGACTGCCCCGGTGCCACCCTGGAAGAACGAAACGATCGCCCGCCGATCGGTTGGCCCGAACCAGGTTGGCAGAGCTTCCTGGAACGCCGCCCAACCGGGCTCGTGCGCGTTGTAGTAGTGCGGGGCGACGGTGTGCGGGATGAGGAACCCGATGCCGAAGGGGTGCGTGATGGGCCCGGCGATGAGCATCATTCCGTAGATGACGAGCATCTCGCCGCGCGATAGCGCAAGCCGCGGGTCCAGCCGGCCGATCAGAGGCGCCAGGAGGAGGGCATAGAGGAAGAGCAGGTAGGTGGGCGCGGGAGGAGGAGCGCCGCCACCGACCTCCGCTGCGGAACGCTGTATAGAGAGGGTCTGGGTCATCCCGACGATGACGACGACCATTACCAGCCCGATGAGTATGGCCCGCAGGCGGACCGGACGCGCACGCCCGTTCGCCGCGGGGGCCGGATCCATCCTAGCGCCGGGGGCGGCCGCTCATCGGGCCGATGTACCGGGTGGCGACCACAATATTGTCGAACCACACGCGGCTGACGTGGCCTGCCGGCGCGTCCGTGATGTACAAGTAGACCCAGAGGTAGTTGAGGCTGAGATCCCGAACCGTCCGCCACCGAAATCCCTCAAAGGGCTGTCCGCTATCCGGTACCGTGAACCGTTCCGGGCCGCCCTTCGCTTCGTTCCATCGGATGGCCTCACCCCCATGGCCGGGAATGAACTTGTCATACACCCATTTGCCCTTCGGGAACCCCTTGCCGAGGTGGCTTACGAGTTTCCCGTCCAGCCAGAGCGCCATCTCCCCGTTCGTGTCGCCAACGTCGTTCATCTTTAGCATCATTTCGACGCAGGTCCACTTACCCCGCTCGACTTTGAGATTCGGGTCGCGGATGAAGCTGTTGCCCCACGTCTGCCCGCGTGGCGGCGACCCGCGCATCTCGCACCAGTAGGTGTAGTAGTCCCACACCCAGTCCTTGCCGTAGGGCTCCACGCCGGACCAGAAGGACCTGTCACCCGCCGGCCGGTTCCCGGCGCTCACCATGGGCCAAGGGGTCGCGGGGTGGTTGCCGCCCAGGTTCGTACCAAAGTGATGGATGGTAGCGCAGTCCGGATCGAACTTCACGTAGAAGCGCGCATACAGGCGGTCATAGCCGGGAAGCAGTCGGCGGTAGAGCTGCGGGCCCGTGCCCTTGCCACCGACGTGTGTCATCTGCAGCGAATGGTGTCCACCGCTTCCCGGTGGTACGTCGTTCGAGAGCTCCATGTACTCCGGGCCGCCCACGGTCTCCCAGCGCCTCTTTACCGCGTCCAGCGAGGGCTCCTCGAACTCCTCCGTAAACACAACCCCGGGATCCTTCTCGATGCCGCGGTCCCCCGGATAGGCGGCGGCGAGTCCCGGCCCTTGCGGCGGACCGGGCGGCGCCGTGCCGCCGGCCGCGCACGCCGCGGCGAGCAATGCCGCCAGCAGGAAGAAGCGCGTCATTGCCCGTGCGCACCCGCGGGCGCAGTGGCGAGGCAGGTGTAGACCTCACTGCCTCCGTAGTAGACCCACCATTGGTCGTTGTGCAGGGTCATGCCGTTAAAGAAGATGCAGTCCAGCATCTGCGAGACGTGGTTGTGGGGAGGGCGCGCGCTCCTGCCGTTCTCCCAGGGGATCTGCGGGTCCGCGTACAGGATAGGCCTGGGGAGCCATTCCAGCGCCTGCTCCGGCTGGGCGCGGTCCAGCAGCACCTCTCCGACGGCGTAGAAGTGGCCGGAGTGGGCGCCGCCGGTGAAGACCAGGATGTTGTCTTTGTAGGATTCCGACCAGTCCACCAGCGCGAAGCAGTTCTCGCCGCCGGGCCAGGGCTCCGCAACGTCGCGGGATTCCCAGTGGAGCAGGTCCTCCGAGTAGGCGATAAGGCCGTGGTTGAGGTACATCACGAACTTGCCGTTGACGCGGGCCGCCTCGTTGTGCGGGGTCTGGAGGATGACCGGGTTGCGGTGGGTGCGGGTGGCGTTGGGGAAGCAGAGGCCGTGCTTCGTCCAGCGGCGCAGATCCGTGGAGGTTGCGAGCCAGGCGCCGCTGGTGCGCGGGTCGCCCGCTTCCGGCCAGTACCACCGGTTGCAGAAGAGATAGTAGGTGTCCCCGTATCGTACGCAGCTCGCGTCCTCGAAGCTGTACTTGCGGTCCTCGCCGTGGCGGAAGAAGGGGCTGTGTTCTGAGTCCTTCTGGAACCGGACGCCATCGTCGCTGGTGGCGAGGCCGATGTCGCACATGTAGCCGGTCTCGAGGCCCGGCACATCGCCCGGCCGCAGGTCCTGCTCGCCGCGGTAGACGTAGTGAAACTTGCCGTCGACGATGAGGACGGAGCCGTTGTGGACGCCTCCGCCGAACCGGCCGCAGTCCCAGGCGCCGGGCGTGGGTGCGAGCACCGGGTTACAGGGGTGGCGGGTGAAGGGGCCGATGGCCCAGAACGGCAGCCGGGAGGTGGTGGCGTCCAGCTCACGCGGGAATCCGGCCCAGGCGGTTTCGTCGTCCCAGGAGGGCGGGACCATGTCGGGAGTGGCGACTCCGCGCTCCCAGGAGTAGATAGTGTCGCCGCCGGAGATGGGGCCACGGTGTTCTGCGGGCATTGGTGCCTCCGGAGTGCCGTCGTCGCGCTAGGCGCGCACGGACCGAGGTCCGGCGCACGGTGGCCTAGCGGCCTAGCGTCCGCCTGCGCGGACACGCATCGTGCCGGAACAGAGTCAAGAATCGAGTTCAGTCCGTCCATCCGTTCTCCGCCTCTCCCCTTCTCCCCTTCTTGTCTATTGGAGGACAGGTTTGGGTGTGGCGCGTATAGGAGGGAGTACACCGTTTTGAGAGGCGTGGAGGAGTAAAATGGCAAACTCAGGGATGCTGGCCGGGCTGGGGAAGCTTGCATGGACGGCGCGGAGGGCCGCCATACGGTCGATTGCGCGCGGGTATGTTGCACTGACACACAGCGCGTCGGACCTGACGCAGGAGGTGCGCCGGCAGGTGGAGCGGGAGGAGCGGAGGATGGCACCGGCCAGCAGCGCTCCGGTAAGGCGGACCACGACCGCATCGCCAGCCGCCCCGGCGGCCTCTGCCGCGCGGAGACTGCCCGCCGGGAGTCAGGCGGCCGCACCAGGGACCGGAGCGGCGACGGGTGGCGCGGGAACCGTGGCGCCGGCCAGAGCCGCGAGGACGCGTAAGGTGCAGCCGCTTACACGGCAAGCCGCGCCGGATGAGGCGGCGTTCCCACCTACGTTCATGGAGGCCGTGAACTCCGGCTCCGGCCCGGTGGAGGATGTTCCGCCGGCACCTGCGCGCAAGCCGCGCGCCCCTTCCCGCCGAAAGGCAGCCCCACCGGAGGCCGCGGTCGCTACGGAATTGGAGAGCGACATCGCCGCGGCACACGAGGAACCGCCTCAACAGAGCCAACCCGGAATCTCCCAGCAGGAGGAGGAGCCCGCGCCGACCGCCGAGGCGCACTCCGAGCCGGAGGACGTGATTCCGCCCGCCGAGGGGCATGAGTAGGTGGCGATGGAACCGCCGGTGGAGGCCGAGCCGGTGAACCGGCTGGCGGCGCATGCTGGGAACGGCCCGCCCGAAGCCGTAGCGGTGGACGATGCCGCTGAGCGGCACGGGGACGAGGAGCAGCGCCTGGCTGAGGACGTGCAGCACCTCGTCCGCCGGCTGGGCAGCCGTAACCGACGGATCCGGAAAGCCGCGGAGTACCAACTTAAGCAGATGGGACCGGCCGTTGTGGTGCCGCTGCTGCCGCACCTGGAGGGCATTGCCCGCAAGACGCTGTATCGGAGGCTTGCGGACATCGGCATTCGCATTCTTCTCCCGTTCGCAGGGCTCTTCGTTGCCGACGCTTTGGACATCCACCTCGGCGGATACCGTGGTCTGGTCCTGTGGTTGATTGCGAGTATCACTTCGGCCTTGCTCGTCACCGAGCTCAGGGCGGAGAAGGGCTGCGTACGTGTCATTGCACTCTTCGAAGATCCTCGGGCTGTCGGGCCGCTGATCGAGGCGCTAGACCTGAAGGAAGGTGAGGCCACCCGGACGGCGCGTGATGCCCTGGTCCGGCTCCTTCCACGGCTGAATTGGGATGATTTGGCGCGACTGAACGCAACGCAGGTAGGATGCCTGCACCGCGCCATCATCGAGAGCCCCTATCTTGAGCTGGTACATGCGCTCGTCGCCACGGCCGAGCGGCTTCAGGACGCGGGGGCGCTCAGTGCTGTAGGGAAGCTGGCGGCAGGAGTGGGAAAGACCGGAGGCATCCAAAGCGTTCGCGACCAGGCACGGGAGTGCCTCCCGGTTTTGCGGGCGGCGGTGGAGCGGGAGCGGGAAAGCCAGACGCTGCTGCGCGCTGCCAGCTCGGTTTCGCCGTCGGAGGTCCTGCTCCGGGCGCCGCAAGAGGCGCCGACGGATACTTGCCGGCTTGTGCGGCCTGTACTAAACGGCGAGCCAGAAGGACAGGCGGCCGCATAACGGGCGGGAATCGCGGTGCTGTGGGCGAATCTCGACATCGCACTACGGAGGATTCTCACCCCCCGTCCTTTCCTGTTGTATCTGCTTACGCGCGCTCAGGTGCGGTAATTGTCCATTAGGTGGAGCGGATCTGGGCACCATCAGATCCTCTTGAGAAGGTGCCAAGGGATATGCGGAAGCTCGTCGCCAGTGTTGTCGCCGTGCTGCTCGTGCAGTCCTGCGCCATCGCCCATGTCATCGGGCGGAAGCCGGAGTTGCGAGCGGCGGTCCACAGCAGCTCGCGAGTGCCGAAGTACGGCCTGCTGGAGCTGACACTGGACCTCTCGGTCATCTATGACAACCCCTTCAATCCAGATGACGTGGACGTCTACGCCATGTTCACGTCGCCCGCACGCAAGACGGTGCGGATCAACGGGTTCCTGTACCGGCCATACACGCGCAGCGTGAGCGGCGGCCAGGAGAAGCTTACGGCGAGCGGACCGGCGGTCTGGAAGGTGCGGTTCACTCCGGATACGGTGGGCCCGTGGCAGTACCAGGTCTTCGCGCGAGACCGGAACGGGACCGCCCAGCTTGCCCCGGCGTTGTTCCGCGTCACTCCGTCCTCCGATCCGGGCTTCATCGGCCGCAGCGCCACCAATCCGGCCGTGTTTGCCTATAAGGAAGGGCAGCCGTTTTTCGCGGTGGGCGAGAACCTCTCGTGGGGCGGCAACCGCGGAACGTACGATTACGACATGTGGCTCACGTCTCTGGGCCAGGCGCGGGCCAACTGGATTCGCGTCTGGATGTCTAGCTGGAACTGCGCCATCGAGTGGACCCACAACCCGCAGGATCCCAACGACTACTACGCGGGTCTGGGCGTCTACAACCTGGCAAACGCGTGGAAGCTGGACTACATCCTGGACCAGGCGCAGCGGCAGGGCGTCTCCGTGATGCTCTGCCTGGGGACCTATGGCGAGCTGACCCAGGGTGGCTACTTCAACGAGGGGCAGTGGCCCTCTAACCCCTACAACGTGGCAAACGGCGGGCCGTGCGCTCAGCCGTCGGACTTCTGGACCGATCCCACGGCCCGGAAGCTCTACCGCCAGCGGCTGCGGTATCTGGCGGCGCGGTACGGCTGGCATACCAACCTGCACGCGTGGGAGTTCTGGAACGAGGCGTACGCGCCCGCGGACTGGGTGGCGGAGATGGGCCAGTTTCTCAAGGGAACGGGCGCGTTCCGGGGACAGCCGGCGGATCCGTACCGGCACCTGGTCACCACCACCTATGGCAACGCGGAAGTATGGCAGGTGCCGGAGGTGGACTTCACCCA
The DNA here is from genome assembly GCA_964396385.1 of uncultured Chthonomonadaceae bacterium. Classification (GTDB taxonomy): domain Bacteria; phylum Armatimonadota; class Chthonomonadetes; order Chthonomonadales; family CAJBBX01; genus CAYNFH01. Next base: position 10,413 of record CAYNFH010000087.1, on the reverse strand, counting down.
GTCGCACATCTATGGCACTGGAGATGCTCCGGACTTCGCGCCGGTGGCGCACGACGACGCGGCCAACAACGCGCCTTTCGCCAAGCCCCACCTGCTGGCAGAGTTCGGCATCGACTGGCGGAAGGGGGACGAACAGTACGACACCACCGGCCAGGGAACGAACCTGCACAACGCGCTGTGGGCGTCCGCGCTCTCCGGTAATGGCGGAGGGGCGATGATCTGGTGGTGGGACGGTTACGTCCACCCGAAGAACCTCTACGGCGAGTTCACGGCGCTGCGGCGGTTTTCGGACGCGGTGCCCTGGACGCTGGGCCGCTGGCTGCCGCTGCAGGCCCAGGTCCGCCAAGCGCCGGATGGATCCGTGAACCTGTACGGCCTGCGCTGGAACCGCACCGCCATCCTGTGGGCGCAGAACGCACAGCATAACTGGATGAACGTGTGGGAGGGCAATTCCATCCCCACCATCACGGACGCTCAGGTGGTGGTGAAGGGGCTGCCGGCGGGGCTCTACATCGTGGAATGGTGGGACACGGGGACAGGCACTGTCGCCAGGCGGCTCCCGGCGCGCTCCACTGCTTCGGGAATGGCGCTCTCGCTGCCGGACCTCTCCACGGACGTGGCCGCCCGGATCGTCCCGATCCTGACCGTTAAAGAGGGTCGGACGGAGTAGCGGAGTCGGGATAGTTGCCGCAGGCGCCCCAGACGGCCAGCATCACGCGATAGTATGGGTCTGGAGGCGCATCCAAAGGCAGTGACGGAGGCCATTTCGGCCGAACAGGGATCCCCCGAACGCCCTTCGTCCTCAGAGGGAGATGAGAGCCTCGTGAGCGCCTCCATCACCCGCTTCCTCCAGGACCAGTGCGGCGTGCGCTGGTGGACTCTCTGGGCTTCCACGAATCCACACAGGCCGGATCTCGCCGTGCCGGCCCTCCACGTAGACTCATCTCCGACCTTCGAGTATCGCGCGGTCCACTGGTTTCCGGCCTTCGACGAGGACTGGTCCGTCCGCAACGGCATCAACAACAACTTCTCGCGCCTCACGGAGAAGACAGGAGAAAGTTCCCCTGCGGAGGGGGTTAGGGGGTAGCCTTGAGCGTCTGCTACGTCGTCAGCTACGACCATGGCGGGTTGGTGCTGTGGGGGTACGAGCACTTCCTGGCGCACTTCCGGGAGCGGCAGGGCTGGCTGGATCGGCATCTGAAGCCGCTGTTGGGAGGGATCGTAAGCGGGTCCGGCGAGCGCAAACCTCGCCGGACCCGTGTTGCCATGGGAAGGCCGGTCCGCCGCCGCTAACTCCCTGGCCGGGTGCGGATCTCGGCGTAGTACGTCACGATGCTGCCGCCGCAGACCGCATCCACTTGCCAGATGGTGGGGCTCGGGATGGAGTGGAACGTCATCTGGATATCCACCTCGTTGGAACCCGCTGGGATGATCGCGGATGCGGGCATGTCGAACCCTTTGGCCAGGAGGGCCGTATCCGTC
>CAYNFH010000087.1:0-8921 GCA_964396385.1 uncultured Chthonomonadaceae bacterium | reverse complement strand
AGCACGCCATGCACCGTTGTCCAGCACGTAGATCGGCCCGGCGGATAGCTGGACCGTGAAGCCTCCGGCCGGCGCCGGCATATTGCTCACGATGCCACAGGTGACCTTGCCGCCATCAAAGTACCGGCCCGCCGAGATCGTCTTCCCGTTGAGCGTGTAGTCCGTGAAAGACGTTCCGGGGATGAACACTATGCTCTCCACTCCCGCCGGAGAGTACGCCATCTCGCCCCGCTCCCGCCAGAAGATCTGCCGGTACATCACGCCATTGGGCGTCGCCAGGCACATCGCATGGTTCCAGTCCTGACGGTAGTTGCCGCTGGTGTCCGAATGCCAGTTGCACTGCGCGTCCGACTTCCACTCCCCCTTGGACGAGACCTGGCGGGCGCCCGTCCACTGGTTGCTGTCGTCGATGGATTGCAGGAAGCCCAACATGATGTTGTCGGTCCGCAGGTAGTTGGGCCTGCGCGGCTGCTTCATGAGGTCCTGCGCCAGATGGTTCACTTCGTCCGGAGACAGGAGCGCCAACTGGCACATCAGCACGGTGTCGTAGGCGGGCGCGAACTCGTGCCAGCTCCACGTGCCGTCAGCCCCAAGGTGCGCTTCGTTCCTGTTGAACTCCGTCTTGGAGACCTTGTAGCCCGGGGATGGAGCTCCATCCATGCCTCCTATCACCTGGTCGAACCGGCTCTCCGGGTCATTCCAGTAGGCCACGAAGTCGTTCACGGCCACGCCGGCTGCCTCGGTGAGCAGCCCATTCAATGCGGCGCCACCGAGCTGGAGCGCGGTTAATAGGTCCTGTGGCACGCCGGCCGCGACGGCCGCCTTCTGGATTGCTTGTACCGGGTCGCCCAATCCGAGCTCCTTGAAGGCCGCCTGGAGCAGCGACAGGTCCCCCGCTGCCAACAGGGTGGATGCGACGGAAGGCTGAATAGGAGCAAAGTACGTGGAGGCGTAGCTGTTCAGGTCCCGTCCCGCGGAGGCGAGGTCTATCTTGCCGGACGGGTTGAAGAACAGGTCGCGCCCGATCTGGAGGCTCAGGGCGGGATAGGCGCGCTGCGCCGTCTCGATTCGGCCGATCCAGTTGCGGGCCAGCAACGCGCCGAGCGAGTAGGCTTTGAGCTTGGCGCTGTCCTTAGTAAGTGCGGCGATCTGGTTGCGCAGATCATCCATCTGCCTGGAGGTGTCTGAGACCAGCTTCTCCCAGTCGCTCACCTGGGTCGTCAGCAGGTTCTTGGCGTTCTGGAGGGCCTGCTTGACGTCGCCCACATGGATATTGCCATCCAGATGCTCTTTCACCCACTCCAACGCCTTCTCCGCGGAAGCAATCGGGTTCTTGACGAGGTCCTCCAGGATGGAGGAGACGTCGCTGAGCTTCTGCCTGGCAGTGTCCCGAGCCGAGCTGTAGCCGGGCAGATTGGAGGAGAGTGTGTCCAACTGCTTCTGGAGGGAGGCTATCTGCGCGTTATAGCTGCCTAGCTGCGCGTTATAGTTGTCCACGACGCCCTGCAGGTTGGCCTTCATCTGAGCCATCAGGATAAGCGGCGTGTGCCGGGCGACGGAGCCCTGGATAAGGTCGTTCAGCTTCGAGCCGGGGCGCGCGTCAACCAGGTACTGGTAGAGGAAGTCCTCGCAGCCGGCAATGCTCACATTGAAGTTGTTGAGCCTGGGAGTATGGTCCGCCAGATAGCCTTCCAGGATCATGTGCTTGGCCATGTTCCGTCCCAGTGTGAAGTGGCCTCCGGCAAACGCGTTGATGTAGGTATGGGCATACATGTCGCCCGCAGCGTGCATGAGGAACCCCAGCACAAAGGCCCGCACGGGCTTCGGGTCCCGGTTGGGGTGATCTGCAATCCACTGCTTGTGAGAGCTCCAGATATACTGGAGCCAGGCGTCGGTGCCGCGCAGACCGTGCAGGGGATCCGTATCCGTCTCCATCATGAGATGGACGGCCTTCTGGCCGATGAGAAAGTCCGGAAAGGCGTCCGGACCGAACACGCCCGCCCGGAACTGGTAGGGGCACCCGGTTGCCGCCGCCAACAGGTCGGGATCTACCTTGTACCTGCCGACCACGGCACCCTGCCTGCCACTGACGTAATCCACTTGATAAATCTGGACGAATCCGCCGTTCTTCTGGGCTTCGGCGACAGCCTGTTCCGCCAGGTAGACGTGCGTGGTAGGCTTCCATGCCCTTGCCTGGGGTCCTGATAACAGCCCCATAGCCGCCACGACGGACGCGGCCGCCAGACGGACCTTCGCGACAACGCGATTCGACATCATCGGTGTTCCTCCGGAGACGAGAGTTGCCCCGCTCGGTATGGATCGGCGGTGAGCGGGCGGTATCTGGGGGAGTGTAACGCCGGAGTCCTACAAAACTCCTACAGGCGCTTGAAGGGGATGGAGTTGCGCACGCGGCGCGTTTGGAGACCTGACGAAAAAGGGCCGGGACATGCCCGGCCCTCTGGTACAGCAGATACCGGCCTAGCAGTCGTAGTACAGCGCGAATTCATACGGATGCGGGCGGAGGGCCACCGGGTCCACTTCGGTGGACCGCTTGTAGTCGAGGTACGCCTCCAGCAGGTCCGGCGTGAACACGCCGCCGCGCAGCAGGAACTCGCTGTCCGCCTCGAGGGCGTTCAGACACTCCGCCAGGCTGCCGGGAGTCATTTGGATGCCGTGCCGCTCCTCCGGCTCCATCTCGTACAGATCTCGGTCGATGGGATCCGGCGGCTGGATGCGGTTGGCGATGCCGTCCAGGCCGGCCATCAGCATAGCGGAGAAGGCCAGGTAAGGGTTACAGGAGGGATCCGGCGCGCGGAACTCGATGCGCTTGGCCTTGGGTGATTTGGAGTACATGGGGATGCGGACGCAGGCCGAGCGGTTGCGCTGAGAGTAGATGAGGTTGATGGGCGCCTCATAGCCGGGAACCAGGCGGCGGTACGAGTTGGTGGACGGCGCGGCGAAGGCGAGGATGGCCGGCGCGTGTCGCAGGATGCCGCCGATGTAGTGGATGGCCATCTCGGACAGGCCCGCGTAGCCCTTCTCGTCGAAGAAGAGGTTCTGGCCGCCCTTCCAGAGCGACTGGTGCGTGTGCATGCCGGAGCCGTTGTCGCCATAGAGCGGCTTGGGCATGAAGGTGACCGTGTAGCCGTTCTGGAAGGCGGTGTTCTTGATGATGTACTTGTACTTCATCAGCTTGTCCGCCGTCTCTACCAGCGGGCCAAACTTGATGTCCAGCTCGGACTGGCCGGCCGTGCCCACCTCGTGGTGCTGCACCTCACAATCGACGCCGGCCTCAATGAGGGTGAGCATCATCTCAGTGCGGAGGTCCTGCAGCGAGTCGGACGGCGGTACGGGGAAATAGCCGCCCTTGTAGCGCACCTTGTAGCCCAGGTTCGGCTTCTCATCCCGGCCGGAGTTCCAGACACCCTCGTCGCTATCGAGGAAGTAGTAGCCCGCGTTCGGTTGGCTGTCGTAGCGTACGTCGTTGAAGATGTAAAACTCCGCCTCCGGCCCGAAGTAGGCCACGTCCGCGATGCCCTGGGAGCGCAGGTAGTTCTGAGCCTTCTTGGCCACGTTACGAGGGTCCCGGCTGTACCGCTCGCGGGTGATAGGGTCCTCCACGTCGCAGATGATGTTTAGGGTCGCAACGTCCGTAAACGGGTCCATGAAGGCGGTGTCTGGGTCCGGCATGAGGAGCATGTCAGACTCGTTGATCTTCTGGAAGCCGCGAATGGAGGAGCCGTCGAACCCGATTCCCTCCTCGAACAGGTCCTCCGTGAGCACGTCTACCGGCATGGAGAAGTGCTGCCAGGTGCCGGGAAGGTCCACAAAGCGCACGTCTACGATCTTGGCCTCTCGCTCGGTTGCGAGATCAATGACTTCTCTGGGCGTCATTGGTTATTGGTCTCCTCTAAGTCGTGAGTCGTGAGTCGTGAGTCGTGAGAAGCGAATATCGGAGGGCAAGTACACTCATGGCTCTCGGCTCGGGGCTGGTCACAAAAAAACGTCTTCGCGCCCTCCCGCTGGGCGGCAAAGAACGTTCCCTCTGAACGGGCACAACGGCGTGACCCTGAGATGTCGGAGCAGACGGCTAGTGGCGAGGCAGAAGACTACATCGTCTCCATCGAAGGCAGTATACCAAGCGGGCAGAGCATGAGTCAATGGGCGGACTGGGGCTCGATGAGGGGATAGGGCGATGAGGCGATGAGGGGTAACCGGATTCAGGTCGAGGTGCGGGGGCGGAAGGACGCGGGTGGAACGATTCTTGCTGATCCTGGAGTTGGGCGCGGACCAGAATGGCGGCGCGCCGACCCCAGACCTCGCGAAGGGACCCCAACCGTTGAAGAAGGCACTTATCACCGGGATCACCGGGCAGGACGGCTCCTACCTGGCCGAGCTGCTGCTGGAGAAGGGCTACGAGGTCCACGGCATTATCCGGCGGGCTTCGACGTTCAATACCGGCCGCATCGACCATCTTTACAAGGACCCGCACGTCCACGGCGTGCGGTTGTTCCTCCACTACGGCGACATCGCGGACTCCACCAACCTGATCAAGCTGCTGTACCGCATCCAGCCGGATGAAGTGTATAACCTAGCCGCCCAGAGCCACGTGCGGGTGAGCTTCGATATTCCGGAGTACACCGCAGACGTGACGGGGCTCGGGGCGGTGCGGATCCTGGAGGCTATTCGGGAGACGGGGCTCAAGGCGCGCTTCTACCAGGCTTCGAGCTCGGAGATGTTCGGGAAGGTGCAGGAGGTGCCGCAGCGCGAGACCACGCCCTTCTATCCGCGCAGCCCGTACGGCGCGGCCAAGGTGTTCGCGCACTGGGCCACGGTGAACTTCCGGGAGAGCTACGGCATGTTCGCCTGCTCCGGAATCCTGTTCAACCATGAATCGCCGCGGCGGGGAGAGACGTTCGTGACCCGGAAGATCACGCGCGCGGTGGCGCAGATCAAGGCCGGACTGGAGGACAAGCTCTACCTGGGCAACTTGGAGGCCCGGAGAGACTGGGGCTACGCCAAAGAGTATGTGGAAGCGATGTGGCTGATGCTCCAGCAGGACGAGCCGGACGACTACGTGATCGCCACCGGCGAGACGCACTCCGTGCGTGAGTTCCTGGACGAAGCGTTCGGGTGCGCGCGGCTGGACTGGCGCAAGTACGTGGAGATCGACCCAAAGTACTACCGCCCGGCGGAGGTGGACCTCCTGATCGGGGACGCAGGCAAGGCACGCGATATGCTAGGCTGGGCGCCAAAGACCACGTTCCGCGAGCTGGTGCGCCTCATGGTGGAAGCCGATACGAGGTTACAGGTTACTGGGGACAGGGAACAGGTTGCCGAATCGGGACTTTCAACCTTCGACCTTCAACCTTCAACCATTAGCCATGCCGTTGTCAAGTAAGCGAGTCGCGGTCACCGGCGGGGCCGGGTTCCTGGGCTCCTTTGTGGTGAAGAAGCTCCGAGAGCGTGGAGTCACCGACCTATTTGTGCCCCGCTCGCGCGAGTATGACCTTCGGGAGGCGGAGGCCGTTCAGCGGCTCTACGAGGAGACCCGGCCGGACCTGGTCATTCATCTGGCAGCAGTGGTCGGCGGAATCGGGGCGAATCGGGAGAATCCCGGCCGCTACTTCTACGACAACGCGATCATGGGCATCCAGCTCATGGAGTATGCCCGTCGATTCGGCGTGGGCAAGTTCGTGGCCACCGGCACCATCTGCGCATACCCGAAGCATACGCCGGTCCCGTTCCGCGAGGAGGAGCTCTGGAACGGTTACCCGGAGGAGACGAACGCGCCCTACGGGCTGGCCAAGAAGATGATGCTGGTGCAGGCGCAGGCGTACCGCCAGCAGTACGGCTTCAACGCCATCTACCTTCTGCCGGTAAACCTGTACGGGCCGCGGGACAACTTCGACTTGGACAGCTCTCACGTTATACCGGCCCTTATCCGCAAGTGCGTGGAGGCGCGGGAGCGCGGGGACGACCATATTGTCTTGTGGGGCGACGGCTCCCCCACCCGGGAGTTCCTCTACGTGGAGGACGCGGCGGAAGGGATCGTGCTGGCGGCGGAGCGCTACGATGGCCCGGAGCCGGTGAACCTGGGCAGCGGCAGGGAGATCGCCATCCGGGACCTGGCCGTGCTCATCGCGGAACTGACGGGTTTCCGCGGGCAGGTCCGCTGGGACACTTCCAAACCGAATGGCCAGCCGCGCCGGTGCCTGGACGTTTCGCGCGCCGAGCAGCTCTTCGGGTTTCGCGCCCGGACGGACTTCGTGGAGGGGCTGAGGCGCACCATCGAGTGGTACGAAGCCCAACCGAAAATCGAAAATCGAAAATCGAAAACCGTCCCATGAAGTTCTCCATCATTACTCCCTCTTACAACCAGGGGCGGTACCTGGAGCAGACGATCCGTTCCGTGCTGGACCAGGGATACCCGGAGCTGGAGTACATCGTGATGGACGGGGGCAGCACGGACGAGAGCGTCGAGGTCCTGAACAGGTACTCCGACCGGCTGGCGTACTGGGAGAGCGTTCCGGACGAAGGGCAGGCGCACGCGATTAACAAGGGGCTGGAGCGCGCCACCGGAGACATCCTGGCCTACATCAATAGCGACGATGTGTATCTGCCCGGGGCGTTCGACCGGGTGGTCCAGGAGCTCACCGCCCATCCGGAGTGCCGGTGGCTGGCGGGTGACTGCATCCACTTCGGCCGGCCTGGCGAGACCGGCGTCGACCCCTCTCTTCCGCCGTGCGAGCCGGCGCGGTGGCTGGAGTACTGCCCTATCAACCAACCTGCCACTTTCTGGCGGCGGGACATCGTCGAGAGGCACGGGCTGTTCGACGCCAGCTTCCGGTACACGTTCGACTATGAGTACTGGGTGCGGCTGGCGGTCGGCGGAGAGCGATGCCTGCGCGTCCCCCAGCCCCTGGCGGGATTCCGCCTCCACGCGACCAGCAAGACCGTGGCGGAGGGCGAGAAGTTCGCGGCGGAGGAGCAGCGCGTGCGCGAGCGGTATCTTCCCAAGCTGCCGGACCGTGCCGCGAGCGCCTGCCGCAAGCGCGTTCGTGTCCTGACCACTTTCCGCGATTTCAACCAGGCGCTGGCCCTCCTCCAACAGGGCCGCCGCTCCGACGCCTGGGTCCTCTTCCGGGCGGCCGTGCGCCGCAATCCTCCCAGCCTGGCCACCCGCAACGGCCTGGGCTGCGCCGCCCGCCTCCTCCGCGGCCGGGCCTAGCCCAAGCCCGACGGCGAATGGCGGCCGCAGTGTTATAATGAGCGTGGGCGTCCGCCCTGCGGGTTCGGACTGAGGAGAGAGAAAATGATAGTCATTCGCTTTGACGATAACGAGTCCAAGCGGCGGGCTATGGGATTCCTGGCAGGTCGCTTCTCCTTCAAGAGTTGGGTCTCTGGCGAGATGGCTGTGCCGGAAGCCGCGCTCGCGCACCTCGCTACCGAAGGCATACCCTTTGCCGTCGAAGGTCCGGCGTCCTATGAGCGCCTCATTTCGTCGCTTCGAGATCCTGCTTCCTCGGCGGTTTAGTGATGGCCAGCCCGTTCCGGACGAGCTGATCGCGGACACGCTGCTCGAGCTTGAACAGCGCTTCGGGGCGGTAAATCTGGATGACCACGTACCCCATTGAGGTGCTCTAGGCGAGTCCTTGCGACTTTAACCAGGCGCTCCTACTGCTCCAGCAGGGGCGCCGCTCCGACGCCTGGATCCTCTTCCGTGCGGCCGTCTGCCGCAACCCCCCGAGCCTGGCCACCCGCAACGGCCTGGGCTGCGCCGCCCGCCTCCTCCGCGGCCGGGCATTAGGTATTTGTTTCCCTGGACCGGCACTTTGTGGAATGACCCTCCGGAAATACTGTCATTCGGAGGTTAGTTGAGTGGAGCGGGAGCGGCGACTTTGTGAAGAGTTCGTCGGGTGCTTGATTACCGAGGCAACCAATATAGCCGCCGAGCTGGCGAAGGAAGGGGTGCCCTGTCTGTTCGACACGAGGGTTCAGGAGGCGTTTACCAAGGAGTGGCTTATAGCGCGACTGTGCTGGCTGCAGCACAAAGCCAATGACCTACCGGGTGACCGGTCGAGGACTTTCCGTGAGGTGGCCGGGGAGGTAATCGGGGCTTTGGTCGAGCCTGAGGGCCAGACCAACGGCTTCCTCTACTTTCCGCTCGTTCTTTCCTTCGAGGCGGGTGAGAAATCACGGCGCGGGATGCCGATGGCGCCCGGTCCGTTCATCGCATCCGGTTTTCGCGACCGCGTACGGCGGATTGCGGCTAAGACGGACCAGTCACCTCCGCGTGTTCCCACTTCGGAGGAGCTTGGGATGGTTTTCCTATACGGAGACACCTACTGCTGGCGAATGCATCACTCCCTCAAAGCAGAACTGGAGCATCTTGAGCGCCAACTGATGGGCCGGTCCGTTTGACAAAATGGCCGGCTACGGCACTGGCCCGAACGACGCCGACTTCGGAGTCTGACGGTGTCTCTATTTGCCCGCCTTGGTACCAAGCGTGGGCGCGCCTGCCTGCTGGGTGCGACGTGGCGGATACTCGGACGACCTGGGAAGGCGCTCGTACACCTTTTCCGCGAGCCCGCGAGCAAGGGCGGCCTGGAATTCGGGATCGTTCATGAAGCGGGCGAAGATGCTCTCGTTCATATCCATCCGCTCAATGAATAGCGACTCGAGGACCTTACGGAATACGAGCTCGAACTTGTCTATCGGGTTCACCTCGGCCGCCTGGCGCAGGGAGTCCACATTCACTGCCGCCTCCACGATCTGGTCGAAGAATAGCTGATCCGCTTCATTGAAGTCGGTGCCGAAGCGCTCGTTGAGCAGCGTTATGAGCCTTGAGAGCGGTACCGGCTCCTCTCGGACGAGGCCAGTACCTACTTCTGCGGGACCATCGAGCGGCTTCGGATAAC
>CAYNFH010000086.1:0-24524 GCA_964396385.1 uncultured Chthonomonadaceae bacterium | reverse complement strand
GGAATCTGGCAGCTCTGTCCCGGAGGCCAGATTCCTCCCTTCGGTCGGAATGACACCGTTCGTTCGCCCGCTCAAGCAATTTGCACGCTCGGGAAGCTGATATGGGCAAGGGTCCGTTCCGGCGGCTCGCGCGAGGGCCACGCGAAGGCGTGGCGGAACGCCGCATCCTCGCATGCTCGAAGCTGCCGGAAGTCGATGATGTCCTGGATCAGCAGGTTCTCGATCTCGAACGGCAACCGCACGTTGTGCAGGCCGGCATTGTCCGTACAGAGCACGATGTCCACACCTGCCTCGCGGCACCGGTCGAAGACGGTTTTCAGCTCTCCGAGGTCTTCCAGCGTGCCGGTCTTCAAGTAGGTAGTCGGGCAGACTTCCAGACACTGCTTCCGGTCGGCGATCTCTCCGAGCAGCTCCGGATGCTGCAGCGGGATCTGGATGCCGTGGCCGATACGGTCCAGGTACGGCAACAGCTCCGGGTGGCAGCCGTTCGGTGTCTCGTACAGGTGGCCGGTGGTCTTGAGGTGCCGCGACCGGGCGTACTGGAAAAGGTCCACCAGCTCTTCCAGCCGCTCCCCATAGAGCGTGTCGGGGCCGGCCAGGTCCACTCCGCACACCTGCTCCGGCATGGCGGCGGCAAGATCCAGAAGGGCGCGGTTCACTTCGTAAGGAAGCTGGCTATGCATGCACAGGATCTGCCGCATTCGGAGCGGGTACTCCGCCTGCCGCCCCGCCTCGTGGACGATCTCCACCACCTCCCGCATCTGCTGGATCCGCTCGTCCTGGGGGTGGTCCATGTCCGTTCGGAAATAGGGGGTGTGTCGGAGCTCCAGATAGCAGATGCTCTCGAAGACGTAAGCGCCACGCACCAGCTTCGATACGAAGTAGTCCAGCGTGTCCATCCGCTGGACCCGCTCTACCAGCGAGTGCAGCTCCAGGTATTCGGCCAGGCTCGCGCGCGGACGGGTGAAGAACTCTTCGAAGCTCTCATAGGTGGGATACTGGGCGGCGAGCGGGTGCTCGTGCCGCACCAGGTACCGCCAGAAGATGCGCGGTACCACCGCCCCGCCCAGATGCCGGTGCAGCTCAGCGTGCAGCGCCATGATTCATCAGCATACCCGGCGTTCCGGCGTCCAGGTGTGTCGGAGCGCGCACCTGAACACCTGAACACCTGAACGCCCTCCGCCCCATGGTATAATCTACGCACTACGCGGTTAGGAGACGAGCGACCATAAAAGGGAGGTGACGGATGCAGGGAACGGAGCTGTTGCTCAGGGAGGGCCTGAGCTTCGACGATGTTCTCCTGGTACCCATGGCCACGGAGGTCACTCCGGCGGAGGTAGATACCCGGACGGTCATTGCGGCCGACATCGAGCTGCGCGCTCCCATACTCTCCTCCCCCATGGACCGTGTGACCGAAGCGCGCATGGCCATCGCCGTGGCGCGTGAAGGCGGAATCGGAGTCATCCACCGCAATATGTCTGTGGACCGTCAGGCCACGGAGGTGGATAGGGTAAAGCGCTCCGAGCACGGCATCATCGTTAACCCCATCTCCCTCTCGCCGGACAAGACCATCCAGGACGCCCTGGCGCTCATGGAGCGGTACCACATCTCCGGCGTGCCCATCACCGAGGACGGCGGCCGGCTCGTCGGCATCCTCACTAACCGTGACATCCGCTTCGAGACCAACTTTCGCAGGCCGGTCAGCGACCTCATGACCCGCAAGGAGAAGCTCGTTACCAGCCCTCTCGGCACCACGCTGGAGCAGGCTCAGGCCATCCTCCAGGCCAACCGGATCGAGAAGCTCCCGATCGTGGACAACGACTTCAAGCTTCTCGGCCTGATCACCATCAAGGACATCCAGAAGGTCCGCGAGCATCCCAACGCCACCAAGGATTCCAAGGGTCGCCTGCGGGTCGGCGCGGCCATCGGTCCCCTTCGCGACCCGGTGGGGCGCACCGCGGCGCTGCACGAAGCAGGGGTGGACCTCATCGTGGTGGATGCGGCCCACGGCCACTCGCGAGGCGTAATCAACGCGGTACGGGCCGTGAAGAGCGAATTCCCCAACCTACCTGTGATTGCCGGCAATGTGGCGACCGCGGAGGGTGTGAGGGCCCTGGTGGAGGCGGGAGCGGACGGAGTCCGGGTCGGGCTCGGCGCCGGCAGCATCTGCACTACGCGCGTTGTGAGCGGGGTCGGAGTCCCGCAGCTCACCGCTGTTGCTGAGTGTGCCGCGGAGGCCCGCCAGTTCGGGATCCCGATCATCGCGGATGGCGGCATCCGCTTCTCCGGTGACGCAGCGAAGGCGCTGGCCGCAGGCGCGAACGCAGTCATGGTCGGCAATCTCCTCGCCGGGACAGATGAGGCCCCCGGCGAGGTGGTCCTGTACCAGGGCCGCGCCTACAAGGACTACCGTGGCATGGGCTCCGAAGCGGCCATGAAGGAAGGCTCCAGCGACCGGTACGGCCAGGATCCCACCGCCCGGTTTGTACCGGAAGGCGTGGAGGGTCGCGTCCCGTACAAGGGCGCGGTCGCGGATACGGTGCACCAGCTCCTTGGCGGCATCCGCTCGGGAATGGGCTACCTGGGCGCGCGCACGGTCCGCGAGCTCCAGGAGCGCGCCAGCTTCATCAAGATCAGCGGCGCCAGCCTCCGGGAGAGTCACGTGCACGACGTCTGGATCACAAAAGAGCCCCCGAACTACTCCACCGAATACTCCTTCGGCGGCGAAGGTTAGGTTGCTCCTGAATCGCGCATCAGATCGGGGACTGTAACGAACCGGAATCCACGGCGCTCCAGCCCCGTGAGCAGCGCGTCCAGCTCCTCTACCGTCCCCCGCCGCAAGTCCCGCGGGCTGAACGTACCGTCGTGCAGCAGCAGGATGTCCCCCGGCCGCGCGAGCCGCACTATCCGGCGCATCAGCACCGATTTGTCCGGCACCGAATCGCGGTCGAACGCGAGGCTCCAGAGCACGATCTGCTTTCCGCGCCGCCTAGCTTCCTCGAATACGGCCGAATTCCAGTAGCCGCGCGGCGGCCGGAAGAGCGTCGGTGTCACTCCCGCCGCGGCCCGGATTGCGTCGTCGCACTCCTGGATCTCCCGAGCTGCAAGGGCCGCCGTGTCGGCCTCCACATGTCCGTGCGTCTCCGTGTGGTTCCCCAGCACGTGCCCATCCGAGGCGATCTGCCGGACGAGCTCCGGGTGTGCCCGCGCCATCGAGCCGCAAACGAAGAAGGTGGCACGGGTGTGGTGGCGGCGCAGTATCGCCAGCACCTGCGGGGTATAACGAGGGTCCGGGCCATCGTCGAAGGTGAGGGCGACCACCCGCTGGCGTCCGTCTCCGCGTACGGTGATCGCGCCGGTGGACAGCTCCTCCCAGCGCTGGAGGAGCGTTAGCCCGTGCCACGGCACCGCGCATACTCCGGCCGTGAGGAGCCCGGTCGCCAGTACCGCTGCTGTTATGATAGGAGTGCGTTTCAATCTTTGGGAATAAGGCCTCAGATGATGAACCTGGGCGGTGTAGGGGCGGCCCTACGTGGCCGCCCGCTAACCATTCGCCGCCCTCTCCAGTATAACGCAGACCAACTCCTTAGACCCTACGCCATAGAAACTGCACCCTGTGCATACCATGCCCGAACGCCGAACATCCTGCTGGCAATGCCGAAGCTACGATCGCGACGCGCGGCGCTGCCGCATCGGCAAGACCAACCCGCGCAAGAAGCATGAATCGCTCACCGTGGCGGAGATGATGGGCGTGCAGGCGCTCTGTCTCCACAACCCGTACCGGGAGCCACTCATCCTCCGCATGCGCCACCCACACTCCCGCTTCATCTGGACAGAGCCCACTCCTCGACCCTTTGAGGAGCCTCTCGACATCGAGATTATCGATGATGACCTGGAACCTGAACGCCTGAACACCTGAACGCCCAAACACCGATTCCCGCGAAGGAGCAACCGATGCCAAACCGTACCGCCGTAATAGAGACCAACAAGGGGACCATCAAGATCATGCTGGACGAGCAGGATGCCCCTAACACCGCCGGCAACTTCATCGAGCTCGCTCAAAAGGCCTTTTACGACGGGCTTACGTTCCACCGCTACGTTCCCGGCTTCGTAATACAGGGTGGCGATCCGAAGGGGACCGGTACGGGCGGCTCCGGCAAGACCATCCGGCTGGAGACCACGTCGAAGATCAAGCACGACGCGGCCGGCACGGTGGCCATGGCCCGCAGCTCCGATCCGGACAGCGCCTCCTGCCAGTTCTACATCACGCTCGCGCCGGCCACCTTCCTGGACAAGGAGAACGCCTCGGACGGGCACGGCTACGCGGTCTTCGGCAAGGTAACGGAAGGCCTGGACGTAGTCCAGAACCTCCGCCAGGGAGACAAAATGCTCTCCGTGCGGATTGAGTAGCTTTGGAGTGCCGGGGCAAGCCGCGGCACTCCAAAGCTGAGTAATGCTACAATGTAAGTCAACTTTGTCCGACGCCACGAGGCCATGGTCATCTCCCCTTCCCGAGCTCAAGACCTCAGTATCATCGATCTGATCGGCAACACGCCGCTCCTGCGGCTGCGCCGCATCACACCCGCCGATACTCGCGTGGAGGTCTACGCGAAAGCGGAATGGTACAACCCGGGCGGCTCCGTGAAGGACCGGCCCGCACTCAACATGATCCTGGACGGGGAGCGCACGGGCCGGCTGACAGAAGGCAAGACCATCCTGGACGCCACCTCCGGCAACACGGGCATCGCCTATGCCATGATCGGCGCGGCCTGCGGCTATCCGGTTACGCTCTGCCTCCCGCTCAACGCCAACGAGGAGCGTAAGCGACTGCTCCGGGCCTTTGGCGCCGAGCTGGTTCTCACGGATCCGCGCCTGAGCTCCGATGGCGCCATCCTTAAGGCGCGGGAACTATACGCCCAGTCCCCCGATACGTACTTCTATCCGGACCAGTATAACAACGACGCCAACTGGCGCGCGCACTATGAGACGACCGGTCCGGAGATCTGGCGGCAGACCGACGGCCGTGTAACCCACTTCGTCACCGGACTCGGAACGAGCGGAACCTTCATGGGCGTTGGCCGCTTTATGCGGGACTACCATCCGAAGGTGAAGCTTATCTCCATGCAGCCGGACTCGCCCTTCCACGGGCTGGAAGGGCTCAAGCACATGGAGACGGCCATCGTGCCCGGCATCTACGATGCGGGCCTAGCCGATAGCAGCATAGAGGTGGGTACAGAGGAGGCGCACGCCATGGTCAAGCGGTTGGCGCGAGACGAAGGCGTGCTGGTCGGCATCTCATCGGCGGCGAACCTGATTGCCGCGCTCAAAGTGGCGGAGGAGCTGGACGAAGGCGTAGTGGTGACTATCTTCTGCGATAACGGAGACCGGTACCTCTCCGAGCGGTTCTGGGAAGAGAACGAGGATGATCCGGCTATCTGAGCCTCTTCTCCGGCAGCTCCGCGAGCACGGCGTGAGCGAGTACCCATACGAGTGCTGCGGGGTGCTCCTCGGCTCGGCGGATGGGAACACGAAGACCGTGACGGAGCTGAGGCCGGTTAAGAACGTGCATGAAGAGGGGCACGAGCGGCGCTTCCTGATCTCGCCGCACGACATGTTCGGCATCGAGCGGGAGGCGCGCGCGCTGGGAGTAAAGGTCCTCGGCTTTTACCACTCGCACCCGGACCATCCGGCCCGGCCGAGCGAGTATGACCGCGATTGGGCCTGGCCCTGGTACAGCTATATCATTACTTCCGTCGCGTCCGGTGAGCCAGGGGACACCACCTGCTGGACTCTGCGGGAAGACCGCTCCGCCTTTACACAAGAAGAGATCGAGATACAATGACGCCCCTCCCCCACGCTCCCCTTCGCAAGCGGAGGGAGCCCTCACCGTGAGGTGCGGTTTCCCCTGCTTACGAAGGAGGGGGTAAGCGGGAGGTTTCCATAACAGGCAGGAGGAACATCATGGCCGTTAAAGTGCTGGTTCCCAACGCGCTCCAGCAGTACACCGGGAACCAGGAAGAGATAGAAGTCCAGGCGAGCACCGTCCAGGAGGCCCTCGCCGCCGTCACCGAGCGCTACCCCACGCTGCGCAAGCACCTGTACAGCGACGGTGGGCAGCTCCGTCACTTCGTGAACGTCTACGTGGGCAGCGAGGACATGCGCCACCTCAACGGTCCGGAGACGCGTGTCAAGGATGGCGATGAGCTCAGCATCGTGCCCAGCATCGCGGGTGGCGTGGGGGTGCTTGAGCCCCGCGCGGAGGGGCAGGTGAGCCTTTCCAAGGAGGAGTACCAGCGCTACAGCCGGCACCTCATCATGCCGGAGGTGGGGCTGGAAGGCCAAAAGAAGCTCAAGGCCGCCAGCGTGCTGTGCGTCGGCGCCGGAGGACTTGGCTCGCCGCTCGCGATGTACCTGGCCGCGGCGGGCGTAGGCACCATCGGCATCGTCGACTTTGACGTGGTGGACCTGACCAATCTCCAGCGCCAGATCATCCACGACACCAACGATGTGGGCAGGCCGAAGCTCGTTTCCGCCACCGAGACGCTGCGGGACATCAACCCCAACGTGAATGTCGTCGGATTCGAGACCGCCCTTACGTCAGAGAACGCGCTCGATATTCTGAAGGACTTTGACATCATCATCGACGGCACGGACAACTTCCCCACGCGGTACCTGGTGAATGACGCCTGTGTCCTCCTGGGCAAACCCAACGTATATGGCTCCATCTTCCGCTTCGAGGGGCAGGCGTCGGTCTTCTGGGCGGAGAAGGGTCCCTGCTATCGCTGCCTCTATCCCGAACCGCCGCCGCCCGGGTTGGTCCCGTCGTGCGCCGAAGGCGGAGTGCTGGGCATCCTCCCGGGCATGATAGGGGTCCTCCAGGCCACGGAGGCGGTAAAGCTCATCCTGGGCAGCGGCGAGCCGCTCATCGGGCGCCTGCTGCTTTTCAACGCGCTCAAAATGCAGTGGCGGGAGCTGAAGCTGCGGAAGGATCCCAACTGCCCCATCTGCGGCCAGCACCCCACCATCACGCACCTGATCGACTACCAGGAGTTCTGCGGTATCCCGTCGCGGCCTGAGGCGGTGGCAGGGGAGAAGAACCCCGAGGAGATCACGGTGCGCGAACTGAAGGAGCGGTTCGACCGGGGCGAGCGACCCACGCTCATCGACGTGCGCGAGCCGTACGAGGCGGAGATCGCCGTCATCCCGCATGCAACGCTCATTCCTATGAACGACGTGCCGAACCGCTACCAGGAGCTGAACCCCAACCAGGAGATCATCCTCCACTGCCGGTCCGGGCAGCGCTCCCAGAAGGTGCTGGACTTTCTCAAGTCCAAGGGTTTCCGGAACCTGAAGAACCTGAAGGGCGGCGTGACGGCCTGGTCGGACGAAATAGACCCGAGCGTACCGAAATACTGACCGGGAACAGCGAACGAGCGGAGGGGGCCCCAGTGGCCCCCTCTTCATTCGTCTGAGTACCGCAATACGGGAGTCACGATGTCCTCCTCGGCGGCACGATCTCCGTCGACCGGACCGTGCCAGACGCTGCCTCCAAACGTAGTGACGTAGAGCCGGCTGGGGTCGCGCGGGTCCGGGATCACCCGGTGGCCCCACTTGAAGTTATACCCACGCAGCCTCTTCCAGGTTTCGCCCCGATCGGTGGACTTCCAGATGGAGGAGCTGAAGCCGCAGGCATAGAGCATGTCGGAGTTTCGTGGATCCACCGTCACGTCGTAGATGTACTGGTCGTGCTCCAGGGTGCGCCGCCACGTGGCCCCGCCGTCGGTAGACACGTAGATTCCGCCGGCCTTTGCAACTCCGTTTTCGTCACGCGCCCAGGCCGACAGGTACAGCCGCTTTGCGTCCCGGGGATCCACTGTCAACGCGTTGGGTCCGTTGAGTTCCGGCGGCAGCGGTAGCCTGACCCAGTGCTCCGCGCCGTCGGTAGAGCGATAGAGCGCGCCGTCCTGCGCATTGCCGAAGCTGCCGTCTTCGCTGGCGCGCGCCACCACCAGGTACAGCGAGCCATCCTGGCTGAGAGAGAGCTGCCATGCGAGGGGCTGCTCGCGCTCCATTCCGGCGTTCTTGAGAGTCCAAATTGCTCCGCCATCCGTGGACTTGTAGACGCCACGGCCGAAGCCGGTCACGTACAGGGTGCGAGCACCGGCCGGGCTATGCGGGTCCAGGAGGATGTGGGTAGCGGCGGTCTCCAGCATGCCGTTGGTGCTCCGCTGCCACGTCCTTCCGCCGTCGTCGCTCCGGCAGACGCCGCCGTTGAAGTCGATGGGCTCCCGCTCCCGCCACATCTTAGGCCTCGGCAGATCATGTACGCCGCTCATCACGCCCCACACGCGGCCCTGGACGTCCGGATCGAAGGCCAACCAGTAGGTGGTGTTCAACCATCGCCGCGGTACGCCGTCATGGGAGGGAATCCAGCTCTTCCCACCGTTCTCGCTACGGAAGAGCCCGATGTCGGTGTATGAGATGAAGAGTCGTCGTGGGGCGGAGGGGTCGAAGTGGACGCCGTAACAGGTGGTCACGTCCAGCCCGGTCGAAGTGTAGCCGCCGTCGAGCGCGCGTGAGTAGACGCCGTACCAGCTCTTGCCGCCGTCGGTGGTGCGCATGGTCCGACCAAAGTCGGTGGCGTAGCAGACGTCCGGGTCGCTCGGTGCGACGCCCAGGTGGATGGGGTTCTCGCCCCAACCCGTCCCGAAGACCGGCGTGATCCAGGGGTCGTGCACGTTGGAGGCGGGCTGCTCCGTCTCCTGCCAGACGAGTTTCCAGGTGCGGCCCGCGTCCGACGTGCGGGCGACGCCGTGGAAGGTCTGATCGCCCCGGCGCAGCCCTCTGTAGGAAGCATAGGCCACCTCCGGATGGTTGGCGCAGCACGCTACGGCGGCAAAGCGCACGGGTCCTTCCAGAGAGGACTCCCGCCAGGTTGCTCCGGCGTCCTCGGAGACATAAAGCTTCTGGTAACTGACCGCGTACGCGATGGGGGTAACATTCCCGCCCCGGAACCCCATGACGATGTCCAGCAGCCGGCCCCGCCCGAGCGGGGACGGACCCGCCTTCCAATTCTTGCCCTGGCGAACTGCCACGGCCGACGATCCGGCCAGGTACAGCACGCGGTCGTCATGCGGAGACCTGGGATTGACATAGAGGTGCCGGGCGGAAAACGGGAGCTCGCCCTCGCTGCTCCAGGTTGCGCCGCGGTCGTGTGAGACCTCGAGATGAGGAGCGCCTGCGCCTTCGACAGCGGCGTAGAGGATGCGCGAGTCCGCTGGATCGATGGCCAGCGCGGTGACACGATCATTGGAACCGTCTGTGGTGGCGAGGCGCGCCTCGCCATGGTCACCGGCTACTTGCACCCCCGTAACCTTTTCCGGAGGAGGGTAAACCAGACTCCAGGTGGCGCCGCCGTCCTCGCTGCGATAGAGCCCCGCGGACTGCGCGTAGACCGTCCTGGGGTCCTTCGGGTCAAACGCAAAGAAGCGTACCGGCTGGCGCAGGTTGAACATCCGCCAGGACTCGCCGCCGTTGTGCGTTACGTACGCTCCCGTCATGTCGCAGGCAACCAGGACTGATTTCGGGTCGTGCGGGCTGATGGTGGGATGGAACTGCGCCCCTCCCCCACCCGGCCCAATGACTTCCCAGCGCGGGCTGTTCATATTCGAGAATCCCATTGCGGTCAGCAGCAAGACGAGCAGTGGCCGGATGATGCCCATTCGGATCAACCGAAGAGACCGCGGAGGGTCACGAGCTGGCCCAGATGGTAGGACGCGTGGTCCGCAGCCAGGAGCGCCTCACGCAGCAGGGTCTGACCGTCGCCCCACGGGAAGGGCGAGAACAGGTCCCGGTTAGGATCGCGTACCAGGGCATCCATCTCCTCGCGGTCCGCAAGGTACGCGCGGACAGTCTGGTCCCAACCGTTGGAATCAGCCGGGCCGGGCGTGCTGGGCCAGTACTCGTCCGGCCACTTGCGTTCAACGTAGGTTTCCTCTTCGTTCTGGCTGAAGTCCAGGATATCGCGCAGGCAGATGCGCATATGCTCCAGGATCTGCCACGCGCTGTGCTCCACTCCGTTTGGGATGCGGGTCCGGAGCTCCGGGGTCCACTCGCTGGCTATCTCCTCGAACGTATCGTACGCCTGCCCGCCGCGAAGCAGTTTGACCAGGTGCTCCCTGAGCGGCGCTAAATCGTCCATGGCACAATCCTCCTCGCCGAAATGCCGAACCGGCATCAAGGATACCGTATTGGGAGAGCTCGCGCTGCACCGTGCCTGCCAACCGGCATGCCCACACCGAAGCGTGGAAACGGTGGATGGGGCTGATCGAAAGAATCTGAGTCCAGGCCAGGATTCAGCGAGCTCTGCCGGTCGCAACGCCGGCAGAGCTCGTTTTCGCGTGCGCCCCCTGGACGGCAGGAATCCTGCGCGGTGTCGCGCAAGTAGTCGCAACATGAACGGCACCGACCCCTTCCGAGCGATAGAGACCGAGCGGGCCATTGTGGCCAAAGTAATGGCCCGGCTCGCCCCTTTCGTGGCCATCCTCTACGTGTTCTGCCTGCTGGACCGGGGCAACGTGAGCATCGCAGCGCTCACCATGAAGCAGGACCTGCGCTTCAGCGACGAGGTGTACGGCTTCGGCGCCGGGCTCTTCTTCGTCGGGTACTTCCTGTTTGAGGTCCCGAGCAACCTCATCATGGAGCGCGTGGGCGCGCGGCGGTGGATCGCGCGCATCATGATGACCTGGGGGGCCGTCTCCACCGCCATGTTGTTTGTCCGGTCTCCCATCAGCTTCTATGCGCTGCGGTTCCTGCTGGGACTGGCGGAGGCAGGTTTTTACCCGGGGGTGATCCTCTACCTCACCTACTGGGTCCCGGCCACCTCCCGGGCCCGCGCCATCTCACGCTTCCTGGCGCTGACGGCGGTGCTGGGGCTGTTCGGTGGTCCGCTCGGCGGGCTGCTGCTAAGGATGAACGGGCTGCTCGGCCTTTCCGGCTGGCAGTGGATCTTCATCCTGGAAGGTGTGCCTTCTATCCTGCTGGGCTTTGTGGTGCTGGCCCTCCTGCCGGACCGGCCCGCGCAGGCGGACTGGCTGAGCGCGGAGGAGAAGCGATGGCTGGCCGCGCGGCTGGCCGGCGAGGCGCGCAACAAACAGTGCGTGCAGCACCTCTCGCTGCGGGTTGCGCTCTTAGAGCCGCGCATTCTCCAGATGTGCCTGATCTTCCTCATCTCCGCTACGGCCGGCAACGCGGTCGGGTTCTTCGGGCCGCAGCTCATCAAGGCGCGGAGCGGAGGAGCATGGTCCGATTCGTTCGTGGCCACAGTGGGAATCGTGCCGGCGATAGTGGGGGCCATTGCCATGACCATCGCCGCGGGCCACTCGGACCGGACCGGGCGACGCAGGCTGCACGTGGCGATGGGCTACACGGTGGCGTCACTGGGGTTCCTGGGCTTGGTCTTCGCGCCCAGCGCCGAGTGGACCGTCGCGGCCCTGGCGCTGAACGCCCTGGGAGAGCGGATCGGGGCGGGCAGCTACTGGGCGCTGACCACCAACCTCCTCGGCGCGCGGGCGGCGGCCGGCGGGATCGCGATGATCAACTCCGTGGGGAACCTGGGCGGCTTCTTCGGCCCCACGATTATGGGTTACCTCAAGGAGCACAACGGCGGCGGCTACACCGCGGGTCTCTACACGGCCACAGCGCTCATGCTCCTCTCGGCGGTTCTCGGCGGCCTCCTCCGCCGCCAGCCCTCCCATATTGCTGTAGACCCGGTTGGCGAGCCTGAAGAGGACCCCTCCCCTCTCGCCGCTGGCGTGGATTAAGCCCACCGGGTCACGTCAGGCTCAACGGCCCGTCGCCGCAGAAGTCCGGATTGCCGAAGCGGGTGATGCGATGGCCGAAGCCGTGGGCCAGCGACATGAGCAGCCGGTTGTGGGGCACGCGAGAGAACTTGACGGCGCGGCCCATCCGGAAGCCGGGCGCGCTGCCGACGGCCACGAAGGGGATGTTGTCCAGCGTGTGCGAGTTCCCCTTGCCCAGCTCGTTGGTCCAGACGATGAGCGTGCTGTCCAGCAGGCTGCCCGAGCCGCCCGGTTCCGGCGTTTCCGAGAGGCGCCTGGCCAGGTAGGCGAGCTGGCCGCAGTACCACTGGTTAATGCGGGTGAGCTTGTCCTGAGCGTCCTTGTCCTCGTCCGGTTTGTGGGAAAGGTCGTGCTGGCCTTCGCCGATATTGAGCCAGTGCATGCGCGCCTGGCCCACCGAGTTGGTGTACTGAAGGGTAGCCACGCGCGCGAAGTCCGCTGCGAAGCTGTTCACCAGCAGATCTATCTGCTGCTTGCTGATCTGCGGCATATTGTCGTTGTCGCGGCGGATGCCCGGCTCCAGAACCGGCACCGCGTGGCCCACATCACTGGCATTGGATGAGCGGATCTCCAGCTCCATCTCCCGGACCAGGGCGGCGTGCTCGTCCAGGATCCGCCGGTCCTCCATGGCAACGTGGGCGCGCACCGTGGCCAGATCATCCTTCAGGTCGTCCAGCACGCTCTTGAGGTTCTCCTGGTCCTTGGCGCGGCCGTACAGCCTGGCGAACATCTGATAGGGGTTGTCGATGGGCGCGATGGGCTTGTTCGGTCCGGAATAGGACCAGCGGGTCCAGGTATCGGCGCGCTCCGGCACCAGAACGCCGAACTCCAGCGAGCCGAAGCGGGTACGGGTGGCCGGGTCCTTCTGGAGAAATCCCTTGATCTCCTGGTCGATGGAGATGCCGCTCGCCCAGCCGGCCGGGGTGTCCGATCCGCCCTGAATGTTGCCCGGAAACAGCTCGATGCCGGTCAGGAGACACCCCATGCCGCGCATGTGGTTGTCCCCGTCGCCGCGCACGCGGTCACAGACGCCGTGCAGGACCAGGGTGCGGCTGCGGAACGGCTCCAGAGGCTTAAGGCTGTCCTTGAGGGTAAACTGCTCGCCCTCCTCATCCGGCCAGAATGTGTTCGGGATAACGCCGTCCGGGCTGAACATAATGACCAGCCGCTGCTTGCGGTGCTTCTGGTTGGGCGCGGCGAGGCAGGGTAGGTTGGTTACGAACGGCAGTACTGCCGCGCTGAGTCCCAGATCGCGCAGAAACTCCCGCCTTGTGTTCCTGTAGCTCATGTTCATTCCTTTCGGCAGCATCCGATTCATGTACCGACAGTTTATCACTTCAGCGCACAGAGGGTTGCGGTGGCTACCATCTGCTTGCGGATGCTGAACTGATTCGCGGCGAAGCTCTTCTCCAGCTCCGGCAGGGCGGCGGGCCCGTACGCCTGCACCGGCTGCTTCATCATATACTGAAACAGTTTCTCCACGAACGCCGTATGGGCGTCGTCGCTGGTCGCGAGATAGCGGGCCAGATCGCGCACGCCATGGAATCGGACCACCTGCCCGTCGCGCGTTTTGTAGCTGCCACTGGCGTCCACCGGCTGGCCGTTGTCCTCGGTGCGCAGCCGCCCGATGGCATCGAACTTCTCCAGCGTGAAGCCGAGCGGGTTGATCATTCCGTGGCAGCCCAGACACGCCGCCGGCTTGGTCTGGAGGGCCACACGCTGGCGGGTGGTCATGTGAGGGTGCAGGCTGGACGGAAGCGGCGTAAACGCCTGGGGCGGCGGCATGAGCGCACGGCCCAACAGGCTCCGGGCGATGAGCACTCCGCGGTGGATGGGCGAGCTGCCGTCCACATAGGCAAAGCTGGAGAGCAGGTACGGGTGCGTGAGCACGCCGGCGCGCTCGCAGGGATCCAGCTCCACCGGCTCAAACGGCGCGTCCTGCGGCAGTCCGCAGCCGTAGATCTTCGCCAGCCGGCCGTCCATCATCAGCCTGTCCGAGAGCAGCAGCTCCCGAAAGTCGGACCTTTCGCTCCAGGCCACCTGCTGCAGGAAGAGCTCCAGCGAGGTGCGCAGGTCGGCCGCAATCGACTGGTCGAAGCCGGGGTACTTCTTCGGGTCCTTCGAGAGGTCCGGGTAGTTGTCCACCCTGAGCCACTGGAGCAGGAAGTCCCTCAGTTTGTACCAGGCGCGCGGGTCCTGGGCCATGCGGCTTGCCTGCTGCTCGACCTGCTCCCGGGTGGAGAGCTGCCCGCTCGCGGCGGCCTTGAGCAGCTCCTGATCCGGCAGCGAGTCCCAGAGCGCGAAGGAGAGCCTGGAAGCCACGTCATACGCGTCCGGCGACGCGGCATTCAGGCCGCGGTACAGGAAGCGAGGGGAAGCGAGCGCCAGCAGGACCACCCGTTTTAAGCCAGTCTCGGGGTCCGGAGCGCCCTTGAACGGCTGGTCCACGTAGAGTCGCTCGATCGCCGGAGTGAGCGACCGGCGAAAGGCACGCTCCACGAAGGTGCGGCACCAGGCGAGGAGCTTTGCCGGGCGGTCCTGCACGTCCTCCCCCGCCCCGGACAGCTCCTTGAGATGGGCGGTGACGTAGCGCGCCGCGTCGATAGCCCCATCCGTGGTGGCCTGCTCCCACTCCTTGGACACGGAATCCGCCCTCTCGAAGCCGGCGCTGCGGTCGTCCGGCGGGAACGGTGTGGAGGCGACGTAGGCGGTCGGGACCACGACCGGGCAGAGGCACCGCTGCGGGATCACCTCCGCGGGCCGCTTCGGCGGCCGCCACTCCAGGCTCAGCGAAGCCCTGGCCGGGGGTTTCTTCCGCACCTCCGCGAGGTTGTCCACCCCCTGCACGCCCTTGGAGAAGTCCAGCCGGAGCGGGTACGGCCGGCCGCCCACCAGGTAGATCGTGGCGCGGTACTCGTTGTCGTTACCGGACTTCACCAGCGCGTCTATGAGCGGGCGCTCCATGTCGTTGATCCAGAGCTGGGCCGCCTGCTCCGTCCGGACGATGAACTCGTACTCGCCCGTGTCTGCGGGGATGACCGAGCCCTCCCACCGCATGGCGAACTGGTACGGATCCGGCTGCGTCTTGTCCGGATCGCCCGTGCCGTAATCGAAGTGAATCTCCGGGTCCAGGCGCTGGAGGACGCGGTCCCCACTATCGAAGTGGCCGGTCTTGAAGTACTCGCCACTCAGTCCATGGCGGTCGTCCAGCTTGATGGCGGGGCGGAAGCTGCCGATGAGGTCCGTGAGCGTGTTGCGGTACTGGCGCACGGTGAGGTGCGAGAGCTCTACGCGCGCGGGGCGGTTACGGGCTCTCGCCAGGGGTGAGTAAAAGGCGCTGTAGATGTAGCCGGCTACGCGCTGGGCGTCCGCCTTCGGGAGCTTGCGGGGCGCTCCGGGCGGCATGGACTTCGCGATGAAGCTCGCGAGCTCGCCCACGGACTTTGAGCCGGCCAGCGGCTTGTTGTAAGCCTTCGTCCCCTGCCCCTTCGCCCCGTGGCACGCGGCGCACTGCTGCCGGAAGATCTGCTCTCCCGGGCGCGCACTGGCGGTTGGGAGCGCGCTCGCGCCGAGAAGGCCGAGTATGGGAGCGGACAGTGCCGCCAGGAAGACGCTGCGTCGAATCGTACGGTGGAACTTACCGAGAATCATCTCTGTCGCGCGAGGATAGAATTCAGGAGGGCTCAAAGCCAGCACTCCACCTCTAAGTCTTTGATACGTTGAAAGTGCCGAATGTTACCGGGAACGAGCGCCAGTTCGCACGAAAATGCGATGGCAACGATCCGGAGGTCTGGCTCCGCCGGGCGTGCCGGGATCGGCAATGACCATTGTATCATCATAGGAGTTCCTGGCAGGGCCGGTAAAGCCCGGATGCGGCAAAGTGACATCCTTGTGGTTCCTGCCGGCGCTCTGTCTGGCAGCACCTGCCGGGCACGGCGGCGTGCGCCGGTGAGACATTGTCTCAAAATGGCGCGGCGGCGCCAGATTCGAGCCATCCGCCTCTGGCGCAGGCCGAATCGGCGCTTCTCCTGCAATTTGACACGCGCGTGTCAAATTACCGTCCTCGGAATGCGACACCGGCTCCGTTTGGCCGGCGGTTGATGGAGCTTGGCGGGACTGCGGCGCAGCCGAACGCGCGCACGGACCAAGGTCCGGCGCTGAGTGGCCGTTGGCCGAGCGTCGGCCTCCGCCGACACGGGATGTAGCGGCGGAGCGCTCGCAGCGCATTGCGCTGAGCTGCGCAGTCCACTGGTCCGGAGGGATGCTGCCGCTTTCGGCCTGTTTGAGCCAGAGGAAACGCTGCTCCTGCGGGACAGGAGCGAGACCACGGTAGAGGTTCCAGGGCAGAGAAGAGGATCGGTGCTCCTGGGGAAAGCGCTTGGCCACGTAGGCGCATTCCCGCACCAACCTGTAGCTCATCTGTGGGAGGGCGGAGGCGACGGTTTTGGCGCGGCTGCCCCACTTGAGGTGACCCGCGTTGTACCAGTCGCCGATGGCGAAGCACATGGAGAGACGGTTGCGCTGCTCCTGGTGGATGAGGCTGCGGCCTGCCTCCTGCCACTGGTCCAGGGAGACGGTCCAGGAGGAGGGGTCCGGCGGCAGGAGGACGGTGGAGATTTCCAGGTCCTTCCGGTGGGACTGGGTGGACATGTTGTTGTGCATGAGTTTCTTTCCTTCTGCCGGATTCTCTTAGGCTCCGGATACAGTGGCGTTTCTTGCAGCCCTGTGTGGGGTGGGCCTCTCGGGCGAGCCTCCGCCGCCCGGTTGTAGCAGTGCGAGTGTGCGTTGCGGGAGTGCCGGGCGTCGCCTCACCCTGCCGGCCCTCCCCACTCCCCTCCCGCATCGGCCGGAACGCAGCCGCGCGGCGCGGCTGCCTGGAAGACGGCCGCGGCAGACTTCCGGTTTGGTGCACTCTTGAGCAATCTGTTGGGAGCGCGAGGCTCCCGCCGAGCTAGCTTTTGAGTTCTTGCTGCTTCTGGGCAACAACGAAAGCGCCCGCCCCGGAGGAGGCGGCCTCTTCGCGTGAGGGACCTCGTTCCAAAGGCGGGCGCATGGACTTCAGCTACCCGGGTTATGCGGTTGTTGGAGCCGGAGTGCGGGCCGGCGAGCGATCTCTACTATATACTACGGCGCAGACGGCGAAAAAGTTACAGAATTACCTGCCGTATTTCTACTGGTTTTTGGCCCGATTCGGGCCGCGGGACGAAAATCCGGCAGGATTGCAAGCAGTAATTCTTGGGGGAGAGTGCCCCCAAACCGCGGTTCCCGGCCAGTGATGCCGCCGAACCCCGGTTGTGGCGAATCTACTGGTATTGAGCGCCAGAGGAACCCTCAGCCCTCGTCCGCCTGTACGGAAGCGCGCTACCCGTCCCTGGCCATCTGTGATGCTCTGGAGCATGTGAGAGATGGAGCTCGGGTCGTCCTTGGGCTCGATGAGCTTCAGCGCGCCGCTGGAGCAGGCATAGTTCCAGGTGCCGCCTCCTGGAAGGGACATGCTGGCCCGCTCGCCGCTAAGGCCATAAGTGTAGGAGACGGCGCCGGTCACCGGATCTGTGACCGAGGAGACGCGGTCGTTTCCGGTCTCGTAGGCGATCGTTGTGGTTCCCCGGTTGTCGTGGACGCTCTGGGTGCGCCCGTTAGAGCCGTGGCCATAGGTCACCGTCTCTGCGGCGGAGCTGGGAGAAACCGGGACCGCGGGTGAGGTGGTCGCTCAGGGCTTGCCTTCGCCTTCGCGAAGTCGCGTCGTGCCCTGCGAGCGGGCCTCCGCGAGCACCTCTGCACATAGCTCGACGCAACGGGTGCAGATGCTTCCGAGTACTCCTGACATGAGCTTTTCCACCTGTGCCCGGGTCGAACCGCAGATTACACAGACTTCTCTATCGCGGGTGGCAAAGTTAGGCGAGTCGAGCAAGCGAGCGGCACTGTGTTGATCGGTCCCGCTACTGCTAAGAGCGACCTGCGTCCAGCCGCAACGGGGACAGCGATGAACAGTGCCTTCTACCGGCTCTTGAGCCAAACCGCTTTGATTGCAATCCGGACAGTCCATCGATCACCCCTTTCGCCTGGGTCGGGGGGCCAAGCGGCGCCCACACTTCGTACCATTATAGCCGAGACTGGGCTGCCTCCGAGAGCCAATTGGACGACGCCGACAGCAAAACGTGCGCTGACCAAGTCCCTGGATCAGTCGGGGTTGGTCTGGAGCAGCGCAGATATTTGCCGGCACAAAACACTTGCCCAAGCGTCGTGCAGCGCATTGGCGCCGTAGATTCCTTGATCTGCGACGAAGTCAGCGTATTGGCCTTTGAGTGCTTCAACCGCAACTTCGTCGTACGGCTCTGCGAAGCTAGCGGCTAGGATCTTCCGGAGGACGTCTCGTTTCGCCGGCTCGAGCGACAATGCCATCGCATCCCATTTGTTGGCAGAATCCGCGAAGTAGTCGGCAACTTGGTCGAACCAACGTGCCCACAAAAGGCGGGTCAGTCGATTCTGGCCCTCCCCCGAATCCGAGGACATAGAGAAAAGCTAGCCCGCCTGGATCCATACTGGATCCATCCGCCCACTGGGCTAGAAAGCGAGGCTCTATGTCCGTGCCCGAGAAGAGGTCTTTCTCCGAAGAGTTCAAGCGCGAAGCCGTGCGCCTGGCCGAGGAGCGCGGCAATGTCCAGGAGACAGCGCGCGAGCTCGGCGTCCATCCCACCATTCTGCACCGCTGGAAGCGGCGACTATCGACAGTTGCTGAGCGGGAGGTTGCCTTTCCAGGCCGAGGCCGGCCCAAAGACCCGGAGCTTGCCCGCCTTAAGAAAGAACTCGCGCGTGTAAAGGAGGAGAATGAAATCCTAAAAAAGGCTGTGGGTATCTTCACCGCCCGCCCTTCGTGAGATACCCGTTCATCAGAGCCCAAATCAAAGAAGGGCGATACTCCCTGGTCTGTCTCTGCCGGGTCATGAAGGTCTCTCCAAGCGGTTACTACGCCTGGATAGGCCGGAAAGAGAGCCCGAGGAGCCAGCAGGAAAGAGAGTTGTTGGCGCATATCAAAACCGCTTACAAGCAGAGCAAAGGCACGTATGGCAGCCCACGTGTCCAGCAAGAGCTCAGGGCCAATGGCATCCTCTGCAGCAGAAAGCGGGTCGCCCGCATCATGAAGAAGCACCACATCCGAGCGGTTGCGCCGCGCCGGTTCCAAGTGACCACCGATTCCAAACACGCGCTGCCGGTTGCCCAGAACCTGTTGAACCAGGAGTTTGCTTGCGCCGTGGCCAACACGCGCTGGTCCTGTGACATCACCTATCTTTGGACCAAGGAAGGCTGGCTCTACCTGTCCGCCGTGCTGGACCTATACTCCCGCCGCGTGGTGGGTTGGTCTATGCAATCCTCCCTGGAGCGTTCTTTGGTCCTGGACGCCTTGGACATGGCTCTCTCTTCTCGCCGGCCCCAGCCGGGGCGCTGCTCTGTCACTCCGACCGCGGCAGCCAGTACGCCAGTGACGACTACCAGAGAAGGCTCAAGGCGGCCGGCGTCACCTGCAGCATGAGCCGCAAGGGCAACTGCTACGACAACGCGCCTGTCGAGAGCTTCTTTGCCTCCCTAAAGAGGGAACTGGTCCATAGGCAACGCTTTTTCACGCGCGAAGAGGCCAGAACTGCCGTGTTCGCCTGGATTGAGACCTGGTACAACCGCAAACGCCGCCACTCGGCGCTCGGGTACCAAAGTCCAGAAGAGTTCGAGCGGCAGCAACCACTACAGATGGCAGCTTAACTCACTGTCCACGAAATCGGGGCAGGACCACTGACAGCTTACGTCGACTGCGTCAGGCACACGGGGCGATGCGGAGTTACCGGTGTGGAGAGGTGAAACGGGGATTCCGGGGTAGAGGCGCAGGGTGCAGTGAGGAGTCTGCTTGTTCCGGTTCCTAACCGAACTCTACTTCTCTCTCCCACCGAGGGCGCGCTCGATGTCGAGGACGTCGGAGAGGCGGCGGACGGCGAGGCAGAGGCGGTTTAGGTGGTCCACGTCCTTCACCTCCAGGCTCAACCCCAGCGTGGCCGTTCCGTCCCGGTGGGATTGGGTGCGGACGGAGGTGATGTTGGTCTTCATCTCCCCAAAGATATTCCCAACGTCCGCGAGCAGCCCCGTGCGGTCCAGCGTGGTCACCACCAGGTTCACGCTGTAGACCTGCGACTCGCTGCCCGCATACTCCACCGGCACCAGGCGCTCCGGCTCGGTCTCCTGGTACTGGCGCACGTTGGGACACTCGGCGCGGTGCAGGGCCATGCCGCGCCCGCGCGTGACGTAGCCCACCACCTCGTCGCCCGGGATGGGCAGGCAGCAGCGGGAGCGCCGGAACATGACGTTGTCCACACCGCCCGCGGTAACGCGCAGCTTGCTCTCATCCGCCTTGCGCCCGCCCAGCACGATGCCCTTGGGCGCGAGCGGCTCCGGCTGCAGCTTGTGGATCACCGCGCCGGCCGCAGTGGTGCCGTAGCCGATGGAGGCCAGCAGCTCTACCTCGTTCGGCACGTTGAACTGCACCGCCACCGCGCGCAGCGCCTCGTCCTTCAGCAGCGCGTGCGGATCCAGGCCCAGCCGCTCCGCCTCGTGGGTGAGCATCTCCCGGCCCTTCTGCACGTTCTCCGCGTGGAGCAGCTTCTTGAAGTACGCCTTGATCTTGCTCCGCGCGTGGCTGGTCTTGGCCAGGGCCAGCCAGTCCCGGCTCGGCGCGCTGTTGGAGCGCGTTATGATCTCCACGTAGTCGCCGTTCTTGAATTTGTAGGAGAGCGGCACCATCTTGCCGTTCACCTTGGCGCCCACCGTGCGGTTCCCCACGTCCGAGTGGATGCGATAGGCGAAGTCCACGGGAGTCGCGCCGGCGGGCAGGTCGATCACGTCGCCCTTGGGGCTGAAGACGAAGACCTGGTCGGAGAAAAGGTCCTCCGTCACGGAGCGGAGGAACTCGCCGGAGTCGCGCGAGTTCTCCTGCCAGTCCGAGAGCTGCTGGCGGAGCCAGGAGAGCTTGCGCTCGAACTGGTCGCTCGCCTTCCCGCCCTCCCCCTTCTCCTTGTACGCCCAGTGGGCCGCCACTCCGAACTCCGAGGTGCGGTGCATCTCCCACGTGCGGATCTGCACCTCCAGCGGCTTGCCGCGCGGGCCCACGACCTTGGTATGGAGCGACTGGTAGAAGTTGCTCTTGCTGCGCGCGATGTAGTCGCTGAACATGCCCTGGATCGGCGCCCACAGCGAGCTCACGACTCCCAGCGCGTGGTAGCACTCTTGCCGCGTGTGGACAATAACCCGGAGCGCGACCAGGTCGTAGATCTCCTTGAAGTCCAGCTCCTGCTTGAGCATCTTCTGATAGATGCTGTAGAGGTGTTTGGGCCGGCCCATGATGTGGGCATCCGGCAGCCCTTCTGCCGCCAGCCGCTCCTTGAGGATGCGGATGGCCTCGTCCACCTCGTCTTGCCGCTCCACCCGGGTGGCCGCCACGTGCGCCGCGAGCTCCGCGTACTTCTCCGGCTCCGTGTACTTGAAGGCGAGGTCCTCCAGCTCCCACTTCATCTGCCAGATACCCAGCCGATGTGCCAGCGGCGCGAAGATCTCCAGCGTCTGCTGGGCTATCCGCTTGCGCTTCTGCTCCGGCATGGAGTCCAGTGTGCGCATGTTGTGCAGCCGGTCCGCCAGCTTGATGATCATCACGCGCAGGTCCTTGGCCATGGCCAGGAAGATCTTGCGCAGGTTGGCGGCCGTCTTGACCGTCTCTTCCCGCTTCCTGGCGCGGACGGTCTCCTGTGGCGTGGATGGCGCGCTGATAGGCGACGGCGAGTGGGAGTCGAACAGGTCCTGCTGGACCAGGGCCAGCTTGGTGACGCCGTCCACCAATCCGGCGACCTCCGGCCCAAACCTCTCGGCCAGCTCCTCCGCCGTCACGGTGGTGTCCTCCACCACGTCGTGCAGCAGGGCGGCGGCGAGCGTCTGGGGGTCCATCTCCAGGCCGGCCAGGATCTCGGCGACCGCCAGCGGGTGCGTGATGTAGGGCTCGCCGGAAAGGCGGAACTGGCCCTCGTGCTTCTCGCGGGCGAACGCATAGGCCTTCCGCAGGCGGTCGAACTCCGCGTCCGGGTTGTACCGGGCGAGGGTGCTTAGCAGCCTGCGGAAGGTGGCGTCTATTTCGGTATTCAGTTGTGTCTGAGTCTGTGTCACGGAACTGTTTAGCGTTCAGTTCTGCCGGCCGGTTCCCGGCGGAAGGAGCCAGTCATAAGTAGTCAGTCGTCAGTCGTCACTGTAGGGGCCGGGCGCCGTCCCGGCCCTCCGAGAGTCCGCGGAGGCGGACTTTGCGCTTGCGTAGCCCGCGACTTTAGTCGCCGGGCACGGTCCCGCCCGGTTCCCACCTCCCCCTAACCCCCTCCTTGCGAAGGAGGGGGAATCTCCCCTCCGCTTGGTAAGGGGAGGGACCGGAATCCCGACTCACCTCTCACCTCTCACCACTCCTCCACATCCGCCGGGCGGAGGTCCTCCACGCAGAGCTGGACGGTGGTGCTGCCATTGAACAAGTTGAGCTGCGCCCGGTAGCAGAGGTCGATCGCGTCGCCCGGGTGCAGGTGGTCGGCCAGGTCCCCTGACTGCCACCAGAGCGCGGGCAGCGGGTAACGCCCCTCCGTCTTGAGCATGAGCTTGAGATGCTGCTGCTCCTTGCCGATGCGCTTCGAGTCTGTTATCCGCACGCCGCGGCTGATGAAAACGGGCTCTTCGTTGGCGCTGCCCCACGGCTCGAACATCGCCAGCTCCCGCAGCAACGCCAGGTTCACCTCGGAGGGGTCTATCTCCAGGTCCGCCTGGATAGCCGGCTGGAAGTCCTCCTCCGTGAGCGTGGACGTGGCGATCTCATTCATGGCCTCCGCGAAGGAGGAGATCTGCGATATCTCCAGCGAGAGTCCCGCCGCGTGGGAGTGGCCGCCGAACTCCAGCAGGTGGCTGCCGCACGACGTGATGGCCTGGAAGATGTCAAAGGCGCGGATGCTGCGCGCGGAGCCCTTGCCCCGGCCCGTCTCCTCATCTATCGCGATGAGGATGGCGGGGCGGTTGAACTGGTTCACCAGCCGGCTGGCCACGATGCCTATCACGCCGGCGTGCCAGGAGGGACCGGAGACCACCAGGCAGCCGGTGCTTAGGATGTCCTTGTTGGCCACCTGCTGCAGCACGTCCGCCAGAATGCGGTCCTGCTCCTGCCGGCGCTCCTGGTTGGCCTGCTCTATCCGGGCGGCCAGCGTCGCCGCCTCCACCGGATCCTTGGTGAGGAGAAGATCCAGCGCGAGCCGGGAGTCGTCCACGCGGCCAATGGCGTTCAGGCGCGGCCCGACGATCCATCCGATGTTGTGAGCCGTGAGCGGTTTGCCGTCCAGGCCGGCGGAGGCCAGCAGGGCGCGCAGCCCGTGCTTGCGCGTGGTGCGCAGCGCCTCCAGTCCGTGCTTGACGATGACGCGGTTGTCGCCGGTAAGCGGCATCACGTCCGTGACGGTGCCGATGGCGGCGAGATCGATGTAGTGCTTGCGGTAGGAGGCGACCGGCATCGCCAGGTGCCGCACCAGCGCCTCCCCGGCGCGGAAGGCGACGCCCACGCCGGCCAGGCAGGGGTAAGGGTACCGGGAGTCTCTGCGGTGCGGGTTTACGACCGCGACGGCCTTTGGCAGGGTGTCACCCGGTTCGTGGTGGTCCGTGACGATGACGTCGATGCCGGCCTCCCGCGCCTCCTCCACCTCTTCGCACCGCTGGATGCCGCAGTCCGTGGTGAGGATGAGGCTCACGCCGTCCGCCTTCGCCTGCGCCACGAACTTGCTCCGCATGTCGTACCCGTCCCGTTTGCGGTGCGGCACGTGGACGCTGACGTCCGCCCCCAGCTTCTCCAGCAGCCGCATCCAGAGCGCGGCGGAGGTGACGCCATCGCCGTCGTAGTCGCCGTGGATGGCGATCTTCTCGCGCTTGTGAAGAGCCTGCTTCAACCTCTCCGCGGCTGCCTCGGCGTCTGGCAGGAGGAACGGGTCCGGCAGATGGTCGAGCGAGGGGTGGAGGAAGCTATCCGCCTCTTCCGGCGTGGTGATGCCCCGGTTCAGCAGGAGCTGCGCGGCGGGCAGCGAGCAGCCCAGAGCGCCCGCGAGGCGGGCCGCCTCCGAAGGCTGGGCGGGGGCGACACGCCACCGCTTGCGCTGCCGACGGGCCAAAGCTAGTCTACTTGCCTTTCCACGATGACGCGGCGGTGGGTCATGCTCCGGATGAGCCAGCCCACCAGCGCGCCCAGTACGAATGAGATGGCGATGACTACAATGAGCGACTGCTGGCCGAGCGGCCAGACCGGAACGGTCGCCCGGTTCATGGTGGCGAAGACCGCTATGGCAGCGACGAACAGGGCCAGCAGGATGGACTTAATAGAAACCCCGCGTTTCTGTGCGACTTGTGACTGAGTAGACATCCGATGACTCCATTTTCAATTTTCAATTGCCTCATCCGGAATTGAAAATCGGAAATTGAAAATTGGAAATCGCACTCCCCCTCTTCTTCCACGTCCCCATAACAAAGACGCCTGTGGTCCTTCCGTGCGTACGGCATAGGTCCACAGGCGTCGGGCCATTGCGACGCTGCACAGCCGGGGCAGGACGGGCTACATCCTTCTCTGCT